>DNDO01000065.1:918-8605 GCA_003484265.1 Anaerolineae bacterium
TGCTGGCTTGCAATGACAATACTTGAAGCCATCTCGCGAATTGCATTCGAAGAAACACTTATGGTCGAATTCTTCGGTGATCAATATCGTGAATACATGAAAAATACGGGCAGATTGCTCCCGAAAATTAAATAGAAAATAGAGGCAAATAAAATGAACGAAAACATTTTCCGTATTTTAGCTGGGCTCATCCTTTTTACGGGCATGGGCATCTCGTTCTACTTCCGTCTCAAGGCAGATAAAGAATCGGGCGAGAAAATCTCCCGCAAGGCAGACGGTACCGTCATGATGAATATCATCCGCATCGGCGGGCTACTCCTTTGGCTTAGCCCATTTGTTTATCTGATCAACCCGCAGTGGATGGCGTGGTCGAAACTTGGCCTGCCCGAGTGGGCGCGATGGCTCGGTGTCGGTATTGGAATCATATCTGCACTTTGCATCTACTGGTTATTCAAGAGTATAGGCAGCGGCATCACACCCACCAGCGCGACCCGCAAAGAACACAAGTTGGTCTCGCATGGTATCTACCGATACATTCGGCATCCTCTCTACACATTCGGGTCTTCCATGTTTGTTTCATTCGGAATGATGGCAGATGCCTGGTTCATCGCCGCCCTTGGCAGTCTAACATTCATCATCATGGCGATCCGCACGCCGAAAGAAGAAGCCAATCTCATCGAAAAATTCGGCGATGAATACCGCGAATATATGAAGCGCACAGGTCGCTTTTTACCAAAATTATTTTGAACATTTTAAAAAGAACATGGAATTATCAATGAAAAAACAAATCACCGTCCTTCTAATCGCCTTGCTGCTCGTATCAGTATTTGCCGTTTTACAATTTGGTTCATCCAGAGCCGCTCCACAAACTAACATCAGCTTTGCCAACGACGTCTACCCAATTCTGGAATCTCGATGTGGTAGTTGTCATTTGGGTGAATTTACAAGCGCAGACCTGCATATGGACACTTATGACGACCTGATGAACGGATCAGAAAACGGACACGTTATTGTGCCAGGTAATGCAAAAGAGAGCATTCTCGTTGAGAAGATCTCGAAAGGCGAAATGCCCAAGCGCGGACCAAAACTTACACCTGCGCAAATCCAGATCATCACCGACTGGATAAACGCCGGCGCGCAAAACAATTAGACAATGCTGGTGAAAGTCACCTGGACTTCGGAGAATTATCTCCGAAGTCTTTTTGATCCTGCTATACTCGTCAAAAGTAACAAGGAGTGAATAATGCAAAAAGCGGTCTTTCAACAGTTATCATCCTACATCGAATATTCCGTGGAAGAAATGATACAGCGCGCGGTTGATTTTCGCGATCAAATGCAAAAACGTCGAACTGTCCGCCATTTCTCGGATAAGCCTGTTCCGCGTGAGATCATCGAGCTGTGCGTGCTCACGGCAGGGACTGCTCCCAATGGTGCGAATCTGCAACCCTGGCATTTTGTTGTAGTCAGCGACCCAAAGGTCAAACATGAGATTCGTGTCGCGGCGGAAGAGGAGGAAAACGATTTCTACAATCGCCGCGCCCCTCAGGAATGGCTGGATGCATTATCGCCTCTTGGCACGGATGAACACAAACCGTTTCTCGAAACCGCTCCATATTTGATAGCAATCTTTGGAAAAAAACATAGCGAGTTGCCTGATGGACGTAAAGTGAAGAATTATTACGTCCACGAATCAGTAGGCATTGCCACAGGGATGCTTATCACCGCGATACACAATGCAGGCCTGGTTTCGCTCACCCATACACCCAGTCCTATGGGATTCTTGAACAATATCCTGAATGTGTCATCCGATGCAAAACCGTTCCTATTATTGGTGACAGGATACCCTGCGGATGATGCAAAAGTGCCTGTCATCCAAAAGAAGCCGTTGGAGGAAATAGCAACCTTTATTTAGAAACAATGAACCAGTCTCCAATTCTGTAATGTGAGCAGGGCAGGCTGGCAAACCAGTTAGAATAGCGGGATTATGATAAGGCTGGCGTATACAATCATAACCCTGGGAAGTTCCACCCTATGGGGAGTCGTGAGCGGGTGGTTAATTTATTTCTATTTGCCCCCCGGTGAGACACCTCTTGTGCCCCTGGCTTTTTACAGCATCGTCATCATTCTTAGCAAGGTCATCAATATCGTTATCGGTCTGCCGATCGGTTATCTATCCGACCATACGAAGTCGGGTTGGGGACGGCGTTTGCCATACGTAATCTCAGGGGCGATCTTCCTGCCCATATTATTCGTATTATTATGGACACCACCCACAACTTACGAATCAAATCTAAACCTGTTATATATTTTCATTATATTGATCGCGTTCAATCTGGCCTATGAGATTCACCAGATACCTTATGAGTCTTTGCTCCCCGAGTTGGCGATCGGCGAAAAGGACCGCGTCACGATCTCCAGTTGGAAAACTGGCTTTCTACTTGGAGGAAACGTTTTGGCTGGTTTCGCGGGACCCATGATTGGATCGCTTGGTTACGTCACCAGCATGTGGATATTTGCCATTATTGTTTCGCCCTTTATGATCCTGCCGGGCTTTTTCCTTCGGAGGCATATCAACACCAGCTATCGGCCTCCCCAGCTGATCAGACGGATAACGTTCATCAAAGGACTCAATACAACCTTCCGGAATCGCAACTTCCAAATCTTTTCGATCTCGTGGGTAATGTTTTGGACAGGCGCGGCGCTCGTCCTCGAAACGATGCCGTTCATCGTCACGGAAATTTGCCGCCTCGATGAAGCGGACGCCGTTTATTTTTACCTGCCCGCCATTATTGTCACATTACTTGCCTTTCCATTTGTCATCCGCCTGTCTGAACGTTATGGGATGAAGACAATCTATCGCGGCTCTTTACTGGCGGGAGCCATCAGCCTGTCTGCCATCATGCTGATCGGTGATTGGATTCCAATCCCGCTTATTGCGCAGGGAATCATATGGGTCGTCATTCAAAGCGCAAGCCTCGCAGGGGCACAGATTCTCCCGACCGCCATGATCGCAGACATCATAGACCGCGACGAACCGCTCACGGGTCAGCGACGCGAAGGTTCATATTACTCCGTGTGGGCAATGCTAAATCAAGTATCAAGCGGAGTGGCAACGGCCGTCATCCCATTGTTCTTTTTGTTTGGGCGCAGTCAGGTTGACCCGCAAGGCCCGTTGGGTGTCCGATTGCTTGGTTTGCTTGGCGGTGTCCTTCTTCTGATCGCGTTCTGGGTTTTTCGTAATTATAAGTTGGGGATGGGACTTCGATAACATGCCAAAACCAGGTCATCAAAACAAAGCGCCCGGGCCTTCTGGCTTGCTCTTTGCAAAAAGTATCCTTGATTTTTATCGCAACCCCATCCACCTTTTCTCAAATCTGTATAATAAATACGGGGGCATCGTCAGAATGGAAGGTATGAGCTATTGCGCTCACCTGCTTACCCAACCCGAGCACATTAAATATGTTCTGCAAGATAACGCAAAGAATTACAGGCTAAGCGGTATCTTCGACGAAACCGCCCCTGTCGTGGGAAAAGGGTTGACCACCAACAATGGATCATCCTGGTTGAAACAACGCCGCATGGTTCAAACTGCCTTCAACCACAAACACATCCATACATATAGCGAAACCATCATATCCACCTCAGAAGACGGTCTTCGTCAGTGGGAAAAGTTCACCACATCCAACGAGCCGCTTAATATTGATTCTGAAGTATGTTCTATCAATCTCCGCATTTTGGGCAGGCTGCTTTTCACCGTCGAATTTGTTGATGGCGATCCGTTTCTCGATGCGCTCGCCGTTGTCCGCAAGGTGACCATCGAAAATGCGCGCTCGATCATCCAACTTCCGATCAATCGTCGTTTTGGTGAAGCAGTCAAGTTATTGGACGATTTTACATACGGGCGCATTGCTCAACGACGGAACGGGGAATCACATATCGATATCCTCTCCATGTTGATGGAGGCAACGGACGAATCGGGGAATGGCATGACGGACATCGAATTGCACGACGAAATTATGACGCTATTCTTCGCCGCCTATGAAGACGTGGCAAACGCCTTGTCCTGGACCTGGTACCTGTTTGCCCAAAACCCCGAAATCGAAACTAAACTGAGAGCAGAGATCCGCGAGGTGATTGGGGATCGTCCGCCGACTGCGTCAGACTTGCGAAACATGCCTTATCTCTCAATGACAGCAAACGAAGTCCTTCGTCTCTATCCAACAACTTGGAGTCTGTTACGGGAGGCGATAGACGAGGATGAAATTGGCGGGTTTCATATCCCTGCTGGCTCTACGCTGATGTTCGATCTGTATTTGACTCATCGTCTTCCCGAATATTGGGAGACCCCCGAGCAATTTGATCCTGAACGCTTCTCGCCCGAACGTTCAGCGGGGAGACCACGTTTTGCTTATTTCCCTTTTGGAGGAGGTCCGCGTCAATGTATTGGGAACGAACTTGCATTGATCGAGTTCAAACTGATCCTGGCGCGCATGATTCAACTTTATCAGGTTACTCTCGTTTCGAAGCCCCCCATTCAAATGAATGCGTTAAGTTCTCTTCAACCACGCGGTGGCGTTTGGGTCCATGTAACGCCAGTCGGAAGGTAGAAATGGCTTCTTGAAGCAGAAACAATTTATTTATTCCTCACCCATCAACAACTTGATGCGCTCCCACGGTTTCAAACTTTCATCCTCCGCGAGCAAATTCTTCAACTCGTAGATTTCATCGCGCAAGGCGGCGGCTTTCTCGAATTCCAAATTCTTCGCGGCTTCCTTCATTTGCGCTTCCATACTAGCAATGATCTTCTGCAGCTCCTTGCGGGGCAGACCGCCCGCATCCTTCACTTTATATTCGCCGCGCATTTCCGCCACAGCCCGCGGACCCATCTCTTCGGTCAGGTCGTGGATCGCTTTGTGAATGCTGACAGGTACGATGCCATTCTCGGTATTGTATTTCACCTGCTTGGTGCGGCGGCGGTTGGTTTCGTCAATGGCGCGCTTCATCGAATCAGTCATCTTGTCGGCGTACATGATCACACGTCCGTTGGAGTGACGCGCAGCGCGCCCGATCGTTTGAATTAGCGCTGTGCCCGAACGCAGGAAGCCTTCCTTATCAGCATCCAGGATCGCTACCAAAGAAACCTCAGGCAGATCAAGTCCCTCGCGCAGCAGGTTGATACCCACCAGCACATCGAAGACGCCCATGCGCAGGTCGCGCAAGATGCCTACTCGTTCGAGCGTATCAACCTCCGAATGCAGATACTGGACTTTCATCCCCAATTCTTTCAAATACTCGGACAGATCCTCAGACATGCGCTTCGTGAGAGTAGTGACAAGAACACGTTCGCCTCGTTCCACCCTTTGCCTGATCTCTCCGACCAGGTCATCCACTTGTCCTAACGTTTTTCTAACTTCCACTTCTGGGTCAACTAGTCCCGTCGGGCGGATGATCTGCTCGACAATTTGATCTGCCTTCTCCATCTCATATGGACCCGGTGTCGCAGATGTGTAGATTGTGTTCCCCATCACATCTTCAAACTCCTCGAACTTCAATGGACGGTTATCCATCGCGCTAGGCAAACGAAAACCATACTCGACAAGTGTCCCCTTGCGAGCCTGGTCACCGTTGTACATTCCGCGCACCTGCGGTATTGTCATATGGCTCTCGTCCATGACAAGCAAGTAGTCACTGGGCAGAAAATCGATCATTGTCCACGGGTGTGTGCCCGGCGCGCGTTGGTCAAGGTGCCGAGAATAGTTCTCAATGCCTGAACAGTAGCCAACCTCCTTCAGCATCTCCAAATCGTAACGTGCCCGCTGTTCTATACGTTGCGCCTCAAGAAGCTTGCCAGTCTCCTTGAAGAATTTCAAACGCTCATCCAATTCTTTTTCTATGTCGTTGATGGCATTTTTCATCTTGTCTGCGGCGGTCAGATATTGTTTGGCAGGGAAAATCGATATTTCGTTTGGTTCATCAAATATTTCACCAGTTAATGGGCTGAACTGGATGATACGCTCCACTTCATCGCCAAAAAACGTAATGCGGTATCCACGCTTCTCTTCGTAGGCAGGGATGATCTCCAACGTATCGCCGCGCACCCGGAAGGTGCCCGTACGCAAATCCATGTCATTGCGCTGGTATTGCGATTCGATCAACCGCCGGAGCATTGCATTACGGCGGTACAACTCTCCCACCTTGAAGGTCACAACGCCTTTGGTAAATTCCTCGGGGGACCCCAAACCATAGATGCAGGACACTGACGCAACGATAATCACATCCCGTCGCGACATTAGGGCGGTGGTCGCAGCTAGCCGTAAACGCTCGATCTCCTCGTTTATATCCGTTTCTTTTTCGATATACAGGTCATGCCGGGGGACGTATGCCTCGGGCTGATAATAATCGTAGTAGGATACAAAATACGAAACGGCATTTTCAGGGAAAAACTCCTTGAACTCAGCATACAACTGCGCCGCAAGGGTTTTGTTATGCGCCATGATAAGGGTCGGTTTTTGGATCTGCTGGATGACGGACGCGATCGTAAAGGTCTTGCCGGTGCCTGTGGCGCCCAATAAAACCTGGTGCTTCTTTCCGCTATTAATACCGTCCACAAGTCCGCGGATGGCTTCGGGCTGGTCGCCCATTGGGATAAAAGGTGCTTGAAGTTTGAAGTCCATTTGTTTAAGTCTCTATGCTTTAATAGGGGAACGTGTGTTCTAAATTGTAACATGAATTATTATATTCATTTTGATGTACAATTTCTTTCATGGGCAATACAAAAATTGCAGATATATTAATCTTAATTCTCACTGGCTTTCTTGCCTATGGATTACAAGTCCCCTGGCTGGGTTTCTTTCAGGATGATTGGAATTTTGTTTTTTTCTCAAGCTACGAAGGCGCACAGGGAATATTTGAATTTTTGATACTTGATGGTCGACCAGGTGCCTCCTGGGTTTATATATGGGGATTTTCCCTGTTCGGCTATAAACCAGAATTCTGGCAGGCATTTTCAATCGTCCTTCGAATATTAACTACTGTCGTTTTTTGGCAAATTCTCAATCAATTTTGGCAAAACCGCCGATATGGAAACCTCGTTATATCCATTCTTTTTCTAATCTACCCTTTTTTCACCCTTCAGCCTCTATCGATTGCATATGCACCTCACTTTGCCGCATTTCTTTTTTACATGCTCTCTATTTACCTTATGACCAAAGCCCAACAAGCACCCTCGCAATATTTATTTTTCACAGCGCCTGCTATTCTACTCACCTTTGGGCATCTTTTCACCGTTGAATACTTCATAGGGCTCGAACTACTCCGCCCGATTGCTATATGGTATTTCATACAACATACTCCTTACGAAAAAACACCACTGAAACGAGCGAGGTATCTCGCTAAACATTGGCTTCCATACTTGTTTGTCCTACTTTTCTTCGTCGCTTGGCGGAGCATTATGCTATCAAGCCTCGGCGTTCGAAACGACCCAATAGCATCCTTGTTAGGGTCGAATAGTATATTATTGCATGTGCTTAAAAACGCACCAGCTGACCTAATATTAATGTTGATAAACACCTGGTTTAAATTATTCGACCCACAGCTCTTTGTAATTGGACCTATTCGTAATTTATATATCTTTATCATTTCCATTGGAGCCGGGGCTTGTTACTATCTAGCTCTAAAGAATTTCGCA
>DNDO01000220.1 GCA_003484265.1 Anaerolineae bacterium
TCCCTGATCGGACCTTAACTTACAGGTGCGTCCGCCGTATTATTACAAGGTGGCGTATGAGGAAGCCGAAGGACTGTTGGCAAGTATGAACGTTTAAACGTTGGAACATTCCAACTCGCCAACTTTCAAACCTTCAACCAGAAAGAGTCGTTATGTTACAAAATCTTCCTTCTTCAACTGAAAATCTATTGAAATGGACATGGGTCGAGATCGAGCCGTATTACAAGGAACTGAAAGATCGTCCACTTACGGAAGAAAACGTCAACGCATGGCTCAAGGATTGGTCCGACCTCAGCAGGCACGTCTCTGAAATTAATTGGCGACTGGAGGTATTGACCACTGTTGATACGTCAAACAAAAAATCCGAAGAGGCACTGAAGAAGTTCTTCGATAAGATTTTCCCAAACATGCAAAAAGGGGAGAACGATCTGAAGAAAAAATTGCTTGAAAGCGGTCTGGAACCGAAGGGGTTCGAGATCGCCCTCCGCAATATGCGTGCGGAAGCTGACCTCTTCCGTGATGAAAATCTCCCCATCATTTCTGAAGAGCAAAAGATCTGTCTCGATTACGATAAGATTGCAGGGGCGCAAACCGTGCTATGGGAGGGCGAGGAACGTACCATTATGCAGATGTCCCCCCTTCAATTGGAAAACGACCGTGCAATACGCGAAAAAGCATTCAAGCTTGTCATCGAAAGACAATTTGCCGATTTTGAGTCATTGGGAGAAGTGTGGTCGAGGTTAATGCCATTACGAAGGAAGATCGCTGAAAACGCTGGTAAAAAGGATTATCGCGAATACATGTGGCAGCAAAAACTGCGTTTCGATTACACCCCGCAGGATGCAAAGTCCTTCCATAATGCCATTGAAGAGGTCGTTGTCCCTGCCGTTGTCCGCGCCTATGAGCGCCGCCGCAAACGCCTGAACGTTGACACATTACGCCCATGGGATACGAAGGTGGACCAATTCGGAAATGAACCACTTCGCCCCTTTAAGACCATGGACGAATTGAATGCAGGAACAAAATTGATCTTCGATAATGTGGACCCTGAATTGGGCAGACGTTTCCAAGTCATGATCGATGAAGGTTTGCTCGATCTCGATAATCGCAAAAATAAAGCCCCAGGCGGATACTGCACCATGTTCCCCGTCAGCAACCGTCCGTTTATTTTTATGAATTCGGTTGGGACTCATCAAGACGTGCAAACTCTTCTACACGAAGGTGGGCATTCCTTCCACGTGTTCGAAACGGCGAATATCGATCTCATTCATAACATCAACACGCCGATGGAATTCAATGAGGTGGCGTCCATGGCGATGGAACTGCTGGCTTCTCCCAAACTCATCGAAAGCGGGATGTATACCGAATCGGAAACTGCGCGGGCACGCATCGAACATCTCGAAATCTGTCTGCTCTTATGGACATTATTAGCCCAAGCAGACGCTTTCACACACTGGATCTATGAAAATCATGATCTTGCAACAGATCCAGTCAAATGCAGCGAGCAGTGGAGTCTGCTTCATGACCGCTATATGGCAGGTCCAGATTGGAGTGGGCTGGAACAATATAAGGCGGCTTCCTGGCAGGCAATACTTCATTTTTACAAGTATCCGTTCTATATCATAGAGTACGCATTGGCTCAATTGGGCGCCGCTCAAATTTGGGCAAACTCGTTGACCGATTATGAAGGTGCAGTAAAGGCATATCGCAAAGCCCTATCGCTCGGCAGCACAGTTACATTGCCTGAACTATATAATGCTGCCAATGCCAAATTTGCTTTTGATGCACCTACACTTAAACGTTCAGTGGATTTGATGGAACAAATTATAGAAGATATGGAAAGTAAACTATAGATTGAAACTCGCCACATGCGACGGTCCGCCGTATTATTATAAGGTTGAGTATGATGAAGCGAAACGAATTCTTGAAAACCTAAAACAGGATATGTCACTGCATGGGCGAAGCCCGAAGCAATCTCCTTACAACCAACATATTTTTGGTACGAGGAGATTGCTTCGCTCTAGCGGGCTCGCAAAGACATAGCATATTAATTACTCCGCACTTCCATGACTCCGTGGTTAGTTTTCCATTAAGTTTTATGCTAAACTCCACACATGGAAACGATCCAAACAAACATCAATTCTCAATCAGAAGAATTTAAAACCAACGCCACTCACCACCGCGCCCTTTCAGATGAACTAAAAAAACGCATCGCCCTTGTCCATGAAGGCGGCGGAGAAAAATATCGCGCCCGCCAGGAGTCACAGGGAAAACTCTTCGTCCGCGAACGGATCGAACGTCTGCTCGACCCTGGTTCGCCGTTCCTCGAACTCTCATCCCTTGCTGCCTACGATTTATATAAAGGTGACGCTCCGGGCGCAGGCATTGTCACGGGCATCGGACGCGTCTCCAATCGCGAAGTCCTCATTATCGCCAACGATGCCACTGTCAAAGGCGGCTCCTACTTCCCGATGACGGTCAAAAAACATCTGCGTGCCCAGCAGATCGCTGAGGAGAATCATCTGCCCTGCCTTTACCTGGTCGATTCGGGCGGGGCATTTTTACCCTTGCAAGACGAGGTCTTTCCTGATGTCGGTCACTTCGGCCGCATTTTCTACAACCAGGCGCAAATGTCAGCAAAAAAGATTCCGCAGATCGCGGCGGTGATGGGCAGTTGCACGGCAGGCGGCGCCTACGTCCCTGCGATGAGCGACGAAGCCATCATCGTCAAAGGCACGGGCACCATCTTCCTCGGCGGACCTCCGCTCGTCAAAGCTGCGACAGGCGAAGATGTTTCAGCAGAAGACCTCGGCGGAGCCGATGTCCACACACGCTTGAGCGGAGTCGCAGATCATTTTGCGGACGATGACGACCATGCAATCCAGCTCCTGAGGGACATCGTTGAAACGTTACCACCTGGCGACTTTCCAACGGCTCTGTCCAAGCTGGAAGTTGCTCCACCCGAAGAACCATTATTCCCAGCCGACGATTTGTACGGCATCCTGCCGGCTACCTTCCGCGAGACTTATGATGTGCGCGAGATCATCGCCCGTCTCGTGGATGGAAGCAAATTCCGCGAGTTCAAAGCCCGTTACGGTACGACCCTCGTCTGCGGATTCGCGCGCATTCACGGATACCCCGTCGGCATCATCGCCAACAACGGAGTCTTGTTCAGCGAGTCCGCGCTCAAAGCGACTCACTTCATCGAACTCTGCGACCAGCGCGGCGTTCCACTCGTGTTTCTGCAAAACATCACTGGCTTCATGGTCGGGCGTGAAGCCGAAACAGGGGGCATCGCCAAAGACGGCGCGAAGATGGTCCATGCTGTGGCAACAACCCGCGTTCCCAAGTTAACTGTCGTCATCGGCGGCTCATTCGGAGCTGGCAACTATGCAATGAGCGGGCGCGCCTACAGCTCCCGCTTCCTATGGATGTGGCCCAACGCAAGAATCTCCGTCATGGGCGGCGAACAAGCCGCCAACGTTTTGCTTACCATCAAACAAGATCAACTTCAACGCGAAGGCAAGCCAGCCATGACAGATAATGAAGCAAACGAATTTAAAAAGCCCATTCTTGATAAGTATGAAGATGAAGGCAATCCCTATCATTCCACAGCTCGCCTCTGGGATGATGGCGTGATCGATCCAGTAGATACACGTCAAGTATTGGGGTTGGCGTTGTCAGTTGTTTTGAACTCGCCTGTAAGAGAAAATAATTTTGGTGTGTTTAGAATGTAAATTACAAATGTCGATGCGTGCCACGAATTGGCGAAGCATCTCCCGATTACAAACTTTTTTTGAGGAGATTGCTTCGTCGGGCTCCGCCCTCCTCGCAACGACATGATGAATACAGGAGACATTTATGACATTTGATAATCTATCAGGCTCCCCCCACCACTTCCTCGCCAGCCTCGCAGGCGGCTGGACAGGCACATCCAGGATCTGGCTTGAGCCAGGAAAACTGTTGGGCGAATCCCAGATGATCGGCAACATCCAAATCTTATTGGATGGTCGTTTCGCAATGTTCCTATACCAATCCTCCGTCGAAGGCGAAATACAGCATGGCATGTTCACCTTCGGTTACAACACCACCAAGGACCGCTACGAAGCCAGCTGGCTCGACAGTTGGCATAACAACACAGCCATCATGCACTGTGTCGGCTCAGCCACAGAAAACGGATTCCAGGTCCTCGGCGGCTACCCGGACCCCATCGGCGGACCAGACTGGGGCTGGCGCACAGAAGTGGAACTGGTTGACGAAGATAACCTGACCGTTACCGCGTACAACATCATGCCTGACGGCATCGAAGCAAAGGCAACAGAAGCCAGGTTGATGAGGTTGAAACAGTGAACATCCTGATCATCGGCGGCACGCGCTTTCTGGGAAGACACCTCGTCAACTCGGCCATTGCACGCAGTCACATCGTCACTCTCTTCAATCGCGGCAAATCGGATCCAAACTTATTTCCCCATGTCGAAACGATCCTCGGTGACCGCGAACATGATCTGGAAAGGCTTATTGATCGCAAATGGGATGCGGTCATAGATACCTGCGGATACGTGCCGCGCATCGTAAGCAAATCAGGCGTCGGGTTGAAAAGTAGCGTGGGTCAGTATGTGTTCATTTCGTCCATATCGGCATACGACGATTCCATCTTCAAGAAGATCGGCATCGATGAGTCCGACCCCGTTGGCAGATTAGAAGATGAAACCGTCGAAGAGATCACAGGCGGGACGTATGGTCCGCTCAAGGGGTTGTGCGAGAAAATCATCCTGGACCTGTATGGCGACCATGGGTTGGTCGTGCGCCCCGGGCTGATCGTCGGCCCCAACGACCCAACGGATAGATTCACCTACTGGCCCGTTCGTTTCGCCAAAGGCGGGAACGTACTTGCACCTGAGAAGCCCGAAGTCCCTGTGCAAATCATAGATGTGCGGGACTTATCCGATTTCATAATCAAGTTGATCGAAGATGAATCATCAGGAATCTACAACGCGACAGGACCCGGCCACGAATTGACATTGGGCGCGATGCTTGACGCGTGCAATCAGGTAGGCGAAAGCGATGCAAACATCCAATGGGCATCGGTTGAATTCTTGAAGGAGAACAACGTTCAAGAATGGAGCGACATGCCTGTATGGGTTCCTGATAACGAGGAGAATCAGGGCTTCTCGCGTGTGGATATATCCAAAGGCATCAAGGCGGGCATGAAGTTTCGTCCCTTGGAAGAGACAGTACGCGATACACTTGCATGGGCAATCACACGCCCAGCAGACCATGAATGGCGCGCGGGATTACGATCAGAACGAGAGCAGGAGTTACTGCGCCTGCTCCATCAATAATATTATGTCACCAAAAGGAACTGTTTGTTTACATGAGTATTAATCGCACGAAGTGCATTCTTTTTATTTTCATCATATTTCTCACTGCATGTGCCAAGCAGGCGCAAGCCGTTCAGCAAACATCTACCTCTGCGCCACAAATAACCGCATTTAATCAACCAACCGATATACCAACAGATATCCCATCCAACACAGATCCATCGCTCTTCGGCGTCCTGGCAAAAGCTGAGATCGATCCGATGGCAAGCAAAATTCAAGAAGCCGTTTTCATCAAAGTCATGGACGGTTTCGCCATCAACGGCAACATCATCGAATATCAAATCATCGCAACCGAGGTCTTCCCCTCCAGCGACGGATCACTTATCGCCGAGATCTACTACAATGTCCGCACCACAGACTCATCATGGCTCGTCGACGGTGGCACACAATCCGATAACAACTGGATCAAAAACAAATGCAACCGCTTCGACTTCGTCAACACAGAAGCAGAGTTTCAACTGAAGAATAGGCGCACCTGTAACTGATGTTCAAAAAAATCCTTATTGCCAATCGCGGCGAGATCGCCGTCCGCGTCATGCGTGCCTGCAAAGAGCTGGGCATTAAAACGGTTGCCGTCTATTCCGATGCCGATCAAGATTCTCAACACAAGCAATTTGCCGATGAAGCCATTCAAATCGAATCTTATTTACATGCGGATGTCTTGATCCAGGCTGCCCTCTCCTCAAAAGCGGACGCCATCCACCCGGGCTATGGATTCCTCTCAGAGAACGCCTCTTTCGCATCCGCAGTTGACTCGGCCAAACTGACCTTCATCGGTCCCTCCGCAGACTCGATCCGCGCGATGGGGGATAAAGCCGAATCGAAGATCCTGATGAAGAAGGCAGGCGTGCCGACCGTCCCCGGTTATGAAGGGCTCGAATCAGAGGATGAATTCCGAAAAGCCGCAAAGGAGATCGATTATCCTGTGTTGATCAAAGCCTCGGCGGGCGGCGGCGGCAAGGGGATGCGCATCGTGGAGGAAGAAACTGGTTTGGTCGAAGCAATTCAGGGGGCGAGAAGAGAGGCGTTGAACTCATTTGGTGATGAACATCTGCTCATCGAAAAATATCTCGCAGACGCACATCACATCGAATTCCAGATCTTCGGCGATACACACGGACATATCGTCCACCTGTTCGAGCGCGAATGTTCCGTGCAAAGACGTCATCAAAAAATCATTGAAGAAACGCCCTCGCCATTACTCACACCTGAGATACGCACAAGGATGGGCGAAGCCGCTGTCGAAGCTGCAAAAGCCGTTGGTTACTACAACGCAGGAACCGTTGAATTCATCTTCAACCCTACCGACTCATCTTTTTATTTCCTCGAAATGAACACCCGCCTACAGGTAGAACATCCCGTCACCGAACTTGCAACGGGACTCGACCTCGTCCAATGGCAGATCCGTGTTGCGGCAGGAGGGCACTTCCCCTATCAGCAGGACCATCTCTCCCAACGCGGACACGCCATCGAATGCCGCATCTACGCCGAAGACCCTGCCAATGGATTCTTGCCCAGCACTGGCAAACTCCTGCAATTCATCGAACCGCACGGTCCCGGCATCCGCGTCGACTCGGGTTTCCGCGCAGGTGACACCGTGACTCATTTCTACGATCCCATGCTGGCCAAGTTGATCGTCCATGCAGAGAACAGGGAAACTGCCATACAAAAGATGGAGGCTGCGCTGCGTGATTTTGTAGTCCACGGTGTGACAACCAACATTGACTTCCTGCAAGATGTTTTATCTCATCCGGATTTTGCAGAGGGCAAAGTCTCCACGCGCTGGGTGGAAAAAAACATGGGATCAGGAAGCTTGTTTCCGAAAGATCGACCGCAGGCTGTCGGATTCCATACTCTTATCGCTGCATCTTTGGCTGATTTGTCAACACCCTTCGGGCACACTGCCGGCAATCGTCAAGCCAATACCGATGGCCGAAACGAATCTGATCCGTATAATCCGTGGAAAAACCCTGGAAGTTTCAGAAACTGATCGTTTTTAGGCTAGCAAACTACCAAGTATGAATTAAACTTTACCTGCTTATAAAATTTTTTAGGAGATTATAGATGTCCGCATTATTGAATTCAAATGCTCATACAGTCGTGATCATGCACGGCGACCAGACCGGCGAAGAGCTGTTATTGGAAGCCTTACGTGTGCTCGACTCGGAAGTGATCGGGTTAAATCTGGATTTTCAAGATTTCGACCTCAGCCTGGACAATCGACGCGCTACAAACAATGGAATCGTCAGAGAGGCGGCGGCGGCGATGAAAGAATCAGGCATGGGTTTGAAAGCGGCGACGATCACCCCACCCGAATCCAATAGCGTCGGCAGTCCCAACGCCATTCTGCGCGAGGAGATCAACGGGACTGTCATCCTGCGCACCGGTAAGCGCATCCCCGGCGTGCGCCCTGTCGGCGGCGTTCATGATCCGATCTCCATTGTGCGCATGGCTGTGGGCGATGCCTATGGAGCCAAAGAATGGCGCGAGACAACTGAGGGTGGGGACGAGTTGGGATACCGCACCTCCAGCATCAGCCGAAAGGTTTGCCGGGATGTCGCTGAATTTTCGTTTCAACTTGCCGAGCGCACAGGCGCGCGTGTCTTTGGCGGACCGAAATATACGGTCAGCCCGGTGTATGAAGGCATGTTCAAGGAGGAAATGGACTCCGCCGCCCAGCGTCATCCGGATGTGGCGTATGAGCCGCAACTGATCGATGCCACGCTGGCATTACTGATGAGAAGCGACGGACACGCGCTGGTCATCCCGACCCTTAACAGGGATGGGGATCTGGTTTCTGATCTGGTATTGCAAATGTTCGGCAGTATCGCGGCATCGGAGAGTCAGGTGCTGGCATTCGACGACGACACATTACAAGTCAAGGTGGTCATGGCAGAAGCGCCGCACGGTACCGCGCCTGCGCTGGAAGGCAAGAACATCGCGAACCCGATGGCAATGATTTTAGCCGGGGCATCCATCCTTTCCTACATTCAAAATCCGAAGGCGGACCGGGCATCGCGCGCCATCTATGAGTCAGTTTTTGAGGCGATACATGACGGTGAAACCACCACCGACCTGGGAGGCAGGATGTCCACTACAGAATTCACCGACGGCGTGATCAAACGCGTAAAAGCCAAGTTGGAAGTCTGGAAGGGATTGCGAAGTTAGCAGGAATTTATGAAACTGACTTACGGTCACTCCACCCTTGACCTGACTCCCACAGGAAAATCCTATCGCGCCGCGATGGATGATAAGATCGTTGACGTAGAAATCATCCGCGCTGGCAATGGACAACTTGACCTGCTCATCGACGGAGAACGCGTCACTGCCTACGTTTCCTCCGATAAGGCAAAACGCTGGGTCACGATCAACGGGCGGACGACCCTCCTCACCAAATCATCTGGCGCGAGACGAAGCGGCGGAAAAAACGAACACTCAGGCGAATTGACCGCGCCCATGCCGGGGCAGGTGCGCGCGGTGAATGTCAGTGAAGGAGATGCGGTAACCAAGGGTCAAACACTGATCGTTCTCGAAGCAATGAAGATGGAGATGAAAATCCAGGCGCCGAACGATGGTGTTGTAAAAAAAATGTTCGTCAAGCAGGGGCAGACAGTTGAACGGGAACAAATCTTGATTGACATATTGTAGCAACACGATAGATCGTGTCCTTACAAATCATGGAGGCCTTATGCCCGGCAAATATTACAACGAACTAAAAGAAGGGATGAAATTCAAGCACGCGGGCCGTACCATCACCGAAATGGACAACGTGCTCTTTTCCGCTCTGACGATGAATTCTCAACCGCTTCACATTAACGAGGATTTTGCTTCACGAACGGAATTTGGTCAGCGGCTTGTGAACGGCGTCTTCACCTTCGGTCTGGTCATCGGCTTGACCGTCCAAGATTTGACTGAAGGCACTATCGTTGCCAATCTTGGATACGATAAAGTCTTGCATCCTAATCCTGTATTTCATGGAGATACCATCTACGCCGAGAGCGAGATCATCGAGATTCGCGAGTCGAAGTCACGTCCTGACGCTGGCATTGTCCGCATCAAATGCTGGGGCAAGAAGCCTGACGGTACAATTGTGGTCGAGTTCGAACGGACAGCGATGTTTTTGAAAAAGAAATAATCCATCATTGGGAGGAAGGTTGAGACGCGATAGCGTCGAAAGCCCGACGAAGCGATCCTTACGCTGATCTGGAGATTGCTTCGCCCTTTCGGGTTCACAATGACGGGAAGGAACACTATGCACTCACGACGCGCGCTACTCTACATGCCCGGCGATGACCGCCGCAAGATCGAAAAATCCACCACGCTGGGGGTTGATTCCATTTGCATGGATATGGAAGACGGTGTGGCGGTAAACAAGAAAGCCGAAGCACGAGCGGTCATATCGCAGGCAATAAAGGAACTGGAATTTGGCAGTTCCGAACGATGCATCCGTATCAACAGCATTGGGTCTGGATTTGAGAAGGATGATCTCGCATCCGCATTGATGGCTGAGCCCGATTCTATTGTTGTGCCTAAGATTGAAACTGCAGAACAGGTGAAGTGGGTCAGCGAGCAGATCGAGTCTTATGAGCTATCGAATAAATTGAATCTGGGAAGCATCCGCTTGATGATCGGGTTGGAAACTGCCAAAGGGATTTTGAATCTCAAGGAAATAGCCGAAGCGGATAGGCGCCTCGAAGCGATGATATTTGGCGGGGAGGATTACGCCGCATCCGTGGGCGCTATTCGCACGAAAGACGCGACTGAATTATTGTACGCGCGGCAGGCTGTGGTGGCGGCTTGCGCGGCCAATGATCTACAGGCAATCGATATTGTATTCATTGATTTCAAGGATAAGGAAGGACTCCGCGTCGAAGCACAGCAGGGAGCAGGATTCGGCTTCAGCGGGAAACAGGTCATTCACCCGAATCAGGTCCAGGTCACGCAGGAGGCGTTCACGCCATCCGAGGAATCCATCGCATACGCGAAGAGAGTCATTGAGTCTTTTGAAGCGAGTCAAAGAGAGGGCAAGGGTGCGTATGCTCTCGACGGCAGGATGATCGACATGCCGCTGCTGAAGAACGCGCAGAAGGTTTTGGCTCGCGCAAAGGCGGCGGGGAAAATCTAATTGTTATCCATCATTTATGGCATCGCGTCGTCGCTCTCCTGGGGCGGCGGCGATTTCGCGGGCGGGCTTTCCAGCCGCAGGATCGGCGCGTATCGCGCAGTATTCTACGCAGACTTTCTCGGCCTATTGGTGTTGTTCGCAGTGCTGGGCGTGTATCGCGAGCCGTTCCCATCCGCAAGCGGATGGGCTAATGCGCTTATCGGCGGCGCGCTTGGTTCGCTCGGCCTGCTGATGTTGTATTACAGCCTGAGCATCGGGCGCATGAGCATCGCCGCGCCAGCCACCGCATTATTCGCGGCAGTGCTGCCCGTGATCTTCAGCGCGTTGACGGAAGGCTTGCCAACGTATACACAATTCATCGGGTTTGGGCTCGCCCTCGCCGCGATCTGGATGATCGCCAACGCAGACGGCGGATTTCAGATCGACCAACTTTCTGACCTGAAATTTCCGCTTCTTGCCGGGCTGGGGTTTGGTTCGTATTTCATATTCATCCACAACGCTGCAGCCGAACCCGGCGCCTTGTTATGGCCGCTCATCCTTTCGCGCGTCGCAGGGACGGTGCTGCTGTTCTTCGTCGTGCTCGTGCGGCGCGAGTCGTTCGCCATCCCGAGAAACGTGTGGGGCATCGCATGGACAAACGCCGTCCTTGACCTGGCCGGCAACTTCTTCTTCATCCTTGCCAGCAAGTCCGGGCGGCTGGACATCGCATCCATCCTGAGTTCCCTTTACCCGGGCGCGACGGTCGTCCTTGCTTGGCTGGTCCTGAAGGAACAGATCACCCGCAGGCAATGGGTGGGGATCCTCCTCGCCCTGGGAGCCATCACTTTATTTGCATTGTGATATATTGATTTCATGCTGCACTTTGGATGTGATCATGAATAGACATATCGTCGTCTCATTAATCCTCGCATTAACTCTATCATCTTGTACGTCTCCAACCCCAACCCAACCAGCCACCCCGCCTCCACTGCAGGTAACTGGGACGACCCAACCAACGGTCTCCCCGCCCACTGAGACCGCAACACCCGCACAAAAAACCAACCTCGCTTTGGGGAAATCCATCAAGACCTCAGACACGCGACCCGATAACCCAGCAAACCTCGCTGTCGACGGCATCAACCGGCCGGATAATTTCTGGAGTTCAGGCTGGCTGCCTCCGCAATGGATAGAGATCGACCTTGGCGAAGCAGCCGATGTTTACGAGATCCGTTTGGTCGTTTATCAATATCCGTCTGGTGAGTCGCTTCATCGGGTTTTGGGGCGCGGCTCAACATCTGATGAGTTTGCAGAGCTGCATATCTTTAATGAATACACTGAGGACGGTCAGTTGTTATCCATCGAACCGGGCGAACCATGGAGAGGTCTGCGCTTCATCCGCGTGGAGACATTGGAAAGCGCGCCCGATGCCTATGTGGAGTGGCGCGAGATCGAGATCATCGGCGTGCCTGCCGGTGCGGTTCTTCCCGAGCCTGGGGCTGACTCAGCCGATATCATTTTCTATAATGGTAATGTAATCACAATGGAAGCAGACCAACCGTCAGCGGAGGCGATCGCCATTCGCGGAGAAACCATTCTCGC
>DNDO01000048.1:0-157 GCA_003484265.1 Anaerolineae bacterium
GCGAGTCCGAGAGGAAGTCTGGCTTTGTTCCGCGCGAGCCAGGCGCGTGCGGCGATGGAGGGACGCGATCACGTCTTGCCCGATGATGTGAAGGTTTTGGCGGTTTCAGTTCTTGGGCATCGCGTCATCGTCTCGCCTGCGGCGCGCCTTCGCGAAC
>DNDO01000048.1:284-19040 GCA_003484265.1 Anaerolineae bacterium
CTTCGCGAACTGAGTGCTGACCGCATTGTAGAGGAGATCGTGCACGGGTTGCCGGTGCCAGGCGGCGATTACAAAGCGTCTGCTGCGAAAACAAAAGGCAAATCGAAGTGACCACCGGTCGGATCTTCGTCTTGGGCATCCTTTTGGTGGGGGCGATTGGGACAGCCGTGAACGGCGCGGACTCCTATGTGCGTCTGTTATATCTCGGGGTATTGCTATTGCTGCTTGCGTGGGTGTTAACAACATTTTCATTGCGCGGCATAACAGCCGACAGGCGAGCGCGGTCTCAGCGCGCGGCTGTCGGTGATGTATTCGAGGAGCATTTTGAGATTTCGAACAACAGCCGACTGACCAAAGTTTGGCTCGAAGTATTGAACGAATCGAACATGCCGAATGCGGCCGGTTCACGTGTGCTCACGCTATTGCGCGGAAAGCAAAAACGCTTGTACACCGCCCGCACATGGCTCACAAGAAGGGGCGGATATACACTCGGTCCCACAACCGTCTCATCGGGCGATCCGTTCGGCATCTTCCGCGCAACCAAACAATTTCCCGCCGTTAAGCAATTGATCGTTTTCCCGATGCTCTTTCAGGTGCGAGACTTTTTATCCCCGCCAGGATTGCTGCCCGGCGGAAAAGCCATCAAACGAAAATCAATTGATGTTACCCCTCACGCCGCAGGTGTAAGAGAGTACTCACACGGCGACCCTCTCAAACGAATCCACTGGCCTACAAGTATGCGAAGGGATCAGTTGATGGTAAAAGAGTTTGAGCAGGACCCGCAAGCCGAGGTCTGGTTATTTCTCGATACGCATAAAAGCGTGCATGTATCAAAAAAAGGTGAGCAGGAACAAGTACCTCCCGTTGATGACCTGTTTCTACTGCGGCGGCAAAAAGTAAAACTGCCTCCTTCAACACTTGAATATTCGGTCAGCATCACAGCGTCGCTGGCGCATTACTTCATCGGGCAGCGACGCGCTGTCGGTCTCGTGACCGCGTCAGAGAGGTCTTATAAGATCATATCGGCGGAACGGAGCGAACGCCAGGAGGGCAAGATACTCGAGTCACTTGCTTTCATTCAAGCGGAAAGCAATGTTGTACTTCCCAGTCTAGTCACAGCGCAGATCGGGCAGTTGCCGCAGGGGAGCAGCGCGATCCTAGTCACGCCAATCGTATGGCCCGAATTATTACTCGCAGTGGACAGCCTGCAACGGCGCAATCTTCGCCCTCTCGTAGTGTTATTGATGGCTCGCACCTTTGGCGGACGCCAGAGTAACGACGAGCTTGTCAAGTCGCTTGCAGAGCGCAACGTTCCCGTCTGCCCCGTCTATTGCGATGCCGACCTATCAGAGACCCTTTCGAGTTTTACGTCCAATACCTTTTCACAGGAGTCCGCATGGCGCCAACCCGTGTTGTCACACTTGACCTGAACTTTCAGGGACGCGCTCACGCCATCGCGGCATTTCTGATCAGACACGCGGATGGCGCCGTCCTCATCGAAAGCGGACCCGGCTCGACTCTTCCCGCACTTACGGCTGGTCTGGCGAAAGAAGGCTTATCTCCAGCTGACGTAACTCACGTCCTGCTGACGCACATCCACCTCGACCATGCCGGTGCGGCGGGCTGGCTCGCAAAGCAGGGCGCGGAAGTGTACGTGCATCCCATCGGCGCGCCTCATTTATTGAACCCTGAGAAATTGATCGCCAGCGCAACCCGTATATACGCGGATCGGATGGAAACGCTTTGGGGTGAGTTTCTGCCGGTGCCGGAGAGTCAATTAAAAGTCGCGGATGACGCGGAAGTAATAGAGATCGGAGACTTGAGCTTTACAGCAATCCACACGCCCGGTCATGCGGAACATCATTATTCCTATTTGTTTGAAGATATACTGTTTTGCGGAGACGTAGGCGGCGTCCGAATTCCCGGTTATCAATATTTACGTGTTCCCATGCCGCCGCCGGAGTTGCACATCGAACGCTGGCATCAAAGCATCGTGCGGTTGCGAAAGGAAAAGTTCTCACGCATCGCGCCGACCCACTTTGGAATCTTCGACGACCCAAATTGGCAATTGGCTGAAGTGGAAAAAGGGCTGGGCTCTGCTTCGCGCTGGCTCGATGAAGTAATGCCATCCGACCCCTCGATTGAGGAGCTGCGCCAAAGTTTCACGAATTGGATCATGGCGGAGGGGGAGAAGATCGGATTGGATGCGGAGGTCGTGAGAGCCTATGAACTCGCCAACCCCCTCGGTATGAGCGCAGACGGGTTGCTGAGGTATTGGAAGAAGAATAGGAGTGCAGTATGACCCTTATCCTAACCCTCTTCACCTCTCCGTCAAATTGACAACGATCGCATTGCTCGCCCTTATTAGATCTTCAGGTGTGATCATGATCTCCTCGCCCCATTGACCTGCGCCAGTTCCAAGGATGGGCTCGTTGAGGAGGCTCGCCTCAAGAAAGGTGCGGAATCCTTCGGACTGCCAGCCGAAGGCGGGGATCGAACCGATGATATATCCCGTCGTATCTTTTACAAGTTCGGGGTCAGCCATTTTGATATTACGCGAGCCGATCGCCTTTTTAAGATTCCCTGATATCCCATTTTGATCGCCGCCCAACATCACCAACACACATTCGCCCGTGTCCACGACTTGAAAGATCAACGTTTTTACGGCTTGTCTTTCAGTAAACCCAAGCACATGTGCAACATTCGCCGCTCCCTTTTCGGTATCGGGTGAAAAACTGCGCATTTCGTAAGGGATATTGCGTTCGTCAAGATAGATGTGAGGAGGGAGTTTCATTATTGGAATATCCTTTAATAATTATTTACGCTTGTATTTTGGCGGGTGAGTACAATGATGCCAGCATTGTCGATTTCGATGTGGTCGCCGGTTTGTAATTTTGCGAAATCCGTTTCAGGGACCGCGATCAAAGGGAGCGGATCGGCGTAAAGTTCATCCGCCACTACAGACGCCAGCGCAAAGAAAAAATCCGTTCCGGTGGTAATGATCGCTTTGGGGGCAGTACCTGCGCGGATGGATTCAAGTAATACCGCCGTGGTCGTGGACGAACCTCGCGTAAATGGTACGGCTAGTATTTTCCCTTTGGCTATCGAGCCTGATAAAGGATGTCTCCGATCAATGATCTCGCCGATTTTCCAATCATAGCCACCCCAGAACGAAAGCGGCTCAGCGCTGACGAGCGCAAATCCGCTGGCTGACCCCGCAATGAAAGGGTCTCCTTTGATGATCAACTTGTCCATAGCGTCTCGTCCCGAATAACGTTCCCTTCAACAGCAGATTCCACGCAATCTTTCAAACTTCCAAAAGTGATTTGCCTGCCAAGTAAGCCCGGCGCATAGTAGGCAAACTTTGCCGAGTTGGTCATCAGGTATTTCAGTTCTTGGGGAAGCATGGGGGAGGTCAGGATGCAGGTATCCACGGTCAATTGCGCGCCAAAGGTTTGCAACGATTCGAGGAAGCCTGCTTTTTCTGCAAGTTGTGTCATGGCGCGGCTTGATGTGACTAAAAACTTTACATCAGGGTGTTTTTGTTTCCCTGCGACAAGCGGCGCGAGTTGTTTGAACTCCGCCAACGAAAAATGCGGACTGCCCAATACGACGATGTCCAATTTTTCGCTATCTGTATGCGTGAGTTCGCGGCGGGATTCGCGCAGCATGCCCATTGTTATTTTGATGGTTTCCCGCGGCAGTTTTCCTTGAAATGCGGATTTAAGTGTAGGCGCTTCAGGCGTGACGCCGACCATATGAAACAAGGCAACCGCGCCTGATGACGCCGACGCGGCTCCCAACGCCTTAAGCTGATCCTCGGTTGGGACGGCGTTCATTCCACTGATAACGGGGATTCGTTCAAGAGCGACCTTGCCCATGAGGTGACCTAATACGGGGTACAAGTCGTCGCTGAGTTGCAGCGCTTCGGGAATGTCCATCAGTTGCAATAGTAAGCTCCCTGCGCGATTTTCAATCAGATGTAATCCGATCGCAGGCGCACGCCCGGTGATGGCACAACAAACATCGAACAGGTCTGGGTATCTTTCTGTTCGCGCGCCCAACACAGAGTTTGCGAATACGATTGCATTGGATTCGCCCCACGCGATCTGCTGACCGAACGATGGTTTCATCTCGGTTTGATATGGAGCGCAAGTCCAGGTGGGGATGGTGCCCATGCTTTGATAAGCGATCATCTGACGGTGTGCCTGCCGCGCCCATTCAGATGGTACTGCCCACTCGTGCCAGTGGTGTTCGTCCAGTCCGCTGACGTTTAGTGTGGTTGGCACAGAGACCTTTGCACCCAATCCTGCGAGTTTCTCCGCAAACTCCAACCCCGCATCACCGATGTAAACGGTGCTGTCGATGTGCGCGCCGGTGATGTCCAACAACTCTTTTGCTCCGGTTATCTCCGCCATGCGCACGAGAATGGACATCGCCATCTTTGTCGCGGGTCCGTTATCTCCGCGCAGCATTGCATGATCTTTTTCATTTAGTGTCAGTGTCATAGAGTTTCTCGTTCTGAATTCTACACGTTAAACACAAAAGGACTCTGATTCTCGTCAGAGTCCTTTTGTGTTGTTTATTCAATTACGGCAAAGCTGGTGTATTTTCAGCGAAATACTCGTGGCTGTCGGCGTTCTTGATCGCATCGTTGGGATTGTCGATCGCCAATTGCATTGAGCCGGTTTTGCCGTAGACGACATCATCCGTACCGGCTACGACATCGAAGTGGCTCATTTCGTGGATGAGTGTGCCAGCCTGTGAGTCTGTGCCGGAAGGCGGTGCCTGCCAGAAAACCTTACACAGATATATCTTATATGGCTGGTTGGAGTATACATAGGCATAGTAATTTTGTTTACATTTGCAGTCAAACTCTATTCCAGCGTTATCCATCGCATCTGAGATGGCGGTGAAATTGTTTTTGACCGTGTTGTAGCGCGTGGTGCTGAATACACCGAACCAGGTAGTGTAGCGGGAACCCTGATTTCCTGCCAACAGGTAATTCTCTGAATTGGACGCGTAGGTCTTGGCAGTATTCCGAGCGGTGATCAGTTGGCTTTGCTGATCGACCGTACAGGCATTGAATGTATTGCCTCCCGGAGGCGGAGGGGGCGGAGGGGTGGGTTTCCCTTTTCCGTTACTGCCTTTTGCGTGGAAGCTGATCTTCTCGGAGGTCAGGACATCTTTCAACTTGAACGAGTTTCCTTTTTCATTGAACATATTGAAAGAGGCAACTGCGTAGAAAACTTCATATTGACCTGGAGCAGACAGGTCATAATATTCACCCAGATTCACCACATTTGTAATTCGTTCACCGGACTTGAGCGAGATGTAATCTTTACCGGTGGCAGATGGACGCTTATATAAAGGTCCGGTGTAGGAGACAGGCACACCATCGCGAGTGACCGCAAAGAGCGATTCTTCGACACCATCTGCGGCGGTGTACCATTTCAGGATCTTCACAGTGTGCTTGGTCGTGTTAGAGATGTTGACTGTGACAAGCACATCCTGCCCTGAATCAAATTCACCCTGTGCCACGCTCAATGTGACAGTGGGTCCGTCTTTGGAGGCGGCACTGGCAACTGATGTGACCAACAGGGCGATGAGTAGAACGAGCACTAACGAATTGAATCGTACCTTGCTTTTGTTCATGAGACTCTCCTCTGATTTATGGGTTTGACGCAAAGTATCGAACCAAGAGGGTGAAATGTCAAGGAGTAATTGGTTACAATAGGACCTGAAAACCTGCTTATTCAAATAGGTATCTTGAATATCTTTCTTGACACCATGCCTTCAACGTACTACAATTTTTTTAGACAGAAAATCACAAATCTGTCTCTTTGAGGCAGATCAAATCAAAAAGGAGAGAATACAATGGCTTTTGAATTACCGAAACTCGCATACGCATACGATGCCCTCGAACCACATATCGATGCGCGCACAATGGAAATACATCACACAAAACATCACAACGCTTATATAACCAATCTTAATGGCGCGGTAGAAAAGACCCCCGAACTTGCCGCTAAGTCGCTCGAGGAATTGCTGGGCGACTTAAACGCCGTGCCCGAAGCTGTGCGCGGCGTTGTCCGTAATCACGGCGGCGGGACGTTCAATCACAACCTGTTCTGGGAAGTGATGGGACCAAACGCCGGCGGCGCTCCCAGCGGAGAGTTGGCTAAAGCGATCGATTCAGCTTTCGGATCGTTTGATGCTTTCAAGGATGAATTCGCCAAATCAGCGGGAGCTCGCTTTGGTTCCGGTTGGGCGTGGCTCGTCAAAAAGGGGAGCAGTTTGGCTGTTGTTTCGACAGCGAATCAGGACAATCCGCTTTCCGAGGGAATGACCCCGATCCTCGGCATCGATGTCTGGGAACATGCTTATTATCTGAACTATCAGAACCGCCGACCGGATTATATTTCCGCGTGGTGGAATGTCGTCAATTGGGATGCAGTCGCAGCTAAATTTAAATAACCGCTTGTGACAGAGGACACCTTGCCTCTCTAAAGAAGCAAGTTATAATAGGTGTATCTGCTTCACCCAATTCCATCAAGGAGATGTTTCATGACTCACATTATCACAAGTTTATGCGTTCGCGACCGCGGGTGCATCGATGTTTGTCCAGTTGAGTGTATGATTCCCGGCCAGCCTGTTGCAGAATGGCCCTGGATCTACATTGACCCTGACACTTGCATTGATTGCGGTGCCTGTGTGCCGGAATGTCCGTTCGTGGCGATCTATCCTGAAGACGAAACACCTTCAGCGTACACTGCAAAAGGCGGCGAATATATCAGCCTCCCGACATTAACTGGTCATTTTGAAGGCACCAACCATCACGGTGGAAAGATCGTCCTTGAGACCACCCGCCAGCTCGAAGCAGGCGAAGTGGTCGATCTCACACCCGATATCAAGCCGAATTACGATTTCTTTCAAGGTGGTCCTGGTTACGCCGCAAAAGACATCGACGACGGAATGTAAATCAATTTTAAAAAGAGCCGCGCGTCTCGCGCGGCTCTTTTTGTTTAATCAACAACATTATGGATTCATAGCATCGGTCAGAAGTTCCCACCCGATGCGCCCCGCGAGCCGGGGGTCGTTTTTCTCCAGCACAACAACAATCACAAGAGGCGCCGACCGCCAATTAGGAGTCGTTCCCGCGATATACCACGTGACATTTGATTCGTCGTTTTTTGCCAGCCCTGTATGAGACCAATAATTATCCCCGCTTTCGATATAGGTAATAGCCGCCTCATCAGCTGCCGAGGGTTGAAGCGCTTCGAGAGGCGTCCCCAAGGCAGGCAACACCACCCAGCCATCTTTCGGTGTGTTGACTGCCATGGATATGCGAGGTGCTGGAATGATCCCGCTGTTGCTGAGTGTAGCAGAGGCTAACGCCATTTGAAGGGGAGACGCATATATCTGACGTTCATCCTGATTTAAAAATCCTGTCGCAGTTTCCATCCGCATGATAGGAGATGTGTCGAAGCCGAATACATTGTAAACATCCAGCAACTCACTTGTCGCAAGGAATTCACCATGACCTCGTGCAACTGCAAAGGGATTCAGCGCGGAGCCGGTTGGGTAAATCCCGGATGCGGCACGGTTGATCAAAGGTTTGCCCGGGTTCGAGAGGAGATCCGTCGCGATTTCATTCAGGCTGTTTGCATCGTATGTTGGGTGCGAAGCCATGACTAATATCTCGCCGGTCTGTGCATTGAGCAGAACAACGGCTCCGCTTTGCCCGCGCATCAACTCATCCGTGATGGATTGCAGGTTGAGATCGAGGCTGAGACGTATATCCAAGCCAGGTGGAGAGGTGCCATAAAGAAGATGATCGCGCCAGATATTAATCGAAGAATTTCCATCGATGCCGCGTAAGTAGCCATCCACTGATGCTTCGAGGCCGGCCTGTCCATATGTGAAACTGCTATATCCGGTTATAGGCGCAAGGTCGGTGTAAATATACTCACGCGAAAATGAGCCTGTTTCCCCAATTGTTGTCGTAATGATCGCATTTGAGCGGTCAAGAAGAGCACCGCGCGGGACGTAGCGCTCTTCGATGATTCGCCGAAGATTGTCAGGCCTGAGTAACAAATCTGAAGCCCGAATGACAGCCCACCAACCGCTTGCCAGCGCGGATGCAAACAAACCCAATAAAAGAACAGTATTGAGAACAATGTATGGTGAGGGTTTATCCAAAGGTGCCGGCTCTTCATCCAGGTGGTTGCTAATCAACAAGAGCAGCAGAAGCGCAATGAATGAAGTAAGGAGTGAAGAACCGCCGTAGGAGACAAAGGGAAGGGTAACACCGGTCAGCGGGAGGAGCCTCAGGTTGCCACCAATTATCAATAAAGTTTGGATGCCAAAATAAGTTGATATACCCGCGGCAAGGTATCTTCTGAATAAACCGGAAGCGCGCAAGGCTGTACGAAAGCCTCGGTTGAGGATCACTCCGTAGATGGCGAGTAAGCCTAGGGTCCCGATAAGACCCGTCTCCTCAGCAATTGCAGAGTATATAAAATCGGAGATGGCAACAGGCACGAGTTCCGGATTTCCCAATCCCAGTCCGCGCCCCTCGATGCCGCCATTCGCAATCGAGATCAAAGCCTGGATAACTTGATATGAGCTGCCGCCAGGATCTACCCAGGGATTAAGCCATGACTCGATGCGAGTGTTGACGATACCCACATAAAAATACCCAACTACCCCGACTAGAATGATCGATAGAAGGCTGATCAGCAGGATGCCCCGGCGATTGACCGCAAAGTATATGATGGTCGTATATAGCGCAAGGAAAATGGATGCAGTGCCAAGGTCTCTCTGCACACTGAGAAGGAGAATAACAACCCCGCCCAGAACCAATGTTGGGTAAAGGATGTGGGCTGTTTTAAGCTGATAGGGTAGTTTTTCAGAAAGGTAAGCTGAAAGATAAATAATCAGTAATAACTTGAGGGGCTCCGAAGGTTGGAAATACACTTCACAACATCCGAGCCACAGCCTTGGTCCAATGTTGCTAGGGTTTGTGCCGAATATGAGGGTGAGGGCTGTGAGGCTCAACCCGAAGAGAAGGAGAATGTATTTATATCTCTGCAGGAACTTTAATGATGTAATTCTTAGTCCTCCAATGAATACGATCAGGCTTATGATCAGCCAAAGCGTTTGCCGTTCGCCAAATCCCTCATCAAGCCTCCAAATGGTCATTAGGCCCCACCCGCTCAATAGCGCGGCGGCAGGGAATAAATACGGGTCTGCATCCGGAAGATACTTCTTCAGATCCTTGTGAACATAACGAACGAATCCAGCCCAAACAATGAATGCGATCCAGTGCCCCCATAGAATTTCCGCTCCCCACGTTCGTTCACGCACCACGGAAGATAATGAAAGTATGATCGATTGGAGCAATAAGAATCCCCCGGCGATTCTTAATAAACTGCCTTGCATGGTTCTAGTCATAACCAGTTGGATATTCTCTTGAGCCTATAAATATTTTCCAACCAACAGGTCGAGTTTTTGAAGCGTTTCAGGCGGGATGGCATCCTTGTGCGTAATCATCGCAGTGGCAAGAGCATGGGCGCATTCACAGGTTCTTGCCTGCCTCAGTTTTTTCGCAAGGATATGAACAGACTCTTGCGCTAGTTTCGTGTTTTTGACCAAAGTTTGGATCACCATTTCAACGGTCACCGGCGCTTCGCTCACATGCCACACATCATAATCTGTAACATGCGCCATGGTCGCATAGCATATCTCTGCCTCGCGGGCAAGAAACGCCTCCGGTGAAGCCGTCATCCCTACTACAGACATTCCCCATGAGCGATACGTTTCAGATTCAGCCTTGGTCGAAAAGCGCGGACCTTCTATCGTGATAAAAGATCCTCCCCGGTGAACCATGCCACCTGCTTCACGGACAGCTGATTCCAATTGTCCGGACAGATCGCCACAAAACGGGTCTGCAACCCCCACGTGCGCGACAAATCCATTTCCAAAAAATGTGCGTTGGCGTTTATGGGTGTTATCGTAGATCTGGTCAGGTATCACGATATGACCGGGCTCGAGTTCCTCTTTCAAGGAACCGCACGCGTTAATTGTTACGATTCTTTGGGTACCCAATGATTTCAAGGCATAAATGTTCGCCTGATAAGGAACGTCACTTGGCATAATGTGATGCCCGATGCCGTGCCGGGCAAGGAATGCTATGCGTGTTCCCTCCAGCGATCCAATCATGATGGGAGCGCTGGTTCTCCCAAAGGGTGTGTTTATATTGATCTCGCGAATATCCTTCAGCCCGGGCATTTCATACAGCCCAGATCCTCCGATGATCGCCATGATTACCTGTTCGGTCATTCGTCACCTCTAATCTCTTTTGTCGGTTGGTTCTGGAATTGTGCATTAGGAGTGTCGATTCGCAGAGTAAAAGAAGTATTCCCGCATTTGAATTGATCGCCGTTGATGACCACTGTGGGCGTGATAATCTGATTTTCGTTCAGGAATGTCCCGTTGGTCGAGCCAAGGTCTTCAAGCCACCACTGCGCATGATGAAAGGACACACGTGCGTGACTGGACGATAAGGCTTCATCCTTTTGGGCGATATCACAATGCGGTCCGCGTCCGATCACAACTTCTGTCTGCCAGAAGTGGTATACACTTTTTTCGCCGCCCTCCATGTACACGTCAAGATGTATCTCCGGCTTTTCTTGGAGTGAAAGGGTCTTCCCTTGTTGATTCAGGTCGCGCCAAAGTGTTTGAAAAATCCGCCATAAGAAATAATAAAGGACAATAGCAAGCCCGACTCGTAATGCAAGAACTACGATCGCGGTCATCTATTTTTCTTTATCTGAGTCAACGCTATTGTCTTGTTTTAATTTGCCTGTCTTAATATCAGACGTATGTTTGTCTAGCGTGGCCGTGGGCCTTTCGCTTGCGCTCGGATCCTTCATGGGAGATGTGTTCATCAAATCTGGACGCGGAGGGGGGTTATCTTGCCCAAAGATGAGAGCCACCCCTGCCAGTGAGATCACGTCACCCGGGTAGAGAACGGTCTGGCTGGTGCGTTGTCCATTTACGAAAGAGCCGCCGGTCGAATTAAGATCAAACAACACATACCGTCCATTGATAGCCCGAAGTTGTGAATGGTTGCGCGAGATGCGCGGGTCGTCTATCACCAAATGGTTTTCAAGCCTGCGGCCTATATTGACGACCGTGTCTTTTAACGGGAAGACTTTAACGCCCTCGACGATCAGGAATGCGTTCTCCGGGATCGTATCATTGCTTTCTACATTTTTTTCTGCGCCAGTTACCATACCTTTTGTTTCCTCCATGGTTTCCAGTCTGTGGGAAGCGATCACCGATACTTCCTTTTCCTTATATGAATTATCAGTTGTAATTGTTATGGTGGGCTGATTATCGAGTTTCAGACCCACGTCATTTACCGCCAGACTAATGACATCTGTGAGCGCCTTCATTACCCGCGGTTCCTTCCACTTGGGTCCTGCGTCTGTTGCGACGACCAGTGTGAAGACATTCGGCGCGACAGGTTCATTTTCATTTTGCTCAATGATGTTTTGTTTGAGTACTGTGGCGAGCTTTTGAATGATACGGTCTTCCAACGTTACTCCTGGAAGGATCGCCATGATCTTATCTTCGAAAAGTAATTGCAGTTTGGATTCCAGTTGGTCAAGCTTAGATATCATGTATGTGCCTTGGTATATTTCATTTCGTTCTGGATATTATTATAGATGTGAGATGAAAAACCTGCAAGCAACCAGGTTTGGTTCGGGTGAATATTATTGTTTTTGCCCGCAATTTGGGCAGTTCATCTCTTTGTTCCTGATGGCGAATCCGCACTTGGAACAAGTAGTGGGTTGCAGGTCGCCGAGGGGCGCACCGCATGCGATGCACGAGCCTTCCCCCAGTGGATTGGCAGTATCACAATAGCTGCATGATATACGGCTCAATCTGTCTGATAACTCACGCGATGCGCCCACAGCCGTTGCGGCGCGATCAATGATTTTCCACACTTTCTCGTTCATTTGCATATGTTCAATGTCTTGCGCCAGGTCGTCGAGCCGGCCAAATAAACTGAATGGATTGCGAAGGGCTGAAATCGCTGTTTGACCGAGGCTCGCCGCAACTCCCAGCCATGCTTGCTGACCGACCTCGATCATCACGCCATCTTCCGTTCCCTGGACTGTAACAGTTAATGCAGTTTGTCCGCCGGATTGGGCTCCCATGCGTGTAGAGATTTGAACCGCGAGCTTATTTGCGTGCCCAATAATCTGGGCGGTAAGATTTCCTCTATTGAACTCTGCCATCAATGCGTGCGCTATATCGTTTGGCTTGATATTCCCATATAAAATTCTTCGATCCATGTTTTAGATTATAATCCTATTATCAACGGCGACGACGGGTCGTCGTATTTTATGTATATGTATGTTTACGATATGAAGCAAAATAAGTTTAAGTTTCTCAATATAATTTTCTGGTCAGTCGCTGTCAGTTTGGTGATGGTGTTAATTCCGGATCAGGCTGCAGCGTATGATGAAGCGTATGCACAATCTGGTGTAACTGCCACTGTAATTTACAGCGAACCCATCAATGTGCGCGGAGGTCCCAGCACGGTTTATTATCCGATCGTGGGAAGGGTTTTTCCGGGGGACGTCTTTCAAGCGCTCGGTGTGTCTCCTGGGCGTGAGTGGGTGCAAATATCCTACCCTGAGGCTCCGTCCGGGGTGGGGTGGTTGTATGCGATCTATGTAAGCGTTGAAGGTGGCGAATTACAGGTCGTTGAGCCGCCTCCTACTGTGACTCCGATCGCAACAACAACGATTAACCCTACCTTTGCCGCGGCTTTTGTTTTTAATCCAACGTCGACAAGAATGCCTACTTTTACGCCGCCACCACCATTGGAAGTTCCCCAATTCAACGATGAAATTGCTTCTCGCCCATCCGGCTTGGCGACCGGCTGGCTTGTTGTTGGTCTTCTTCTGGTTGGCGTGCTTGGTTATTTGGGTTCAAATATAAATAACAGGCGGTAGAGCATGCGGCGGCACGGAAAATATTTATGTGTTATTTCGATAATGATAGCCGCCATTCTGTCACTTCTATTTTCTCCACGCCAGCAAACCATTGTTTTGGCGCAGCAACCGACGGGTTCGGTACCAACAGTGACAGGCACAGCGGCTGGACCAACGATCAAGGTTGACCCCAGTTTCGATTTTATTTCTGTGTATGCGGGTCCAAGTTCGTTCGATTACCCAAAGATAGGTCTGTTACTGGCAAATGAAGCCGCCCCCGCACTTGGGCGCGCCAGAGACAGATTGGATTGGATCCAAATTTCTTATCCCGGTGTGCCAGGATCGGTAGGCTGGGTGTATGGGCTTTATGTAGGACTTTCTCCCGGCGCATTTCTTCCAATTGTGGATTTACCATCAACGCCCACTCCAATCTCAACACCTACCATAAATCCGACGCTCGAAGCCGCTTTTATCGGGCAACTGACACCCACTCGTTTACCGACGTTCACTCCTCCGCCTCCCCTTGAATTACCCTCATTTAATGAGCCCGCTTCTGTTGTGACAACACGTATCCCCACTGGATTGTTGATTATGATTCTGGGGCTGTTCGGTTTCTTTGGCGCTGTAATTTCGTATTTGCGGGGCAGATAACAAAACACCCTCAATTGAGGGTGTTTTGTCGATTTTCGTCAAAGCTTAACTTCTTAGTTCTGGCAGGCGCACGAACCTCCGCCGCAACCACAAGAACCACTGCTGGCATGGGCGTGTCCTCCGCTTCCGCATGAGCATTCGCCGCCTTTTGCATTGGGGCTGTCTACTGCAAATCCGGCGCCGCGAACGGGATCGTTGACATAGTCAATGCTCGCGCCGCGCAAATACTCAATGGATACTTCGTCGACAACAACCTGAACGCCATTAATATCAAGGGTGGTATCCACATCCCGGAAGTTGTTATCCAATGCCATTCCAAAATTAACACCACAGCATCCGCCGCCAGCCACATAAACGCGGAGGGCATATCCTTCAAGTTTGCGCTCTGCGAGAATATTCTTTACTGCATCCGAAGCGGCAGACGATAATGTGATGGTCGGTACTGCAATTTTTGTAATCGTTTTAGTCTCGATTTCCTGTAGCATTTGTGCTCCTTATTCGAGTGATTTGGATACATCTTATCAAATTCGAGGCGGGGTGTCAACCAATGCCACTAAGAAAGGTAATGCTTGACACATTGTTACCCCGCCTGTAAAATCCCACTGCTAATTCGGCTGACGCCGATATTTTTACTTAATTATGGAGGAGTAAGATGCAGTTAGAAATATTGTCCGCCCCAATCAGTAGACCGCCGTTGCCTGTCTTGTGGTGGCTTGGTCCTATTGCGGCTATCGTGGCGTTGGTGTTCGCTTTTGTTTTATACCGCCAAATGATGCAGCTCAGTGAAGGAAACAAGAAAATGATCGGTATTGCCCAGGCGGTGCGCGAAGGCGCCATGGCATACCTGCGCAGCCAGTATCGTGTTGTCGGCTTGGTCTTCCTGGCGCTGTTCGTGTTATTCCTTGTGCTTTCCTTTTTCCATTTGCAAAACTCTATCGTTCCCTACGCTTTTCTAACCGGCGGTCTATTCTCCGGATTGTGCGGTTTTATCGGAATGAAGACGGCAACCAACGCATCCGCCAGAACAGCTTTTGCCGCCAGCAAAAGTCTGAATGCGGCATTACAGGTTGCGTTACGCGCCGGTGCAGTCATGGGATTTGTGGTCGTTGGTTTTGCGCTTTTGGATATTACAGCATGGTTCTACCTGCTTTATAACGTTTTCCCGACGATTTTCCCTGAAAACTTCATTAGTCTGGCTGAAAATCCCCTGCCTCAAATCACCGCGATCATGCTCAGCTTCGGCATGGGTGCTTCCACTCAGGCATTGTTCGCGCGTGTGGGCGGAGGCATTTTCACGAAGGCAGCAGACGTCGGCGCAGATTTGGTCGGTAAGGTAGAGGCAAACATCCCTGAGGATGACCCGAGAAATCCCGCTACAATTGCTGATAACGTAGGCGATAACGTTGGCGATGTCGCCGGCATGGGGGCAGACTTGTATGAGTCATACGCAGGTTCCATCCTGGCGACATCCGCTCTGGGTGTGGCAGCAGCCGGGTTGACCGGTGCGGATGTGGCTGAAGCAATGATCTTTATTACCGCCCCGATCGTTCTCGCGGCATTGGGTGTATTGCTTTCGATTATTGCATTGTTCGTTGTCCGCTCCAGTGAAGACGCATCCCAGGGCGAGTTGATCGGCGCATTGAGCCGCGGCTTGTATGTCAGTTCGGCAGGAATAGGTGTATTGTCTCTTCCTGTATTCTTTTTTGTTGGTCTCCCAAATTGGTTTGAGATGTGGATTGTCGTTATAACAGGACTCGTGGTCGGAATAGCAATTGGCAAGCTGACCGAATATTACACATCCCATGCATTTTCCCCGACTCGAAAAATAGCCGAGCAGGCGAATACCAGCACAGCAACTGCGATGATCGAAGGTCTTGCCCTGGGTATGCGCTCAAGCGGCACTCCGATGATTGTTGTGCTCATCGGCATCGTTGTTAGTTTTTACGTGGCAGGCGGTGCGGCGAGCATTTTGATGGGTCTTTATGGTGTCGGTATGGCGGCTGTTAGTATGCTCTCCACATTAGGCTTTACTCTTGCGACGGATGCGTATGGTCCTATCGCTGATAATGCCGGCGGTAACGCTGAAATGTCCGGCCTTAAGCCCGAGGTCCGCCGTCGAACCGATCAGTTGGATGCGGTCGGGAATACGACTGCCGCGATCGGCAAAGGTTTCGCAATCGGTTCCGCAGCACTTACGGCAATGGCGCTTCTGGCGGCATATCTAGAGGAAATTCGCCTTGTATTAGGTGAGTTGCGCGGTGTTACCGAAGTGGCTGTGAACGGCGTAATGATCAACGTCTCTGAATTGACCGTTCAGAACTTCATGACCTTCTACAATGTGAACTTGCTGAACCCCGCAGTTTTGGTTGGTCTGTTCAGCGGTGTTGCCACAGCTTTCTACTTCTCCGCGTTGACGATGAGCGCTGTAGGGCGCGCCGCCGGCGATATGGTAGAGGAGGTCCGTCGTCAATTCCGTGAGATTAAAGGGATCCTTACCGGTAAAGGGAAACCTGATTATGCTCGTTGCGTCGAGATCAGTACCGCTTCAGCCCAACGGGAAATGGTATTGCCCTCTGTGATTGCCATCGTCATCCCCGTGTTGGTTGGAGTAGTCTTTGGTGTCGCAGGCGTTCTCGGGCTCCTGACAGGCGCTCTCGGAGCTGGCTTTTCGCTCGCTGTTATGATGTCAAATGCCGGTGGCGCATGGGATAATGCCAAGAAGTATATTGAAGCCGGTGAATACGGCGGCAAAGGTTCGAACGCCCACAAAGCTGCAGTGGTCGGTGATACGGTTGGCGACCCGTTCAAGGATACTTCCGGTCCCTCGCTAAACATTCTGATCAAGTTGATGTCTATGGTTTCTGTGGTCTTCGCTGGGTTGATCGTGGCGTTTGGCAACGGCCAGGGATTGTTGTTGATGTTGTTGGGATAAATTGGTAATTCAACCTTCAACTTTGCGACAACTATTGTTGGAGGGGTTGACACATAACAGGCGAAAATTCATGGACTCTGGCAGTTTGGGTTGATTTCTCGCGTTGTTGGTGTGATTGACTGTGTGGGCGATTATTCAGTTGAATAATCCGGAAATTTCATAACAAAGACTCCCAGCATATATCGGGAGTCTTTGTTTTTGAGTTTGTAAATAAGCACCAAGGTGTGCTATTTTTAATCCGACTATAATTCACGGTTATGAAGATATCCTTATTACCAAATCTTATAAAAAAATGGGGAGTTAAAGGCGGGATGAGTGTACTTGATCAAGGATTGTTCTCTGGTGTTAACTTCTTGCTTAATGTTTTTCTCGCGCGCTGGATTTCACCAGCTGAATATGGGGGGTTTGCGGTATCTTATTCGATATTTCTTCTATTTTCAGCCTTCCAGGTTGCAATTATTGCAGAACCGATGTCTATTTTTGGTGCTTCCCGAAAAGGTAAGGGAATTCGCGATTATCTAGATGCCATGTTACAAATCCAATGGGTTGGTTCGATCATCGTTTCAATATTCTTAATCATAACGGCAGTATTTATTCAAGATAAATTTATTAGCACCGCGCAAATTGGGATGGCGGTTTCTTTGCCTTTTATCTTTCTGTGCTGGTATCTTCGTCGAGCCAGTTACCTTCAATCTGAGGTACTTAAGGCGTTGTTCACCAGTGCAGTTTTTGCGATTTTTCTTACTGTAATCATTTTTTTCTTGTTCTTGACCCGGAACATATCTTCGGTGACTGCCTATATTGCTATTGGAACGAGTTCTCTGATAGCTTCTATTTTGTCTCTCAACAATCTGGGAGTTCATTTTTGGGGGAGCAGCAAGGGAATATCGAAGAGTCAATATAAAGCAATCATCCACGAGTTTTGGGGTTTTGGTAAATGGATTTTAGCGGCGCACGTTGCTAGTTGGGCTGTTTCAATGGCATACCCATTGATAATTGCTGGATTTCTAGATTTGGAGCACGCAGGAGCTTTTCGCGCTGTCCAAAACCTTTATTTACCTTTGCAGCAATTCTTAGCTTCTATTACATTGCTGGTACTTCCCTGGTTGGCGAGGCAAAGAATCGCTCGAGGTGAATCTCGTGTTCTTGAAACAAGCCGTAATATTGTCTTCATTGCGGGCGTATTTTCCTTGGTCTATTGTTTTTTGGTTGTATTATTTAGACAAAAGATTGTCAATTTTCTATACGTGAATCTGTTTTATGATTCGTTTGTGGAATTAATTCCCTACCTTGCAGTTGCGTCAATATTAAACGTTATACCGCTTATATTAGGTTTAAGTCTACGGGTTCTCGGAAAGCCAGATGTTATTTTATGGTCAAAGGGATCGTCTATATTGTTTATGCTGACTGCGGGTTTGTTGTTAATTTGGCGGTTCGAAATGGAAGGAGTTATACTTTCAGTATTGTTTAGTGCCTTGATAGAAATGCTCGTTTTGGTGTTTTATTACTTCCGCTTAGGACGTTTGGTTAGTGGATCACAGAATCTAAACATACCCTTGTAGGAGATGTTTCCCGGATTGGAAGGTAACATGAAAACCAGAGAAGACAGGATTATGGAGTGGGTCAAGGGACCAGGAGTTCTTGATGTCGGTTGCACTGATCACCATGTAATTGAAAATTCCACCTATTGGCTGCATCAGCACCTTCGCCAAAAATATGATCATGTAGTCGGGATCGATATTTCGGACGAGAATCTTAGCGCGATGCGGGCCTTGGGTTACCAGAATCTTTACAATATGGATGCTGAATCTTTTTCTTTTGATGAGAAGTTTGATACTATTGTGGCAGGTGAATTGATCGAGCATCTTTCCAACCCTGGTTTGTTTTTAGACAGGGCGCGTATTCATTTGAAGCCAGATGGAAGATTGATTGTCACAACTCCATATGTCTTTTCGTTGCTCTACATTATTTACTCGAAAATTAAATTCCCAAAAACATGCGAAAATCCCGAACATACCCACTGGCTATGCATTGAAACCATGCGTCAATTGGTGAAGAGGCATGGTTTCAATGAATTATATTTTGACCTTGTTATGGATTACAGGCTTGACAACCCTTCGTGGAAATATGTGCTTTTTGCACGGATTGTCAATTTTTTTC
>DNDO01000048.1:19242-28871 GCA_003484265.1 Anaerolineae bacterium
TTTTTTCAGTTTATGATTCCCAAACGATTTAGAAATAATGTAATGCTTTTCGTTTTGGAGCCTTCCTAGGTTTAGTTGACCATGGTGCAAAAACGATTATCCCCTAATGTGACTTTGCAAAACAACATTGAAATGTATGATGATTATTATCAAAAGCCTAACTGGTGGTTTAGATTTCGATACGACACCCAAGTAAAAAGAAAAACATGCCTGTATTTGTTACATGTTGCTGGACGTAAACTTTCAGACCAGCGTGTGTTGGAAATAGGATTTGGCAGTGGTGTAGTGCTGTTTTCTTTCCGGAAAGATTGTGAGATTTACGGTTTGGAAATATCAACATCCGCGATCGAACAAGCAAAGAAACAGGCTCATGATATCGGTTATAAGAAATTTGAATTTCAATCAATTTCGGGTGACCTGTTGCCATACCCCGATGACTTTTTTGATGTGCTTGTTGCCTCTCATGTGATTGAGCACGTGCAAAATGATGAGTTAATGTTAAGTGAAATCGCCCGAGTACTTAAACCTGATGGTGTCGCTGTAGTATTGATCCCGATCAATGAGAATTATGAAGACCCGCATCACCTCCATCGATATTCATCTGTTGGATTTAGTGAGCTTGCAAGTTCACGGGGATTAAGGATGTCAGTCAAATTGGAGAATGAACTTCTGTTTCATCTTGTGGAGAAATTTTATTTCGAAGGATATAATCGGCGTTGGAAATATTTTGGGGCAGTTGTCGCAGCGTTATTTAATTTTCCCACATCCATTCTTCCGTTTTGGGTATATCGTTTCATTGAAAGAGGGATGATGGTAATGGGGTGGAAACCGCGGCAATTGGGTTGTGTGTTTACAAAGATTTGAACTTTTTAAACTAAAGGATGATTGTATGTGCGGTATTGTTGGATTGATAAATCGAAATCGCCCGATTTCCATAGATGACAGGTCCAACGTGGCGCGCGTCCTTGAGAAACTTTCTTATCGAGGACCGGATGGGGCAGGTATATGGGATTCTGGAAAAGTTATTTTTGGTCATCGTCGCTTGAGCATTGTTGATTTGTCGTCAGCAGGAGCCCAGCCCTTCGTTGATCCCGACCGTAAATTGTCGATCACTTTCAATGGTGAAATCTATAATTATCTTGAAATCCGCCAGGCTTTGTTGGCTAAGGGATATGAATTTCGAAGCAACTCTGATACCGAGGTCTTGCTACTTGCATACGATTGCTATGGTATGGATTTTCTGTCGTATTTGCGGGGAATGTTTGCTTTTTGTTTGTTCGATGAAATAAAGGGTGTGGCGTTACTTTCGCGCGATCCAATGGGCGAAAAGCCTCTCTATTATTATCTAAATGGCGACAAATTGGTCTTTGCCTCTGAGTGCAAGGCGTTTCATGCATTTCGCGATATTGAACTTGCAATTGATGAAGAATCTGTGAAGGCTTTCCTTGTGCTTCAATATATTCCCGGTACGCATACTGCCTATCGTCATATACAAAGGATTCCTCCGGGTGTAGCAATAAAAATTGATTTAAATAATTGGAATATTACCCAATGGAAATATTGGAATTTTGGTGAGGCAATATCCCAGTCACGGTCATTTGATGTGGATATTGATGGGATGATTTCGAGAAGTGTGCGAGAGAAACTGATAGCCGATGTGGAGGTGGGGTTGCTTCTCAGTGGCGGTATCGACTCAACGTTGATTGCATGGTATGCCAAGCAGGAGAATGAAAATGTCAGGGCTTTCTCTGCAAGGTTTGAACGAACCGACCTTGACGAATTGGAATATTCATCGCAAGTATCTGCCCATCTAGGGCTGAATCAGGTTGTAATAGATGGAGGCGGGCTTGACTGTGATGTCTTTGACAAGGTGATATTTCACGCCGATGAATTTTTGGGTGATCCAGCCTGTATTCCAACATATTTACTCGCTCGGGAGATATCTAAACACGTAAAGGTGGTTCTCTCGGGTGAGGGAGCAGACGAATTATTTTGGGGATATGATACTTATCGTTATGAAAGATGGTGGCATTGGTTAGCATGGATTCGGCCCTTATTCAGGCATTCCACCGTACTCAAGACACTTGCCAGTACGTTCGAATCTTCCCCAAAAATACCGGCTGGGATGACTCGATTTTTCAAACTCATCACGGATCCCTACGAACTCGGCGCATCCCGTTGGACATCAGTCTTCTCCTACAATACTCTGAGTCGACTATTTGCTCACGATCTTGAGCGATCCGGCTCTTTATACTTGGCTGAAATGGAGGAAGATGTACTCAGGAATATCAACCGCTCGAATTGGCTGGAAAATTCACTTGCTATTGATTTGCGCCATTGGCTCCCCAACGACTTGCTTATCAAGGTAGACAGAATGACAATGGCGCATTCGGTGGAGGCTCGCGCTCCATTCCTTGATCCTGAATTGGTTCAAGCAGCGACAGCTATGCCTGTGAGACAGAAAATGGATTTTTATCGGGGAAAATTAATATTGCGAAAAAAGATCGAGGATCACTTTCCGGAAACGATGGGACAGGTGCTAGCTAATCGAAAAAAGCATGGATTTGAAGTACCGATCCGAGATTGGTTGTTCGTTACACTGCGTGAACAGGTCGAGGAGCGACTTTCACAAAAGGCTGTTAAGCAATCAGGTTTTTTTGATGCGGAGTATGTGTCTCAATTATGGAGGTCGTTTTGCGATGCTCCGGATGACTCACCGTTGCAACGGAAGATCTGGCTAATCTTTTGCTTTCAGTCTTGGTATGCTGTCCACAAATCTAAATTTGGATTTTGAGCGATGAATGATGAGATAAATCCAAATGGGTTGCGTATATTGTTTGTGCATAGCGGCTCTGACTTGTACGGAGCGAGCAGGTCTTTATTGCGATTGAGCACCCGCCTCGTAACTGATAGGGCGAAAGTCATGGTGGTTCTTCCAGACTCTGGTCCTTTGAGCATTGCACTGTCTGAAGCTGGGGTGGATTTGGTTATACATTCCGGCCTAGCGCTGGTAGGGCGCGAAAAGTTAAAATCGTTCTGGAGTGTGATGCGACTACTAGCAAATATATTCTCTTCGATGTACCACATCCGCAGGGTGATATCTGAATTCAAACCTGACCTGATTCATTCTGTGACTGCTGTGGTGCTTTCCGCCGGGCCTGTCGCAACTATTTCCGGCATACCCCATGTCTGGCATATACGTGAATCTTTTGGGGAATTCGGTGGATTGTGGGTATTTTATCAATTCTACTTAGGTTTATTTTCTTCAAGAATTATTTGTGTGTCTAGTCCCATTGCGGATCAATTCGCGGAAAAATTACGAGCGCGCAAGGTTTGTGTAATTCACAATGGGTTTCCGCGTTCTGAGTTTGAAAATGTATCGGAAGAGCGAAAACAGGCATTTCTGGAAGAGTTCTCTCTGACCCAATCAAAGCCATTAGTGGGTGTTGTAGGTAGGATCAAAAACATCCGCAAAGGACAAGAAGTTTTTGTTGAGGCAGCCAGTTTGCTAAGAGAGAGATTCCCGACCGCGCGATTTCTTTGTGTCGGCTCGCCCTTTCCGGGAAATGAACTGCACCTTGAAAATTTATTGGGGCTGGTCGACAGGTTGGGGCTGAATGATTGTGTTTTGTATACTGGCGATGTAGACGATGTAAAGGCTGCGATAGCATCTCTTGACGTGTTGGTGATGTCGTCCGCACAACCGGAACCTTTTGCAGGTGTAGTGATCGAGGCGATGGCGTTGAAGCGCCCTGTGGTTGCCACATCTATCGGTGGAAGTCTCGAACAAGTGGTTGATGGGGTCACGGGATATCTGGTTGAGCCTGGTGATCCGGTCTCAATGGCTGATGCGATCAGTAAACTTCTTGAAGCCCCCTCACAAGCACGAGAATTTGGGCTGAATGGTGAAGTGATGTTTCGGGAGAAATTTGAGTTCGAATTGTTCTATCAGAGAATTCTTGGCATATATAGGCAGATATTGCATGAGAAAAGGAATGTATTTAGGAAGGCCGCATTGCAATGAAATTATTGGTCACAGGAGGAAGCGGGTTTATTGGGACGAATTTTATCGATATGGCGCTGACCCAAGGTATCGAGGTTCTAAATCTTGATATTTATCCTCCACAAAAAGATTCTCATCTGCCTTATTGGCAGCAATGCGACATTATGGATATCGACTCGTGTGAGCATTATTTTCGTTATTTTCAACCCACCCATGTGGTTCACTTGGCCGGGAAGACCGATACTGACTCTAGCGAGCTGGGTGACTATGATGTCAACACTACGGGGACCGAAAATATTTTAAGCTGTATCAAGTCTGTACGCACTGTCGAGCGTGTGATAATTACTTCAACGCAATTTGTCTTTGCACCGCCGGGAGTTCCTGAACATGATGAACACTTTAATCCGATCGGTGCGTACGGGATGAGCAAAGCGATTTCTGAGAAAGCAACTAGATCAGCTGGATTGAACTGTGTGTGGACTATTACACGACCAACCAACATCTGGGGACCCTGGCATGCGCGGTATGCAGGTGAGTTTTGGCTTGTATTAAAGAAAAGGCTTTATTTTCATCCCGGCGGCTCGCAAGTTATTCGTACATATGGATACGTCAAGAATGTGTCCCATCAAATGTTACAAATATTTGAGTCGAAGCCGCACGTGGTGGATAAAAAGGTTATATATGTTGGCGATCCCCCCATTCCTTTAATTGATTGGGCAAATGGCTTCTCGCTGGCGATCACTGGCAGACCGGTGCGTGTTGTTCCACGCTGGATCTTGAGGGCGATCGCGATAATGGGCACTGCGTTAAATGCCGTTGGTATTAAACTTCCGATCACACTTTCTCGTTTTCGTAGCATGACTGAGGATTATTACACGCCGATGGAAGCAACGATCGCTATGTTTGGGGCTCCAAAATATTCTCTCGAAGAAGGCATTAATGAGACTGTTGATTGGCTCAATTATTATTGGAATGACAATTCAGCGAGAATATGAAAAAAATACCAATCGTAGGTGTTCAAGTTGATGTAACGAGTTATCCTTCAGCTGTGTCTGTTGTGCTAGATTGGGTTCGAGGACATGAAAGTTGTTACATCTGTATCGCAAATGTTCACATGCTAATGGAGGCTTATGATTCTGTTGCTTTCCGCGAAGAAATCAATAGTTCCGACCTTGTCGTTCCAGATGGGATGCCCCTTGTCTGGCTGATGCGATTAAAAGGGCAACGTTACCAACAACGCGTGTATGGACCTACTTTGATGCTCAAGGTTTTGGAAGCTGCCTCGCGGGAAAATATCCCGGTTGGGTTTTATGGAGGAAAGCCTGAAGTGTTGAATATGCTTGTTGAGAAGATTAAGGCCCGTTATGCGAGTCTGAACGTTGCGTATTCCTTCAGTCCGCCGTTTGGCAATATCGGCACGGAAGAGGATGTCATTGTCGAGCAAATCAATCGTTCCGGTGTACGAATCCTGTTTGTAGGGCTGGGATGTCCAAAACAGGAAAAGTGGATGGCAAACCATCGTGGGACCGTCCATGCAGTTATGTTGGGTGTTGGGGCGGCGTTCGACTTTCACGCAGGGGTTAAACCACAAGCACCTGCATGGATGCAGAAGATCGGAATGGAATGGCTCTTCCGACTTGTAAGCGAGCCTACCAGGCTGTGGCGACGGTATCTTTATCATAACCCCCGATTTGTGATTTTAGCAATCTTGGATTTGCTCAGATCTTGAAGAAGGTTATCCATGTTTAGGCGTTTTACAGTAAATTTTGCCTTGTTTTCAATTGCACTTGATGGTCTATTGGTAGCCGCAAGCTTGTGGGGGGCGGCAGCTCTCCGCCCCGCTCTCAATCAATTTGCCTGGATAGAGCCCATTCCGTTGCCGGTTGTCCTTCCCTCGGTGCTGTATATTTTGTTCCCAATGATCTGGGTGATTATTTTCTCAACTCTATCGATTTATGATGGGCGTAAATACCTGCGCGCTATGGACGAGTTTGTCATGCTGTCATTTGCCATGTTAATCTCGTCCATATCGGCGGCTGGGATATTATATTTTTCGTATCGAGATGTCTCACGTGTCTTATTTATCGTATTTATCCTGCTCCTGTATTTAGCATGTATCTTGTGGCGCGTTATAGCTAGGATTAATTTCCGCCGACAAAAACCCTCGGCAGAGCGAACGCGTCGGATCCTGGTGGTGGGCGCTGGAACACTTGGAGAAAAGATAAAAACCCAATTGGTTGAATCCAACCTGCCAGAGCTGCTCTTCATTGGGTTTGTGGATGATATTTCAGGGTCTTCGCCATTGTTAGGTACTCCTGATGAAATTCGAAATGTCTTGAAACAGCATGGCGTAACTGATGTTGTAATTGCATTGCCTCATTCTGCATATCATCAAATGGGCAATATCGTTCAAAAAATGGAAGATATACCCGTACAAGTATGGGTTGCGCTAGGCTTTTTCGACCTTGCGCTATACAATACTGCCATGGAGGATTTTGCGGGCATTCCCATGCTGGATTTGCGAGCCTCTGCAATTGACGATTACCAGCGGATGCTCAAACGCGCCTTCGATGTGCTATTCGGTCTTACCGCACTGATATTTGCTTCGCCGCTCATGGTATTTTCATCTTTATTGGTTTTCATTGAAGATGGCTGGCCAATATTGTACAGTTCAAAACGTGTCGGAGAGAATGGACGGCAGTTTGAAATGCTCAAAATACGCACCATGTTCAAAAATGCGGAGCAGTTGCAAATCCAGGTTGAAAAGCGCGACGCCAATGGAAATATCATCCACAAATCAAAAGATGACCCGCGCGTCACACAGGTTGGTCGATTTCTTCGTCGCTTTAGTCTGGATGAATTGCCTCAGTTTATTAATGTTATCCGCGGCGACATGAGTCTGGTTGGTCCCCGTCCTGAGATGCCTTATCTAGTTGAAAAATATCAGCCCTGGCAGCGAAAGCGTTTTGCCATACCACCGGGTATTACAGGCTGGTGGCAGATCAATGGACGCAGCGATAAGCCGATGCATTTGCACACCGAAGATGATCTGTACTATATACAAAATTATTCGATCTATCTTGATGTGCAAATATTGATCAAAACAGCCTGGGTAATACTGGCTGGCAAGGGATCGTATTAAGATGGGAAAGGAGGTAGAACCTAAAATTCTTGCCCTCGCTGAAGCATTATTCTCCACCCTTGTTTTTTTGCTTGTCAATGTTCGGTCATTCATATTCTGGCGATTGTATCCGCCGACTGAGGGTATTAATCAAGCCGGCTGGTATGAGATTTATCTTTGGATATTCACCCTTATTTTGATGGTTTATTTATTGATCAGGCATGACCTCGCTAAAACTTATTGGATTGTCTTGAGAAAATACTCGCTTTTGATTATCTTTGTTCTTTTTTCACTGTCCTCAGTTTTATGGTCAAGCGCATGGACGGTAACTCTTCATCGCAGTTTAACCTTTGCCTTTGCGACCCTGGCGGCTGTTTATTTTGGAACGAGGTATTCGATAAATCGGTTATTGCAATTGCTTTCCGGGTTGGGTTTTATTCTAATGTTGATAAGTTTCCTGCTAATTTTCGCGATACCAGTCCTGGGAACAGATCTTAACCCGCCCTATAACGGTGCGTGGCGGGGTGTGTATTGGCACAAGAATCACTTGGGAAATATTATGCCGATCTTCTCTCTTGTCTACCTTATTCAGTTCATCAATTTGAAATTCAAAAATTCACATTATGAGAAAGCCATCTATGCCATCCTATATCTTGTCTCTCTTATTCTGGTAATTTATTCGAAATCAGTATCAGGCTATATTCTAGTGTTGATCACCCATATTATTCTCGGGCTTGCCTTCCTTTGGCTGAAATTAAGGCACCTCCTTCAGGCAATCCATTATTTGTTTTTATCGGTCGTTTTTATTGTCGGGGTAGTGGTGGCGACCCTCAATCTCGAGTTGATATTGGGCTTATTTAATCGTACCCCTACATTTACCGGGCGAGTTCCAATGTGGTCAGTGCTCTTGCAAAATGTTTTTCCGCAAAAACCGTTGATTGGATATGGCTTTGGGACAATTTGGGCTGATGCAGGATTCCGTATTGAAATAAGAGATGAGGTAGGTTGGACCTATCCAGTCTTGATAGGCGATAATGGATTTCTTGATATTTTGCTGAACCTTGGGATTATCGGATTGGGATTATTTTTGTTAAACTACATCAAGGCTTGGATCGAATCTGTGAGGTGTTTTTTGCGGGGGATTAACCTGGGAAGCTTTTTCCCATTTACATTTCTTGTTTACACTTTATTTGCGAATTTGACATTTAGCCTCTTTATGGAGACAGAAGTTTTCGTTTGGACGCTTATTGTTACCTTGATGATTTGTTCGACTCGGGAAAATCAAGAAGCCATTTGATTCTCTAATGAGAATCAAATCATTGTTCTATTTCCTGTCATTCGTAAATCTCTTCTGCCACTCGAACAATTTGTTCAACGCTTCAATAGGGGACAGGCTATTCATATCTAGATCCTTCAACTCATCCAGCAATGGACTTGTCTCTGGAAACAATGAAGCTTGTTGTGCCGCTTGTGGATTGATGCGCATGGCGCGTCCGGATGATTTCTCCAATTCTGCCATTATTTCATTGGCGCGTTGAATCACTGGCGCGGGCAATCCTGCAAGCTGTGCGACGTGGATACCATACGATTTGTCTGCGCCGCCTGAAATGATCTTGTGCAGGAATACAACACTGCTATCGGCTTCGCTGACCGCTACATTGTAATTGCGGATGCCAGGCAATAATTCAGCCAATTGGGTTAGCTCGTGATAATGAGTCGCGAACAAAGTCTTTGCACGTAGATGCGGATGGTTGTGAATGAACTCGATGATTCCCCATGCTATGGATAGACCATCATATGTTGAAGTCCCGCGCCCGATCTCGTCCAGGATCAACAGCGAGCGTGACGTTGCGTGATGCAAGATATTCGCGGCTTCGACCATTTCCACCATGAATGTCGATTGCCCGGCGTGGATCTCATCCTGCGCGCCGATGCGGGTGAAGATGCGGTCAACGAGTCCGATCTTTGCCGAGTCGGCGGGGACGAACGAACCGATCTGCGCCATTAATGTGATCAAAGCGGTCTGCCGCAAATAGGTGGACTTGCCGGACATGTTTGGGCCGGTAATGACTCGCACTATCTCGCCTTTTTCAAAGATGACATCGTTGGGAATAAAGCGGTCATTGTGAAGCAATTTCTCGACAACGGGGTGCCGCCCTTCGATGATTTCCAGCCCGCTTCCCTCATGGACCTCGGGTCTGCAATAACCTCCCAAAGCCGCGACTTCGGCAAGAGCAGACAAAACATCCAGCTCCGCCAACGCCCGCGCCGTTTCCAGCAACTTGATTGTGGATTTGGATAATTCCGCGCAAACTTCCTTGAACACACGCAGCTCGATCTCGCGGATACGTTCCTCCGCATTCAATACAAGCGTTTCATATTCTTTCATTTCGGGTGTAATGAACCGCTCAGCATTGACCAATGTCTGCTTGCGGATGTAGTGCTCGGGCACCAGGCGCTGGTTGGCCTTGGTGACCTCGAGGTAATAGCCGAAGACCTTGTTGT
>DNDO01000227.1:0-7826 GCA_003484265.1 Anaerolineae bacterium
TCTCGATATTCCGCGCTCGATGTTGCCGAAAATCAAATCTTCTTCTGAAATTTATGGTCGCGTGACTGATCGAGGCGGTATGCTCGCCACAGGGGACAATGGATGGAGTGTTCCCGTCTCCGGCAGCCTCGGCGACCAGCATGCAGCCTTGTTCGGGCAGACGTGTTTCGATCCTGGTGAAGCGAAAAATACGTATGGGACAGGTTGTTTTATGTTGTTGAATACGGGAGAGAAACCCGTCCCTTCAAAGGCTGGGTTGCTCACAACGTTGGGCTACAAGATAGGCGACCAAAAAGCAGTTTATGCGTTGGAGGGTTCGATTGCCATTTCGGGTGCGTTGATCCAGTGGCTGAGGGATAACTTGGGATTGATCCAATCGTCGGCGGAGGTGGAGGCGTTGGCAAAATCCGTTGAGGATAACGGCGGCATATATTTTGTCCCTGCGTTCAGCGGATTATACGCGCCATATTGGAAGTCTGATGCGAGAGGGGTCATCGCCGGGATGACCCGTTATGTCAACAAGGGTCATATTGCACGCGCCGCGTTGGAAGCGACTGCCTACCAAACACTGGAAGTGCTGGATGCGATGGAAACAGATTCTGGTGTGAAGTTGACCGCGCTCAAGGTGGACGGGGGAATGGTATTCAATGAACTGCTCATGCAATTTCAGGCGGATTTGCTGGATGTGCCTGTCATCCGCCCGAAGGTGGCGGAAACAACCGCGCTCGGCGCAGCTTATGCAGCGGGGCTGGCAGTCGGTTTTTGGAAGAGTTATGATGAGTTGCGCGCGAATTGGGGCATGGATAAAAAATGGATTTCTGCCATGAGCGCGGAAACCCGAATGAAGTTATACTCAGGTTGGAAGAAGGCAGTGACACGCACATTTAATTGGGTTGAATAATGTATCAAGCGCGAGGTTTCAGGTATCAGGGAAATTTTATACTCGGAACCTGAAACTTGACACCGATTTATGAACCGACAAGATATCCTTTCTCATCTCAGGAAAACCCCCGAAGTCTCCGTGCTGATCGTTGGCGGAGGCATAAACGGCATAGGCGTGTTCCGCGAACTCGCTTTGAACGGCGTTGATGTATTGCTTGTCGAACGTGGGGATTTTTGTTCCGGGGCTTCGTCGGCTTCATCGCATATGGCGCATGGAGGAATTCGTTATTTGGAGAACGGTGAGTTCCGGCTCGTACGTGAGGCGGTGCGCGAACGTAACCTGTTACTACAGAACGCGCCGCATCTTGTAAAGCCGCTTCCAACTACCATTCCGATCTTCAAGCGATTTTCCGGGATCATGAATGCCGCATTGAAATTTTTCGGCCGGCTCGATAAGCCCGCCGAACGCGGCTCCCTTGTCATAAAGATCGGTTTAATGCTTTACGATGCTTTCACGGGAATACAGCGTACTGTCCCCAGGCATAGGTTCTTATCAAGAAAAGAATCATTGTCTCGATGGGCACGGCTAAATCCCAAAATCGTAAATTCAGCTGTTTATTATGATGGTGCGATCCTCCAGCCCGAACGCCTGGCAGTTGAGGTAATTCTTGATGCCGAGCAGGAAAACTCCAACGCGCATGCTCTAAATTATATGAGCATGGTGGGCGGGCTTGAAAATACCATTATCCTGCGAGATGAATTTTCCGATGAAAATTTTGATGTGAAACCAAAATTGGTCATCAATGCTTCAGGCGCGTGGATCGACTCATCCAACAATAAACTTGGCTTGCCATCCCGTTTCATCGGCGGTACAAAAGGCTCGCATGTCGTTGTAAATCACGATGGTCTCCGTGAAGCCATAGGCGGCCACGAATTCTTCTTCGAAAATGACGACGGCCGCATTGTCCTCATCTATCCCCTTTATAACCGGGTGCTGATCGGCACCTCTGACATTCCCGTTGACTCTCCCGAAGATGTGCAATGCACGGATGAGGAGATCGATTATTTCCTCGACATGGTCAAACGTGTCTTTCCAGACATCAGCCTGTCCCGCCAGAATATCGTTTTTCAATTCGCGGGCATTCGCCCCTTACCTCATGCCGCGGGGACGAAGGCATCACAGGTCTCCCGCGACCACAGCATCGAAGTTTTGGATGGTGATTGGACAAACCTATCCTTCCCTGTTTTTTCACTCGTCGGCGGAAAGTGGACCACCTTCCGCGCATTTGCCGAACAGACGGCGGATAAGGCGTTCGAATACCTCGGTGTTAGACGGGCCAAGAATACTCGCTCCCTTGCCATCGGTGGCGGACGCGGCTATATACCTGATGCGGGAGACCTGCAACGACAGATCGAAAGCCTCTCCGCGTGGACGGGCGTCGCGCGCGAGCGATTGACAGTATTGTTTGAGCGGTATGGAACCCGTGCTGAAGCGATTGCAACCTTTATGAACGCTGGCGCCGACCGTCCTCTGCAAGAGCTGCCGGATTATTCCCTGCGCGAGATCCTTTTCATTGTGACACACGAAAAGGTATTCCACCTGGACGATTTCATCCTGCGCCGCTCCATGCTGGCGATGTTGGGGCGTCTCACTCGCGAAATGGTGGATGAACTGGCCGGCACGCTCGCCAACATGCTCGGTTGGACAAATGAGCAGAGAGAGGCTGAAGCGGCGCGAACGCTGTCCATTCTGGCGGACAGACATGGGGTCAGTTTGTGAAGCGAGTGGTAGAATAGTCGCCTATGTCTCCCCGCAAGTCTAAAAGTAGCATTGATCTGATTATCCCTGTTTTCAACGAGGCTGGGGTTGTCGACCGTACCCACGTCGCGCTTCGAGAAGTCATTGACCTCCTGCCGCACAAATTCACGATTTATTATGTGGATGACGGATCCAAGGATGAAACCGCGAAAACCCTGCGCGCGCTTGGGAAACAGGACAAACGCATCGTCGTTTTGGAACTGGCGCGTAACTTTGGGCATCAAGCCGCACTGACCGCCGGTCTGGACGCTTCAAAAGGCGACTTTGTAATCACGATTGATGCCGACGGCCAACACCCGCCCGCGCTGATCGCCCAGATGATCGAGTTGTTCGAGCAGGGTTATGACATTGTGCAAGCTCAGCGGCTGGATGATAGAAATTATTCTTTCAAGCAGGCCACATCTTTTATGTTCTACCGCCTAATCAATAGCATTAGCGGTACGCATGTTGAGCCCGGCGCGGCAGATTTTCGCGGTATGAGCCGCCAGGCTGTGGATGCCGTGAAAGCGATGCCGGAATTTCACCGCTTCCTTCGCGGCATGATCTCATGGATAGGATTTAAGAGCGTGATACTCCCGTATCATGAAACAGCTCGCTTGGCTGGCCAGTCGAAATATTCGCTCGGCAAGATGATCCGCCTTGCCATGGACGCGATCTTTTCATTTTCGCTAGTGCCTTTGTATATCGGCTTAAGTGCGGGCGGAATTTTCTTTTGTCTCGCCGCGCTCGAGATGATCTATGTGCTTTCGTTCTGGTTCAAAGGCGATACATCCACACTGGCACCGGGCTGGAGTTCGTTGATGTTCGTCATTCTCATTGCCAGCGGCATGTTGATGGTCGTGCTGGGGTTTATCGGGATTTATGTCGGCTATATCTTTCAGGAAGTAAAACGAAGACCCGTGTACCTATTGAAGAATGGGGAAAAATAAAATGCACGACAAGCCCGTTTATCAGTTCGTGTTCCTGCGCCACGGAGAGTCGGTGGGCAATGCCCAATCCCGCTGGCAGGGACAGTCCGATTATCCGCTTACAGAAAAGGGACGCGCGCAGGCAGCTGCCCTTGGCAGACGTTGGAAGTCAGAAGGTGTGCAATTCGATCTTGCGATCACAAGCACATTGATGCGTGCCAAGGAAACGGCGGATATAGTCTGTTCAGCGTTGAAAGTAAAAGTGGAAACTGATGATATCTGGCTCGAACGCGCCATCGGCGAAATGGAGGGATTGACCACGGAGGAAGTTCGACAAAAACCTAAGCCTCCCTATGTGACGCCATATGATTCCGTTGGTGGTGATGGCGAAGGCGATTGGGCTTTGTATCTTCGTGCAGGGCAGGCATTGCATGGCTTACTAAAAAGAACCGCTGGAAGTTATCTGATCGTTTCGCATGGCGGGCTGCTCAATCAATTGATGAATGCGATCACGGGTGTCGCGCCTCATGCCGACCCATCTGGTGTGCGTTTTCGTTTTGAGAACACAGCCTTCGCGCGCGTTATTTATTTTCCGTACCAGCATCGCTGGAACATTGACACGGTCAACGACCGCGCACATTTGCAATCCTTGAAATAAGAGAGATTAATGGCATTGTCTGATTCTGCAAGTCCAATTAATGGCAAAATGAAAATACTCGTATTTGGTGCGGGAGCCATCGGCACATATATAGGTGGAAGCCTAATTCTAGCGGGGCACCAGATCGTTTTTATTGAGAGACAGAAAAAGGTCGATGGATTGCGCGAAAAGGGATTGCGCCTTGACCTGACGCTCGATAAGAGACGCAAGACCCAGGATGCCGCACGAGTGGACCCATCCGCTTTCGTGATCGTGACCTCCCTCGAAGATGCGCTTCGCTATGGACCGTTCGATCTGGCGTTGTTCGCCCTGAAATCCTTCGACACCCGATCCGCATTGGAGGACATTAAACCTTTCGCGGACAAAATGCCGCCGATTCTGTGTCTCTCGAACGGAGTGGCGAACGAACCCGCCATCGCCGAAGCCCTCGGCGCAGACAAGGTTATTTATGGCACTGTGACCACCGCCATCGGAAGAAGAGGAGCGGGCGACATTGTCCTCGAGAAACTGCGAGGCGTCGGCGTCGCTAAGGGACACGCGCTTTCAGAAAAACTGAACGATGCGATGAACAAGGCGCTCCTAAACTCGCAATTGTTTGAAAATGCGTCTTCGATGAAATGGTCGAAGATGCTAACCAATCTGATCGCGAACCCAACGTCTGCCATTCTTGATATGACAGCAGGCGAAGTCTTTGCAAATAGAGACCTATATAAGATTGAAATTGGCATGTTGAAGGAATGTCTCGCTGTAATGGAAGCGCAGGGATGCGAAGTCGTTGACCTGCCGGGAACTCCCGTAAAAGCGTTGGCGTTTGCGACAAAATTGCCGTTGTGGTTGTCCCGTCCGCTATTGGGACGTGCCGCCGGGGCAGGCCGCGGCGCGAAGATGCCGTCCTTTCATATTGACCTGCACTCCGCGAGAGGCAAAAGTGAAGTAGACTATCTGCACGGCGAAGTCGTCCGTGCGGGAGAGAAACATAACGTTCCCACGCCAGTTAATAAAGTATTGACCGATACACTCCTGGCCTTGACGAATCAGGAAGTTCCGTTGGAAGAGTTTGCGAAGAAACCCGAGATGTTGTTGAAGAAATTGGCATAACCAAATTATGTAGGGGCGAGGGGTTCTCGCCCTGTGTTGACGATACGATAGAAAGGGCGGGGCGACCCCGCCCCTATGAAATCCAAAATCATGAAAAACAAAATAAAAACCATTTCCGTTCGTACTGAAGTTGAAATTCACCTCCCTGGTGGACACGTATTATCCGGTCCACGCGGGGCGGCGGTGGGGGAGTTTTTGTCTTCGGTTGAGTATGAGGCTCAGGTGGTGGGGGCGATCGTCAACGGCGAATTGCGCGAGTTGAATTATTCGATCATGATGGAATCGAAGGTCGAACCCGTGCTTATGAACTCTGCCGACGGAGCGCGCATCTACCGCCGTTCCCTGACCTTCCTCCTCGAAAAGGCGTTCTCCGATCTATTTTCCGTGGGGATTCTATTTGTTGACCATTCTGTCGCATCAGGAGGGTATTACTGTGATGTATCGGGTCGTGACGCGCTGACCGCTCTCGAACTCGAAGCGTTGAAAAAGCGTATGAACGAATTGATCGAAGCTGATCTTCCGTTCGAGCGCAGGGAAATCCCGTTGGCGGAAGCCATTGAGTATTTTCGTTCCAAAGGATTTGAAGACAAGGTCCAACTGCTCAAACATCGCAAAAAAGATTACCTTACAATGTACCGCCTCGAAGACCACATGGATTATCACCACGGTTACATGGTGCCGTCCACGCGATATTTGCATATGTTCGACATCATGGGGACGGAGGGCGGTTTTACATTGAGTTATCCGCGCAGGCACAAGCCCAATGATCTTTTACCTGTCCCCGAATACCCCAAGCTGTTGAATGCGTTCCGTCAATATGGCGGCTGGCTTGCGCGTTTGGGGATCGATAATGTCGGCGCCTTGAACGATGCCATTCAAGAGGGACGTGTGGATGAGATCGTGCTGGTCTCTGAGGCCTTTCACGAACAGAATTTATCCGACATTGCTCGCCTGATTGCGAGCCGCCTCGACCAGAGCCGCTTGATCTTGATCGCGGGTCCGTCGTCATCGGGCAAGACCACCACTGCGCGGCGGCTGACCATTCAACTGCTGGCATTGGGCATTTCGCCTTTCCCGCTTGAATTGGATAATTATTTTCTCGACCGTGATAAGACTCCGCTGGGCGAAGACGGCAAGCCTGATTTCGAGTCGATCGAAGCCCTCGACCTGCCTCTGCTATGGGAGCAGTTGCCGCGACTGATAAAGGGAGAAGAAGTTCATTTGCCGCGATACAACTTCAAGTCGGGGATGAGCGAGGCTGGGCACATCATTCAATTACAAAAGGGACAACCGATCATCATGGAGGGTATACATGGCATGGACCCGCATCTCATCCCTGAAAGTTTGAGGGGTGAAGCGCTGCGGATCTACGTCTCAGCCCTTACCCAGTTGAATCTGGATCGCCATAACCGCGTTTCCACAACGGACACTCGCCTTATTCGGCGCATTGTGCGGGATGCGCGTGAGCGCGGTTATAACGCGTCGCATACGATCGCGCACTGGGAGTCGGTGCGGCGCGGCGAGAAGCGGCATATCTTCCCATATCAGGAGAATGCGGATGTGATGTTCAACTCGGCGCTGGCGTATGAGATGGCGGCGTTGAAGCCGTTTGCAGAACCGTTATTGCGGCAGGTACCCCACGGTACTCGCGAATACATCGAAGCCAAACGACTGCTGGCGTTCCTTGAATGGTTCCTGCCTCTGGATGCGAATCTCGTGCCCGATAATTCGCTCTTGCGCGAGTTTATCGGTGGTTCGATTTTGAAAGATTTTACGGTGTGGAGGGAAGGCTAACTGTTCGCGTTAGTGGTAATGGGGAGGTGGAAAGTTGCACATGGACTGAAAACTATATATGATTTCGATTTATTAACTTCCCAAATATAAACACCCCAAAACCTTTTCCAATACGTCAGACTTTATTCATTCGCTTTCTATCTTTTCCCTTTATATTGCCATTCATCGGTGTGAAACCTTGCCTCTTAACCGAACTTTGGCATTTGAGACAATCTGCTCAGGGTCTAGAATAGAAGACTTGCTCATTATAAATTTTTAGGTCGGTTATTTCCGCACAATTTTCGGCATGATGCATGAAAAAGGAAAATACAGGGTAAGAACATAATATTATTTAATCGATCAATAAGATGATTAATTGGAAACTGCTAAAAACAATCCAAATGGGAGTGGAAGATTCACTCCGAATAATAATATGACAGAGAAGACATCCAAATAATCCTGTAACGAGTCTAAGGGAAAGTCTGAAAATCCAAAAGAAATAATTGCGTATATCAGTATATTAGTGATTACTGCAGTCACGATTCCATATGCAATACGATTTCTTCCCAACATTAATAGAACACTAATGATAGTCGCTGTAACTATCGGGAGTCCAAAGAACGCAATAAACTGTGGAACGTGTGTAATAAAAATAATCAACGAAATAGACCAGAGATTACCGATTACG
>DNDO01000227.1:8062-18146 GCA_003484265.1 Anaerolineae bacterium
GACCGATTACGTACCACCCAGCGAAACCTCTCCTAAAAGCCTGGGTCTTAATGGTGCCGAAGGTTTGTTTCATTAAATAATATTTTTTGGAATGTCTTTAGTATGTCGTCGGGTTGTTAGATAGAACTATTCCGTGGAACTCCTTATCCACGGCATTATACGCCTAAATTGGAATCGATAAAACATAAAGCGGCAGTCATCTTTAACCCCTTCGCTCCACTTTGGGAGTACTTCGCAAAGATAACTGCCACCTTGAATGATCCGTTTCTTCTTTAAGCCACGGTAATTACGATCTTCCCTTGCGCGTGTACTTTCTCAAATTGATGAAGCGCCTGGGAGGTCTCACTAAGTGGGTAGACCTTGTCTATCACTGGTACGATCTTCTTTGATGCGAGTAATTCACCAATAAATGTCAGGTCTGCCTGGTTGACCTTGGCCAGTCCCATGTTGAAGATGCGTTGTTCGCCTTTTGCGACACGTTCTCCCAGTAAGACGATATGCAGCATGTGGGGGATAGTTGAAAAGCCTGTCTTTACATACTTCCCTTTTGGGGTTAGTGCACGCTGGTAGGCGAAGACCGAACGGTTTGCCGCAATATCGAAGATCAAGTCGTATTGCGGCCCGTTTTGAGTGAAGTCTTCTTTTGTATAATCAATGACCTGGTCCGCACCGATCGAGCGTACCATCTCAAGGTTACGCGTGCTGCAAACGCCGGTCACATCCGCTCCGTAATACTTGGCGATCATCACAGCGAATGTCCCTACACCACCTGACGCCCCGTTGATAAGCACCTTTTGACCCGCTTGAATTTGTCCTTTGTCGCGTAAGCCCTGCAGGGCGGTGAGCGCCGCCATCGGTGAAGCCGCGGCAACTTCAAATGAAATACTGGCTGGCTTGTGCGCGATTTTGTTCTCACGCGAGCATACATACTCTGCGTATCCGCCATAGCCGATGTTTCCAAACACCTCATCACCGACCTTGAATTGTGTGACCTTGCTCCCGACCCCTTCCACTGTCCCTGCAATATCCGCGCCGAGTTTTGGATTCTTCGGCTTGAACAATCCGTTCTCGATGCGGATGAGAAACGGCGTCGCTCGAAGATGCCTATGTTCGAACGAGTTGACAGACGCCGCATGGACTTTGATCAAGACCTGCTCGTCGTTTGGTGTGGGCATTTCTACATCTTCAAGTTTTAGAACATCGGGCGAACCGTAGTTGTAATAGCGAATTGCTTTCATAATGTTTACTTTTTCCTTTTTTGGCATCTTAATTAATGATGATACCTTAGATTAGGTGTTTATAGAACGATAGTTGGATCTATAGCCTGCCTGGATTAGTTGTCTGATTAGGTTTTTATTATCCATATTCAGGCTTGTCCCTTATCAGTTATGTTGATTTAGATTCGAGTGCTCGTTTCTTCCACTGTTCAACATCTACACCTTTAATTAAAAGCCATAATAAGATCGTGATCTCACCAACGAAAGTGTAATTTGTGATGTTCGGTATTCCATAATGTGGCACCAGGAAAAGAATAAAACTATCCAGAACATAACCGATCCCTGCGATTATCAATAAAACGCCAAGGAATTTTGGCAAAAAGTTAGACTTGAAGATCAAATATCCCAAAGGAAAGAGCCAAAGACCCCAGAATATTGCTGCGATATAAGAACCGTATTCATGTAGATCAAGAAATAGCCGCACGAAATATTGCGATTGCTCTACGGTAAATAATGCCGCAGCGTCAATGCCGCTCAAAGCTAGCGCGGCAAAATGATTGATTTCATTGAGCATTGAAATTCCAGCACCGAGCAATAGAAATACGACCATATAAACCGAGGTGCTCATCCCAACTGGTTTGAGAAGTTTGTATAGAACAAGAACAAGCACAATGCTGACGATGTTCATTATGAATGTACTAGCCATACTCAGGCGGTACATGGATTCAGAAGCAGTTATGTTGCTTATTGTTGCTGCCATGTCCCCCGATACCTCGAGCGCTGCAGGAATATATGTCACTCCAAAATATCCAAAAGGTATGAGAAGCAGGTATAGGAACCCTGCCAGATGTGCGGTTCGTTTTGCTGTATTATTTAGTAGGTTGGTCATTTTATCTCCAATTCTATTTATATATTCTTGTCACTATGATCTATAGTGATGACAATGTTTCCCTTTTTGCGCCCTGATTCAAAATACCTATGTGCCTGGGCAGTCTGTTCGAGCGGAAATGAGCGATCTAACACTGTTTTTATTACGTCTGCCTCTACGAGTTCTTTGATTCGTATTAGCCCTTCCGTCTTTTCATCTGACATGGCACAAATGACTTTCTTACCGCCTTTAAGGCTTGTCCACCACATTTGAAAAAGATGTCTCGTCTTGAAGGTAGCTAAGAGGTAACGTCCATTTGGTGTGAGTGAGTTTTTGCATTTAGAAAATGAACTCTTGCCCAAAATGTCAAAGATAAGATCATACGTCTCACCGATCTGGGTGAAGTCTTCTTTGGTGTAGTCAATGACATGATCTGCACCGAGGGTTTTTACCATATTCACTCGAGCAGAACTGCATACGCCAGTCACTTCCGCACCAAAATGTTTAGCAAGTTGGACTGCTGCCGAGCCGATGCTCCCGGACGCGCCATTGATCAGAACTTTTTGACCAGGCTGGATGTCCACTCTTTTCAGAAGGTTCAGCGCGGTCAACGCCCCATAAGGTACGGCCGCGGCCTCCGCGAAGCTCATATTCCTTGGTTTGAGCGCTATCAGTCCATTTTCTGGCATGCAGAGGTATTCTGCGTTAGCTCCCATTGTGGAACTTCGGTACGCGAACACTTCATCACCTACTTTGAATTTTGTAACATCCTTGCCTGTCGCTTCAACGACTCCAGCCAGGTCACTGCCCAGGATGGTTTTGCTTTTGTGTGGTTTATTGAAACCAAACTCCATTCGTGCAGGAAGCCAGAAGGGTGTCGGCATCCACCACTTACGAAGGGTCATTTTTTCTTTGATGTTTCTGACAGTAACATCTCCGAAGTTTACCGGTGTTGCATGGATTCGTATTAGGATCTCGTTATCCTTGGGCAATGGTTTCGCTATTTCTTTCAGCTCGAGAACATCTGGTGGTCCATATTGAGTAAACACAATTGCATTCATTTGTTAGGTCCTTTTGTCTTTGATTTATTTTTATTAAGTTTCGTCATCAGGATTGTAGGAAAACACATCGTCAACGGTCACGCCGAAGACCACGGCAATTTTGAAAGCCAATTCCAGCGTGGGGGAGTACTTGGATTGTTCCATGGCAATTATCGTCTGGCGGGTCACACCGACTTGCTCAGCCAGTTGCTGCTGGGTCATCTCAGCGTGTTCGAAACGTAGTTTCCGAATGTTATTGTTGAGGTGGCGTTTGACCATATTAGAATCCTCTTCGGTAAAGTACCAACCTTGAAATGTCCCCGACAATTTGCGCTGCCAGGCCAGCGAAGATAAGCAGTGAGAACATTACCAGCGGAGGTTGACCAAATACGAACGCAAGCATTGCGAAGAATACTCCGGTGGATGAGACGGTATATGTTACCTTCGTCCCTTTCAGGTCAATTAGTTGATCGCGCTCATCGGCAGCGCCATCAACTTTTGGGTTTTCATCGCCCGTTATTATTGCCTCGATGATCGCGGAAACAATATGCGTAAGAATAGTTCCTATGATCGTCACAATAATGGCGAGTACGATGGTAATACCCCAAAGGCGGAAGATACTTTCCGGAGTAAAGCTGCCGTTTTGAAGCATTTGAATCACCCTGATCGAAAAATAGATCAAAATTAGTGAGAAGTTCACCAACGACACGGTAATGTTTTTTTCCTGAAATGACATGTTTTCCTCGATTCGTTTGATTTTTGTCATAAGTTATCTGACTTCTACATGGTAATATATTTTTTACATGATGTCAAGTATTTTTTACATTAGATTTAATACTAAAATGGCACTTTTGAATAAGTTTTTATGAGCTTGGAAGCAACTGGTTGCTCAATATATCCCGTCCTATGAGCTGCTATTTTGACATAACAATGTCCCTGGAAACCTTCAACGATCCAGATGAATATCTTCCATCGAAAGCTCATCCTCTGCAGGCTCGAGATGAGTAAAGACCGTGACCACGCCTCCCAATGCTGTGCGTATGTCTGCCTCGAAATCCTCCGCGATATGGTGTGCATCGTGGACGGTCCATTTGCCAGGTACGAGCATATGCACCGAAATAAACCTGCGCGCTGCGGCTTGACGTGTACGCAATGCGTGGAAACTTACTTTCTTTTTCCGATACTTCCCCATGACAGTTTCGATTGCCGCCAGGTCGCTTTCAGGTAATGCCGCATCCATGAGACCTGCGACAGAATGATCGATAAGCTGGTATCCAGTCCAAAGAATGTTTATTGCAACAAGAACCGCGATGAGCGGATCGAGAACATGCCAGCCTGTCAATCCCGTTAGCGCGACAGCAACGACCACGCCGACGGAGGTCCATACATCCGTCATTAAGTGGCGTGCATCCGCTTCAAGTGTGATGGAGCGGCGTCCTTTGCCTGCTCTCAAAAGAATCCGCGCAACAAATAAATTGATCAACGATGCGGCGACGGTGATGCTCAACCCCAATCCCAAGTGTTCAAGCGGACGAGGCTGAAAAAAACGTTGTATAGCCGTGACCATGATCCCAATCGCCGCGCTTAGGATCAACAAGCCCTCGATGAAACTTGCAAAATATTCCGCCTTGCTGTGTCCATACACGTGGCTTTCATCCGCTGGACGTGCCGCGATGGTCAACATAATTAATGCCATCACCGAGCCTGCCAGATTGACAAACGATTCAATTGCATCTGATAATAGCCCCACCGAGTCTGTGAGAATGTACGCGCCCGTTTTAAGTGTGATGGTAGCAAGAGCCGCGCCGATGGAAAGCCACGCAAACTTTGTGAGCGATGCGCGCTGTTCCATCAAATCCTTGTGTTCTTCATGCTTGTGCGACATATTAACATCATACTTGCATGGGTGGAAGTTGATAAGGGATAAATGTCATGATTAAAACAAAAACAGAATAGGCGAGAAGCCTATCCTGTTTTTGCAAATTGACATCTCGTTAACCAATTCCGATACCGCGCGCCATGAATACCGCAGATAACAAGATGACTGTCAGCCCAGCCATTTCCAGCCAAAGGATGCGGCGTGTGCGATTTGCGTCCGCATCGCTCAGTGGTGGAGTCTGATTCTGACTAAGGAATTTATTCCAGCGGACAAAACGAATCGTCGGGTCTATAGACAGCAATCCAACGATCAAGAACGTTGCCATCTTCACCCAGAAGAATGGGCTTTGAATATAAAAGTTCAAGCCTTTTTCGTAGAAGAACACACGCAACAAACCAACGACAAGTAGCAAACCAGCCGATATTCCGTAGGCCAGGTCGACGCGTTGGATCCGCCGCATCTCATCAATTGACATATTCTTGTGAAAGGCGACGAACTCGTACACGAGACATGCTGTCAATGTGAACGCGAATACGTGGTGAAAAAATGCCATAAAAGCGGTTAGCATATTGTTTATCTCCTTTCAATCATCTATATTTTAGCGGATGGCTCTTATACCAAGCCACCGTTCTCTTGATCGCTTCGCGCATTGGCGTGGCATTCATGTTGAAAGTCGATTCGAATTTTGTCGAATCCACAATAAAAGGCTTTTCGAACTCGTACATCATCTCAACCACCTCTTTTGCTTCCGGGATAAAGAAGCCTCCCATCCACATCATCAGTTTACCCATACTGCTTAACTTCGGCTCCACACCCATTTCTTCGGCGATTATTGCAACCATTTCGCGTTGCGTGATTCGCGGCATATCATTGGGCACGTGCCAGGTTTGTCCATCCGCTTCATCGCGTTCGCCAAGAATAACAAGCGCCTTGCCAAAGTCAGGGATGTAGGTGTGTGTATGAGGGATATCCACATTTCCGATCAATTGGGCGGCTTTCCCTTCCAGCATTGGGTAAAATGTCCGTTCTCCCATTACGGCAGTTGGCAAGCCCCACGCTCCAAAGAAATCCGAGCCACGTCCCGCCGCGACGCGTACCTTTCCGGCACGATGCGCCTCAAAGGCGGCTGTGCTTATCTCGCCGCGCACTTTTCCTTTTCGCGTGTGTGCATTGTAGGGCATATTTTCCGTTAACGGCGTTCCATTCGTATCGCCGTACATATACATATTCTCAACGATGACAAGTTTCGCCTTGCTGTCCGTCAACCCGTCAATGATGGATTTCTGTAAGGCGGGAAATTTTTGTGCCCACTCGGAATATTTCGGCTGGGCTGATTGATACACCACCTTCGCATTCCGCGTCACTTCGCGGACTTTGGCTTGGTCATAAAGATCTGACGCCACCACATCCACCCCAGCAGGGGCTTCGTCCATTTTCCCCGACCGATTCACCATGCAGACAGATTCGCGGCGATTAATAAGTTCTTCAGCTATTGCGCGCCCGATTGCGCCTGTTCCTAAAACAACATGATTAGTTGACGTCATTCATTACCTCAAATTTGGATTTTGATATTAGTTCATTGGTTTCATTGCTCAAGAGTCTTTTGCGGGCTGTCTCACGGTGACTCGCAATTTGGATATGTTCTGTTGCGGCGGCAAGACCGAAGCGTGGCATGTTGCCATACATCACTTCGTATTGACCAGGATTCACTGCATACGTCTCGTGCCAGATTCCCACTGTGCCGTCATTTCCAACGCCTTGGTTAAATTTTTTCCACGGTCCAAGATGAAGATCGGACGGATTGCGGGCAAAATTCTCAAGATCTTCGAACGAGCGCCAGTATTGGATGATGCATGGTCCGCTAAAGTTCCAGAAGAATTCCGCGTGTAGAAACCCTTTTTCGGGATGAGTGTACAGGGTCTGTAACATCGGACCCATTGCATTGGCGACAGGTATCCATTTGTCGAAACGCCACCACTTATTGATGCGCATCCCGATCAGAAAGACGACGAAAGGTTCGTCTGTCTTTGCTGTATAACGACCATTGAATATATTGCTCATATCCTACTCCTTGATAAATTGACTTACGATAAAGTCCAACTCTGCGAGATAGAGAGAGTCGCCTCTTTTGCCGAAGGGGGGCAGGTTGCCTTGAATTTCAAGTGACACGATGCCATGCACGCGTGACCATATGAGCATTGCTACAAACACGGACAAAGGATGCACATCGCCAACATGTTCCTTCCACGCGTCATAATGTGGCATGTATTCACTTTTTACTTCGGGGTACGAATCAACCTTGAGTCTCTCTGCCATATTAATATTTTCTACAACGCTGAACAATGCGCTGATCGAACGAGTTGATGATGGAAGAATTTTCTCGGGCGCTCCCTGATACCCAGGGATTGGAGCGCCGAAGATCAACTGATATCTCTGTGGGTAAGCATGTGCCCAATCTCGATATGCAACTCCAATGGCTTTCACCCTACCCGCGTGATCCATCTCGTCTACGGATTCTTTTGCGTCAAGCTGTGAATCTCCAAAGGAAGTGAACGCGTCAATGATGAGCGCAGTGACCAGCGCGTCGCGGTCAGGGAAGTAGTTGTAGATGGCAGGCGCGGTGATCTTCAACTCGCGTGCAATAGCACGTAGCGATAGGGCAGGTGCCCCGAATTCAGCGATCTGTTTCCACGCAGTGTCCTTGATGGCTTCGTCTAGGTTGGGGATTTGCTTCTTCTTGACGGGTCTGACCATGTTGACTCCTTATAAAATATACGCTGTAAATATACGGTGTATATATATTTTTGTCAAGAGGAAAAGTCTGGTGGTTGAGTACGAAGGTATCGAATCCACCGAGGAGGCTTCTGACATATAATCACCTCGATGAAAAACCACTACGATGCCATCATTGTTGGCGGGGGAGTTGCAGGTCTAACCGCCGCCCTCCACCTTGCCGAACGCGGACTCAAACCGCTCATCCTCGAAGCGGGTGAACGCGCTGGCGGGCGGTTATCTGGCAAGGATGATGTCTTCATTAACGGTCATTGTTTTTCAATTGAACATGGCGTGCATGGCATCTGGTCGTCATATGTGAACCTCAAGTACATGCTCAAAAGGCATGAGATTCTTCCGCAACTGATGCCTGCCAATGAAGAGCAATGGATTTATCGTGCGAATAACCTCGTCCGACGCGCGCCAATTGGGTCAGTGATTAGACGCAGCAAACTACCCGCGCCGCTTCATTACATCCAGCTTTTTTTACTGCCACAATTTTGGCTGATGCTCGATCCCCGTGATTGGGCGGGCATCTTCAGTGTGTGGTCAACGATTCTCATGGCAATTGGTATCGATCCCTTTGTAGAAGATCAGCCTCTTGAGGGGCTCACGTTTGGCGAGTCGCTTAAGCGTTGGGGTCCTGCGATGCGCGCGCTGTTCTTTGGTCTCACGCGTAATGGGCTTTCGACCGATCCCGATAAAGTTCCGCTGGCTGGCTTTCTGGCGTTCCTGCGTTTTTACACGGTCATGCGGCGCGATGCCTGGGCGTTCGATTATCTTCCCAACGGGAGCGGCGAGGTCATTGAGAATCTGTCAGCAAAGATCAAGAGTCTCGGAGGTGAGATAAGATATACGTCACGTGTGAAGCGGATAACAAGGGATGGGGATTGGATCGCTTATTTTGAGTCGGATCATGTCCACGAAGAGGTAAAAGCAACTTATGTCATCCTCGCTTCAGACTCACCCTCGGCTGAAACCATCATGAAGAACAGTTTCCAATCTGACGATTTATTCTTTCCCCAAGGAATCGGTCACGCCGTGATCCGTTTGTGGTTTAGAAAATCACCGCGGAAGACTCCTGAATCTGGAATCTTCAGCGGTGACTTTATCATGCATAACTTCTTTTGGCTGGATAAAATTTACGACTCGTATATAAAATGGCACAACGAGACGGACGGCTCATGCATCGAAGTGCATGTGTATGGACCAGACGAGGTGCTTGCGCAATCGGATGCGGTCTTGATCACGAACGTGCTCACGGATATTTACCGCGCCTTCCCCGAGTTGAAGGGACATCTCATCAAGCCGCATTTGCAACGCAACGCCGCAACCCATACGCTGCCCGCGTTGGGTTCGCGCGGAACGCATCTGGGTGTGGATACGCCCTGGGAGAATTTCTTTTGCGCGGGTGATTGGGTCTGGCTGCAAAATCCATCCTTCTTTTTGGAACGCGCCTGTGTGACGGGACTCGAAGCGGCGAACCGAGTGTTGTCTTTATCTGGGAATGAATTATTTGAAGTGCAAAGTTATCCGCCGCCTGAACCGCTCGCGGCGTGGATCGAGAGTTTGATTATGCGGGGAAGAAAAAAGCGGAGGAAGAACAATGATAATTAAAAGTAAAAGCGGCGTAGAAAACGCCGCTTTTACTTTTTTGAATAAGGTTTGGTTATACAAACTTCAAGTATTGTGTGCCTTCAAAAGTTAATGCAACCCATTTATCTTTTCCGAATTCGATCCAGGCGCGCCCGGCATGCATCTGTCTGCCGGTGACCTTATCTCCTGCATTCAATTGCGCAACCTGTGGAGCGGTTGTGTCGGGGGCGTTGCGAACCCGGAGGAAGTCGTTCATAACTTCCATTTCAAGGCTGGGAAGTTGAATGGCGCCGCTTGTTCTGCTTACAGGGCGGTCGTTCAATGCGCCGCTTTTAACCACTTTCATGTAGGCTACCAGGTTGAAGGTCATGGCGCTCCATTGACCGGGCTCGAACTCGGCCCATGCGCTCCATGAATGCATGCGCGTCCCTTTTATCTTTGTGCCTATCTTTAATTGTTCAAGGATCGTATATTCGATGCCGGGTCCCGATCTTACGTTGACGCCGTCGAAGATGACCTCAAAGTCAAGTTTAGGCAGGTCAATCGCACCGACGATCGCGCCTGGGATGGCAGGTGCTTGAGGGGCAGAGTCAGTTCCGGGCGCAGTGGGTGAGGTGGGCGTTGAAGGAGCGGTCCCGGTGAGATAAGGCATGGGATCGAGGTAGCCTTTGTAGGCGGGATTCTTTCCGTCAATTTTTATCCCAAAGTGGAG
>DNDO01000227.1:18393-19962 GCA_003484265.1 Anaerolineae bacterium
ATCTTTTGGCCCGCCTTTACAGAAGTGCTGTGCAGGTGGGCGTAATAGGTATAGTATTTTGTTTTGCCATCCATGTGTGACATTTTTACAAAGTTTCCATAGCCGCCATTTTCGAAGCCCACTTTATCGACAGTGCCATCTGCCGCGGCTACGATGGGTGTCCCGTTTGGGATGCCCCAATCGATGCCGTTGTGACCGGCGTATCCCCATCGTTTATAGAATTGGGGGTTTTCTCCAAATAGCTGCGTGATTGGGCCCTTTACTGGATAGATCAGTTTTATAGCCATGATATTTTCCCTTTCTTTCGTAATTCATTGGCTCGACTAATAAGTTGTAACACTCGGTTACATAAAGTGATACTCGAAAGGAACTTCCCTTGTCGCCTTTATTTTATCACTCCTAATTTTCTTCCTACCTTCGCAAACGCATCCAAGCCCTTGCCGAGATCGTCATTGTCGTGCGCGGCGGAGATCATCACGCGGATGCGCGCCTTCCCTTGCGGCACGGTGGGGAATCCGATTGCCATCGCGAAGACGCCTTCTTCGAAGAGATCGCGGCTGAATTGTTGCGCGAGAGGCGCATCGCCGAGCATGACGGGTGTAATGGGTGTTTCGCTCGCGCCTGTGTCGAAGCCGAGTTTACCCATCTCTTCCTTGAAGAATTTGGCGTTTGCCCAGAGTTTATCCACCAACTCGGTTGATTCTTCGAGCAAGTCCACTGCCGCCAGACATGCCGCTGCATCGGGTGCGGTGACCGCCGACGAGAACAGGAACGGTCGTCCGCGTTGACGCAACCATTCGATAATCTCTTTTTTGCCCGCGACCATGCCGCCCATTACGCCAAAAGCCTTCGACATTGTGCCGACTTCCACGTCAATTTTTCCGTGCAGATTGAAATGATCGACGATACCGCGTCCGCCTTTGCCAAGCACGCCTTCTCCGTGAGCGTCATCCACCATGAGCATGATGTCATATTTTTTGGCGACTTCATACAGGGCGGGCAGGGGGGCGACGTCGCCGTCCATGCTGAAGACGCCGTCCGTGACGATCAAGGCGCGGCGGAAGTTGGAAGCGTGTTCTTTGATCGCGTCCTCCAATGCGCCTGCATCGTTATGTTCGTAGGCAACGATCTTCGCGCCCGAGAGGCGGCACCCGTCAATGATTGAAGCGTGATTCAATCTGTCGGAAAAGATCACGTCACCTTTGCCAACCAGCGCAGGGATGGTTCCAAGATTGGCGGTGAAGCCCGATTGAAAGGTGATGACATCCTCCGCACCCTTGAATTTGGCGAGGCGCTGTTCTAGTTGAACGTGCAAGTCCATAGTGCCGGCGATCGAGCGCACCGCAGCGGGACCGACGCCATATTTTTTTGTCGCCTCTTTTGCCGCTTCCACCAACTTTGGGTGGTTTGCCAGCCCGAGGTAATTGTTCGAACAAAAGTTGAGTACGTTCTTTCCGTCAACCGTCAGCCATGCGCCCTGCGGCGAGCCGATCGTGCGGATGTGGTTGTATAAGCCTTGTTCTTTCAGACCGTCAATTTCTTGAGTAAGCCAATCGAGTTTTGACATGG
>DNDO01000186.1:0-2014 GCA_003484265.1 Anaerolineae bacterium
TTCTCATATTCCGCGATAATCCTATCCCATAGGGCGTTGGCGTCCTCGTCAACTGTCTGAAATTCAGGGTGGGCATCGAACCACGCCAATGAGCGACGCGCGCCTTGCGCCCAAACCACTTCGCAGTTGAAATCGGGCACAAACGATTTTATCTTGCTATTATCGAACACTACGCTATTGGATTTGTCACCGATTAGACTTCCCACGGCATGTTCGTCGAACCTTGCAATGAAATCGGATGGGATGTGGATCACGTTCGGTTTCAAGCCGAGAGCCTGGTACACTTCGAGATGGATTTGATCCCAACTGAGAACCTCATCTGACGTGATCTGGAACGCCTCGCCAATGGCTCTTGGGTTACCCAACAACCCGACCAATCCCTTGGCAAAGTCGGCGTTCCACGTCAACACCCAAAGCGACGTTCCGTCCCCAGCAACGATGACTTTCTTCCCTCTTTTCATGCGGTCGATCACAGTCCACGGGTCGCGCCAAGAGGACACACCGAACGGAATCTGTGAATATCCATAGGTATGCGATGGGCGGATGATCGTGGCGGGGAAGCCGTGCTCGCGAAATTCCTTCATCAACAATTCTTCACATGCGATCTTGTTGCGCGAATACTCCCAATACGGGTTCTCAAGCGGGGTCTCTTCGGTGATCAGGTAATTCTTCACAGGTTTTTGGTACGCAGATGCTGAGCTGATGAATACGAACTGATCCGTTTTATCGCGGAAGAGACGCAGGTCGCGCTCGATGTCGTGTGGAGAAAAGGCAATGTAGTCCACAACTGCGTCGAAACGATGGTGAGCCACAAGCGAGGCAAGATGCGCTTCGTCCGCGTGGATGTCGCCCTTGAGGAGAGTTGCGCCATCGGGCAGTGGGTATTTCGTCGAGACCGAGCGGTTCAAAATAAAAAGTTCATGCCCGCGTGAGACTGCAAGTTCTGCGCACGCCGAGCTGATGATACCTGTGCCGCCGATAAATAATATTTTCATGATATGCTTTTCCTTTAGAGATTAGTTTAAGGCGCCGAGCATTCGAGGTTTGGTTATGATACGGAAGTTGAAATTCTTTGCCAGTGGGTTTTTATTGACATTGCTCACAGCCTGCGGTTCTGCAAACGAACATAGGTCGGACAACGTACCGCAAGCCGAGGCAACAATGGTTCCGATACCAATAACATCTCACACACCAATTGTACTTGAGCAAGCGACACTGTATACAACGCAAAACGATCTGACCGGCAATCATGTTATCAACGGCACAACAGACCTGTTAGATGCTACGACCTTGGATATTCCACTGGACGGCAAACCAACCTGGCTCGTGAGCGCGCCGTTTAAAGATGGCGTTGTTTTGACAGCGATCATGAACGACGGCAAAGCGCTGGCATTCAAAATATCGGGGCAATCCTTTGAGCCTTTCGACATTTCAACGAATATTCTGCCTGCGGGATTGCCTCCAGTTTTGGCAGTGACTGAGGCCGATATTCAGTTAATCACCCCGCCGAGCGACGCATCCCAACACACAAATCCAATATTGATTGGAAACAACCTCATATACATAGCCTCGAACGGCGACCTTGTCTCCAGCAATTCAATCTCTCAAACGCGCCTGCCCATCAACGCCTTGATCGATTCGCGCATTCTGATGGACGAAAACAACCGACTGTTAATTCTTACCCAGCCTACGGATCGCTACAACCACGGCGTGCTCGGAGATGCAATCGAAGCCTCTGCCATTACGTTGGTCGAAACATCGCCAAAACTACGAGTAATGCAAACTATTCTCATCGAAGCTCCGGATGTCATCGAAGGCTTGTCCCCCATTTGGGCTGACTTAGATAATGACGGCGTGAAGGATATTATCGTCACGTTGAGCAACGACCGATCTGGCGCGCGGATCGTTGTCTACCGCGAAGATGGAATGCTGCTTGCTGAAACTCCGCCCATCGGACTCGGTCATCGCTGGCGGCATCAAATCGCCGTTGCAGAATTCGAGGCGGGGGGACCAC
>DNDO01000186.1:2264-6066 GCA_003484265.1 Anaerolineae bacterium
GAGGCGGGCGAACCACCTCTTCTCGTCGATGTCCGCACGCCGCATATTGGAGGAATCGTCGAGTTTTTTCTATACAATGACGGGAAATTAATTAGCGCCAGAGAGATCAGGGGTTTCAGCACCCACTCCATGGGTTCACGCAATCTGGATTCAGCAATTGCAGGTGATTTCAACAATGACGGCATCGCCGAATTGCTTGCACCTGACCAAACACACACCAATCTCGGACTCATTTCACTTGACGGGGTTATCGCTGCTCTGCCCTTGGATGGAGTCCTGACAACCAATCTCACAGTGACAGTTTTGAATGGGAGAATTTTCGTCGGAGCAGGTTCACAAGGAAATTTGAGAATTTGGGTCCCATAAAAATGCAGGGATGAGCAGGTACCCATCCCTGCATTTTTTTCTTTATTCCATAATCGGGATCGGTCGTATTTTCGCTCGCGCTCGATTCGCTGTGTAACTTTCAACCGCGAATATAATGAGCGCCAGCCAGACAATGGCAAACCCGGTGAAATGCGCTTGATCGAACGGCTCCTTGTAAACGAAGACGCCAATAAGAAACTGGAGCGACGGCGCGATGTATTGCAGTAATCCAACAACCGTTAGAGGAATTTGCCTCGCTGCGGATGCGAACATCAAGAGCGGGATCGTCGTTACAACGCCGGCGCCGATCAACAAGAGGTCCAACAGGATACCGTTTTGAAGGAAAGCACCTGAACCGCTAAAACCGACGAATGCAATATAGGCTAACGCGACTGGAAACCCAATTCCTGTTTCAAGCGTAAGTCCATGCAAGGAACCGAGCGGGGAAAGTTTCTTTACGAATCCGTAAAAACCGAATGTGAATGCAAGCGAAAGCGCAATCCACGGCAGACGTCCGTAGACAAAAGTGAGATACGCAACACCGACTGCAGCGATCCCAACAGGAATCCATTGCATCGGGCGGAGCCGCTCGCGCAAAAAAATCACGCCAAGCAAAACGCTTAACAATGGATTGATGAAATATCCGAGACTTGTCTCGACAATGAAGCCTGCGTTCACTCCCCAGACATAGATCAACCAATTAAACGATAACAGGACCGCCGCGATGGAATAAATGCCGATGGTCCGCCAGTTCATTGCGGATGCGCGGAATGCCTGCCACTGTCCGCGCAGGGCAATATACGCCAGCAGTAATATGAACGACCAGCCGATGCGATGTCCGATCACCTGCAAGGCAGGCACATTGTGTAACAACTTCCAATAGATCGGGAAGAACCCCCATAACGCATATGCGCCAATTCCGTACAAAATACCTTTATTCATTCGTCTCCTTATGTTTCAGTGACAGTCATTTTGCATTCCTTTAATGCACCTTGAGATTCTAAGTAAAATTGACTGTCACCTTAATTGCCTTAGTATAATTCTTCCATGTTCTACATCAACCTAATATCATTCGCGCTCTCGGCATGGCTCGGGTTATTCCTGCTGGCGCGCGGCGCGCATCTTCGTTTGCGGCTCACGGGTTTGGGTCTGCTGTTTTTTGCAGCAGCCCTGATCATCAACTCGCACAATATCTCGCTTGCACTTCGATTGCTCCCGCCCGTCTTTTGGGTCGGCGGGATTCTGCACCTCGACCAGCGCATCATCGATAACCATCCAGCCATGTACAAACTTTGGAAGTGGATTCTCATTCCAGTGACGCTCCTTCTTGGGGGATTCTTTCTCCTAATCCCATCCGCCTCCGAGGGTTTTCCCTACCTCTGGATTTCCCTCATTATCGGACTCGCACCTCTTTTATGGACCCTTATCCTGATACAGGACTTCATCGCTTTTTTTCAGCCCAGGCAGGTGGCAGGGATTCTTTTAACCGCTACGATCTTCTTCGGTCTCGGTGAAGTCATCCTGGTCTTTCCGGCAGATTGGTTCCCGCGTGAATACGTCCTCCCCGCCATTGGCATAGACTTGTTGTTCCTCGGTCTGTGTATTGCCTGGTTCGACGCTTTCGACGAAGGTGAGACACTTCTACCAGACATGCTGCGTTCGCTGGTGCTGACAACGATCATCACGATCATATTTGCAGGGCAGGTTGGATTTGCTATCGCCATCCAAACCGGCCTTACGGATGGAATGAAATTACTGGTAACAACAACAGTTATTGCATCGATACTTGTGGCGATCTTCGGCAGTTCCCTGCAATCCATGTTGGATGGATTCGCATTTTCGCACACACCATCAATCCGGGAGGCGAAAAGGCGACTTGTAACAGAATCAAGCATATTGTCCAGAAAAGACGCGGGAGTTGATTTGTACAAATTGAATGAAGGTGAACGGTCACGCCTAACACGTCGGGCATTGAGTCATTTTGGAGATTTGAATCGTCTGGCATCCAATCCACTGACACAACTTCCCGTGATCGCATCAAGGTTGAAGTCACAGAACACTCCCGATACAACACTGAACCGCGCAAACGAATTAAAGCTGATGTTATCGGAATCGATCTTGAAACTCAAACCGCAAAGCGACAGGGAGTTTGATACAACGGACGAATGGCGCTTTTATAACGCCTTGTTTTTTCCGTATATAGCGGGCTTGCGACCTTACAGCCGTATGCAGGAAAAAGATTTAATTGGTTTTGAAAAAGACGCGCTCGTATGGTTCCAATCATTCGTCCCCGAACGGACGTTACACAACTGGCAAAATGCTGCGGCAAAATTAATCGCAAATGATTTATGGGAGCATAACTGGCAGTAGATGGCAGTGCTTTTCGTGGCAATGGCAGTTCCTTTTCTGTATGATGGGGTCAAATCAAAACACAAAAGGAGACTCTCATGTCAGCAAACAATTCATCCCTGCTTAGAATCGCATTGTACGGAAACAGCATTTTCTCATTCGCCAGCGGACTCGCGTTCGTGCTTTTCTCGGAAGCCATCGCGAGCTTCCTCGGCATATCCGCTTCGTGGATCATTTTTGTGATCGGCGCGGGTCTGCTCTTGTACGGCTACCAACTTTACTCCTCTTCGAAATCAGAACCTGTCAACATGGCCTTCGCGAATATCGCCGTCTATGCCGATCTCGTCTGGGTGTTGGGAAGCGCAATATTGATCTTTACAAACCTTGTCAATTTCACCTCACCGGGCAAATGGGGAATCGCCATTATCGCGGATATCGTGCTGGTATTCGCGATCCTTCAATATGTGGGGTTGAGGAGAATAGCGAAATAAGATATTTCAAGAAGTAGGGGCGACCCGTGAGGTGATAGCAAGGTATCTGCATCGTTCCTGGCGGGTCGCCCCTAGAGTTAGAAGGAATCTATCGGCTGTCTCCCCGCATAGCCCGCATCAAGATCATGCCAGAAGGCAATATCCCCCTCCCCATATTTCCAGCATAAATATACTTCGCGCCCGTCCCGCATCGCTGAGAAATCCAACAGTCCGATGTTGATATCCTTTATCTGCGCGCCGGTATCGAGTATCTGGTGAATGAGCGAGTCCAGTTTTTCAAAATCATCTACCATCCTGCTCAACGCTTTATTCCCCCCGTTCCCCGCGGACTTTTCAATGGCGGGCCAGGCTTCGGGCTGATTGGCAAGTATCTTTTCACGGATCGCCTGAATTTCATCCATCAATGGGCGGACGGTCTTCAAGGCTTCATTGGCTTCCTGTAATGTAAAATATTGCGGCATACAATCCTCTCAAGAAGAGGAGTATACACCAAACAAAAAGCGGCTGATGGCCGCCAATTTGTTTTATATCTTTATGCTTCTCAACCTCAAACTATTGGTCACCACAAACACACTGCTGAACGCCATTGCGCCAGC
>DNDO01000032.1:0-5133 GCA_003484265.1 Anaerolineae bacterium
GCTTCTTTATCTTGGGTAATTTGCGTTTTGTGTTTGTTGTCGTCTTTTTGGCGGGCGCTTTCTTCGTCACTTTCTTCTTTACTTTTACTGGTTTTAATGCGCCTTTCTTGATAACTTTTTTCGTAGATGCCTTATTGGGTTTGAGAGGCTTACGGGTCGTCTTGGTTGGTGCTTTTTGAGATGAAGATTTCTTCTTCGATTCTGAGCTTTTCGTCCTCGAGGCTGCCTTCTTAGGCATTGCCCTTTTCTTTGCTTTCATCGCTCCGATACCGGTCGGCGCTGCGGCTATCTTTTCAGATTGAACTTTCATAAGCACTTGAGGAAGCGTTTGGTGCAAGGAAGTAATGGCATGCGCCGCATGCTGTTTGGGGAACATGACATTATGGTACACGTTGTACATGGTAAAAGCAAACAGCGATTCAGGAGATAGCTCTGCCAACGGATAGTTCACACCAAAGGCATAGTTGGCGATAGCCATGGCAGACATTAGCGCACCGTCCTCGGAGTCTACAGTGGTGTTGTTTCCTGCGAAATAGACGTTGGTATTCAGCTGCCCCGGATATGAGATGTTGCCAAGACCCTGCGCCATGTACAGATTTGTCTTGGGGCCATCCATTGCCGAGGGCGTCCATCTGCCGTGCGTCCACGGTTGACTGTAGAGTACCTTGTTAGGATCGGGTAATTTTTGATGTTTGCTTTCGTCTGGGATATAGCCGTACATGGTCAGATACAAACCGTCCGCATCAGGGTCATTTAACACATTTTTCTGGATATAGGTGGTGTAGGTGTCGATCAGGTTGTAGTTGCCGTTGTCGGTGCCGGGAGCATAATAGGCGGTGAATTGAAGCGTCTCCTCCTGTTGCATCAAATCGGGCGATAGCATCGATGAATCGGTGTGGATGTAGCATTTGCCCCACATCAGGTCCCAGGTCACTGGTGAGCCGAGCGGATTCATATTGATATCCCTGCCGTAGCCGATTGGATTCTTGAACTGGGGGTTGTTGTATACGTTATTCCAATAATATTGATTTTGGGGATTGTTCAGGATCTTCGAGTTTGTCCACATATCAGTGGTGAGTACGACTTTGTCAAATATCTGGGATTGTTTTTGACCGCTTCCGTCAAGCCATTGGACTGTCACCTGGTTTGTGTTTTGATCGGTCCACACCGCTGTGACGCTCGAATTCAAAATGATATTCGATTTGGCATATGATTGCGCCACGTCGTTCATCGCCTCGACCCACGATTGGGCTCCGTTTGCGAACCTCTGCCAGCCTGTTCCGGGCTTTGAAAAACTGCCAAGCGGAGTGGGGAAGCCCCACGATTGGGGAAGGGGTAATGTGGCGAACAGAGGGAACATATCTATAAATGTGGTCTCGTTGAGAAGCGCGCTCCCGTAGCCGTTGATGATGCTCAAATAGGGAGAGAGTATGTAATTAATAAAGTCCATCTTTTTCGGGTAGAGACTGAGTTTTGGCGGGTCGGTGAAAAAATATTCTTCGAGCGTTTTCATTCCCCAACCGTCGAGCAGACAAACCTCGATGAATGCCTGAAATTCTGCGATGTCGAGTTTCATATCGCTGTTGTAGAGGGTAAAGTTGGATCCCTGCTGGTATTCAGGGAAATTGCCCCAGTTCATGGGTTGTCCGTTGAGAGGAGGAAAGGCGCAGGCGATCTTCAAAGATTCATAATCGTTCATGGGAACCCGCGATTTGAACTCTGGTCTTTGAAGCATGACGTGAACGTTCGGGTACATCATGGGGGAGATGAATTGCACGCCGATATCGACGGGAAAGGTTTTTCCGTTTTGTGGGATATATTTTGTCAGCGAGTGACCGCCAACATTCTCTTGATTGTGAATGAGGGAAATATCCCAGTCCTGCCGTGCCTGGGAGTCCTGAGACAGCGCCCAAAGCAGGGAGACGCCAGTCGCGCCTCCGCCGATGATGCAGACGTTTTTCTTTGTCATGGTGAATCTCCTCTTAGCGGGTTGATAATTCGTCGATCAGGGTTTTTGCGTTCCGTAGATCGGTGGTGTCAAATCCCTCTGTAAATTTGGCGTATAGGGGCTTGAGAAATGCGAGGGCTTCGGAACCTCTGCCTTGTGATTGAAGCAGGCGACCCAGTCGTGTGACAGCGCGTACTTCATATGCAAGCGACCCGAATTTTTGCGATGTGGCGATTGCCTCGCGATACGATTTTTCCGCTTTATCCTGGTCGCTGTCTGAGTTCCGTTGTGCCAGCAGGTTTCCTCGAATGCGATGCAGGTCTGGCAGGAGCATCAGTTCTTCGCGCGCCGCGCCGAACGCATCATCAATCGTGGATATCGCTTTCTCGATATCTCCAACTCCAGCGTATCCCTTGGCGAGAATGCTGAGGTACTGACCGAGTGACGAATGGGTCCCAGTGGCGAGGTAATCGGCTACCCCTCTGGAGAGAATTTCGATACCTTGCTGGGATTTTCCCTGAAAAATGGACGCCGCACCTTCATAGATCAATCCCCAACTAATGAAGTTGGGCAGGTCGCTTTCGGCGCCGATCTTCTTGAGTACGAGGGCATTTTCCATCAGCAGGTCTGCCTCCTGAGTGTGGAGGTAGAAACTGCACGCGCCGAGATGTCCCATGGCGATGTTGCCGGGATACATGTCCTTTACAAATTCAGCCTGCTCGTGGACCATAGCCCGCGCCTTGTCTGTCTGACCGAGATGCCAGGTGGCGAGCAGTGCGTGAATGTATGATGTGGCTTTGGGATCAGAAGGAGACCAGGTATGTTCTTCTGTTTTGTAGTGCCGGCTCATTTTTTCAAAGTACCCCGGCACCTCAGCGAAGCGGCCCTCTGCATACGCCTGGATGGCTTGAATATTGTAGCCCCAGGTAAGCATCATGGAATTCCGGTCGCGTTCAGCAAGACGGGTGAGTTCGTTGGCAAGTTCGCGTGATGCGTTGATCTCAGACTGGCTGTTCATTGCGCCCCACAAGCCCAGCAGGATGATCTGGAATTGAAGCGAATCTCCGAGTTGCTCAGATATCTCTTTGGCGCGGGAATATGCTTTGACTGCTTCCTGTGTGCCAAAGCCTTTTGTGACTTTTACTGAATTTCCCAACGAAACCTGAAGCGGGAGTTCGAGGATGGCACGTTCAGGGGTATCGGGCATGGTATCCAAAATTGTTAACGCTTTTGTGAAATGCCTCTCTGCTTCGGCAAAAGAAGCGCGCGCGGTGGCAAAGTCACCGGCTCTTTGCCACGCATCGACGGCAGGTTCCAGTTCGCCGGCTTCTGTGAGATGATAAGCCACGAGTTCAGGCCTCTGCTTCGCGAGTTCGGGAAATTTTTCAATGAATGCAGTGGCAACGGAACCGTGAAGTTCGCGCCTACGGCTCTTCAATAAGGAACTGTATGCCGCTTCCTGCACAAGGGCATGTTTGAATGTGTATATCGCATCGGTGGCAGTGTTCTCCCCGAATACCAGCCCTGAGTCCGAGAGGTGCATCAGGGATCGTTTCAGTTCTTCTTCCGGTTGACCCGCAATGGATGCCAGCAAAGAGAACGAGAAAGACCTGCCGATCACCGATCCGAGTTGGGCGATTTCTCGTGTGGCACCCAGGCTGTCCAGACGCGCCATTAATAAATCGTGCAAAGTTGATGGAATCAGCTGGGCGGCTGTTGTCTGTTTGCGTTCATCTGCCAGAGTTTGTGAGAGTTCCTCCGCAAATAACGGATTGCCGTCTGTGCGTTCAACCAAGGATTCAAGCGTCTCGGCGGGGGTCAGTTCGCCTAATAATTTCCCGATCATAGCGCGAATTTCTTCCTGTTCCAGTCTCCCCAGTGTAATGAGCGTGTGGAACGGTCTTGTAGGCCAGGGTGGCTGGAAATTAGGTCGCGCGGTGAAAATGAGCATCAATTGGGTGTTCTCGACCTGTTCGCCCAACATCACGAATTCTTCGAGCGTGGACGGGTCGGCAAAATGCAAGTCTTCGACCACCAAAACGGTTGGCTGAAGACGCGACGTGCCTATCACCCAGTCGACCAGCGTTTGCAGAAGTTGGACGCGCTGTTGTTCGGGAGATAACAGAATGGGAGGGTAGCGGTCTGCGGGAACGCTGAACCCAAACAACGCTGCCATCAATGGAACAGATTTTGCCGGATCTATCCCCACTGCGGAAAAGGATTGTTCCAACTCTGCAAGTTTCTTTTCAACAGGCGTTTCGGTTGTCCACTGGAACGCGTTTTGCACCAGGTCGAGAGTGGGAGCGAATGGAGTATCCTGCTCGTATTGCGACGATTCGCCTTCGACCCAGGTGTGAGGGATACCGCCGAGGTCTTCCTTGAACTGTAGCAGGATGCGCGATTTGCCGATCCCTGCCTCACCGGTGACCATCACCAGTTGCCCCTTCCCCTTCTGCGCCTGCATCCAACGGTTCATCAGGATATTGCGTTCCTGCTCGCGCCCTACGAATGGGGTGAAAGAAGCTTTCGATACCGCGTGAAGCCGGCTCCGCACGCCGCTCGTTCGGATCACTCGGTAGAGCGGTATTGGCTCCGGCACACCTTTTAGAACGTGAGGACCCATATCTTCAACGATGAAAAAGCCTGCAACCAGGTTTTGCGTTGCGGCGGAGATGCAGACGGAATCCGGTTCCGCTTCCGATTGGACGCGTGCCGCGATATTGGGCGAATCGCCAAAGATATTTCCCGAGTCTCCCGCTTCGGGGCGGACCATCACCTCGCCGGTATGAATACCCACACGCACAGCGATGTGTTTACCCAGATCCTTTTCGAGGGTTTCATTCAACTCATTGATCTCTTCGAGAATTGACAGCCCGGCGCGCACCGCTCTCTCCGCGTCGTTCTCGTGAGCCATCGGATACCCGAATAGGATCAGCATACCGTCGCCCAAATATTGGGCAACGTGACCGTCGTACCGTTTGATCACGGAAGCGGCAGATTGGTGATATTGTGTGACTATGTCGTGCCAGTCTTCCGGATCGAGCTGCGACGATAACTCGGTTGACCCCACAATATCTGAAAAGACGATCGTGAGTTGGCGTCGTTCCCCATATGAAGAGGAGGGATTAACCATCAATGGTCCTTTGTGTCAATGTTTTCCTGATGTTTAATACAACGAGGCGGTC
>DNDO01000032.1:5346-10987 GCA_003484265.1 Anaerolineae bacterium
TAATACAACGAGGCGGTCTTTGCAGGACCGCCTCGTTGTATTATTAACTTTCTTTTCCGAACTTGAAATATTTTCCCATACTGAGCGCCACACCCATGTCCCCAGCGACCTTGACCTTTCCCTTCATGAATGCCATCGTGGCATCCATTTCACCGGTTGCGATTTTGATGTAGTCATCCGAATCGGCTGTCATGGTCATCCTGGGGCTGGCATGAAGCCCTTCCGTGCATTCGCAGGTCTGGTCCTTGATGACAACGAACCAATCAGAAGCCTGCGAGCCGGTGAACTTAAACTGCACAACCGTATCGACGCCTGCGGCTTTCTCCGGCACGAATGCGGTCTTGATCACCTCCGTCATTAACTCTTTGATCGTGGGCGGCATGGCACTCTCCTTTGCGCTAGGTGGAATTGTTCAAGTATTCTAGATGCAAGCGTGTATATATGTCAAGAAATGCGAATGAAGAAGTCACGAATCGAACAGAGAGCGAGACATCCAGAGCTCATCAAAATATTGATTATCATAATACAGCGCTCGCGGCTCCGTGCCGTAGATGATGAATCCGCTTCGTTCATACAAGCGGATGGCTGATTCGTTCGTGGACACCACCGCCAGTTTGAGGATTTGCACTTCATGCAGCTTCGCCCACTCGCAGCACATATTAATTAACCCTTGCGCGATGCGCAAGCCTCGCCACTCCGGGCGGATGAAGACACCCCAAATACCCGCTCCATGCTTTGTCTTTGGAGAGTCACCTCTGCGGATTCCCGTCATGCCAACTAATTTCGAGTTGCCTTCTGCGAAGAATGTTGTTCCAAGGACAGTAGGTTTTAATCGGTCTTCCCAATAGCTCGTCGGAAGATCGAAAATTGTTCTGTAGTCGGCGCTGAATGAGGTCGGGCTATCCTTCAAGGCAAACAGCCGCAGATCACGAAATTGATTCACATCTGCCAGACTCGCCTCGCGGATGATGACTGTCCCCTTGGGCGTATGAACAGAATCGATCATCGATTGCACGCGAATCTTTGTATCGCGCCGTCGAATAACGCTTGTGTGTTTTCCGCCTGCGGGCTGTACACTTTCCAGGCAAAGGCACGCTCGCCACAGACCCATGCCCCAGCCGCACCGAATGGCAGGACAGGCGTTGCAGTGGATGTGATCGGGACGTAGATCACGTTCATATCGCGGATCAGCTTCACGTCCAGATTTCCGACGCGCGTATCAACGTCATCCAGAATAAGGTCGAGCATGAATTGCGGGTCGGCGGTCCCCGGAGATAATTGCCAGACCATCTGGATGAATAGATTACCGTTGAACGCCGCGATCAAACCCTGAGAATAGGTGCTGGGCGAAGCATTGTTATTTTGCGCATTGACGTCAAAGAACGCCATATCTACGGGATGCCCAACGCAGAACTGATACTCGCAAAACAATCCTTTCAAATCGAACGGCGTTGACGTGGGATTAGGAGTGGGGAGGGGCTGGAGCGTAGAAACCGGCATAGCGGCCAGTGTCTGTACAACCGCTTGATTGACCTGTGAGGACGGGTCACTCTTTGGTGAGCAGGCGGTTAGAATAAGAAAGGTGAGTGTAATTAGATGAAAACGCATTCGTTGATTATACGATGCCCATCTGGGGTGTACAATGCCCAGCCACAGGAATGGGATCTTTCGGAACATTCATCCCGACGGGGTCGTCCTTATAATGAAGGAGTACGTATGAAAAATCTCTTATTTGGATACATAATGTTGACATTGTTTTTGGCTTCCTGTGCGCCCCAGACGCCGACAGAGCCGCCATCGATCATCATCGAACAGCCTGGTAATGGTGAACCGTCATCAGGCGAGACGTTAAGCCCCGTTGAATATGCTGTTGTCGAGCAATTGTCTGAGAACCTTGGCTTGAGCATCAACGATATAACGGTCAGAGAAAGTAAGTCAACGGAATTCAGCGATGCGTGTCTAGGTGTTGTGATGCAGGATGTGCTGTGCGCTCAGGTGATCACCCCGGGTTATATCATTCTTTTGGAAGCCGGCGATATTCAATACGAATACCATACAAGCGAAGACGGCTCACGCATCCAACCCGCTACGCTCGCATTGACTTGGTCTCGGGATGGGGGGATCGCAGGATTCTGCGACAGGTTGACCGTTTTTCTTTCAGGCGAAGTGTATGGAAATCAATGTAATATGCAGGACGGGCGGATGGAAACATTTGCCAGCCTGCTTAGTGGGAGTGAACGCAGTCAATTTGATATGTGGATGAAACAGTACGGTCAAATGACCCTCGATGCATCAGATCCTAAAGGTGTCGCGGATGGCATGTCGCTTATCCTTGTGTTCATTGGCATGGGAGAAAGTATGCCGGGAAAAACTGTGGAGCAAGAAATGCTTAGTTGGGCACAGGATTTGTTTCAAAGATTGTACGAATAGTTTTCAAGAGCCTGTGATTTTTCACAGGCTCTTTTGATTCATGAAGGTTGTCATATTGACATATTTCTGTTGGTGGGTGTATATTTGGATTGCCCATCCCCCCTGGGGGGGGTAAGAATCACTTTGGCATTGACATCAGGAATGTAGAGGCAGACATGGAAAGCGAAAACACACTCCGAAGATTAAAGACGATTGAAGGTCACCTGCGCGGCATTATCCGCATGGTGGAGGCGGATGAGTACTGTATTGATATCATCCGCCAAATCCAGGCAGTGGATGCCGCCCTGAACAAGGTCAGTACGCAGATTTTGGATAACCACCTGAACACCTGCGTGATCACAGCCATTAAGGGAAATAACGTCAAGGAACGCGAGAAGGTAATAAAAGAAATTACGGAAGTTTTTGAGATGTCTGCAAAGGTATAGAAGGCAAACATGACGGAAGCATGCCAATGTTCGCCTGATGCTGGCTCGGAGCCTTCCGAAATCCATGTTCAGTCTCTCGGGAGGAATGTTTGTCCTACGAACGGCAGGCAAGGCAAACTTGTTGATACCAAAACAGTGATGGCGATGTTGATGATTCCCTTAACCCATGTGAAGCCTGCACAATATTATTTCTGCAGGGAGGCAGATTGTCCAACAGTTTACTATAGCACTGACGGACAGATATTCAATGAGACATATCTTCGCGAGCGGGTCTTTCAGAAAAACCCGAATGACGGGTCTGTCCACGTCTGTTATTGTTTCCGTCACTCAGCCAATTCCATTCACGAAGAACTGGAATCGACTGGAAAGCTGACAGTGATCGAATCCATAACGAACGGTATTCAGGCGGGACAATGCGCGTGCGAAGTACGCAACCCACAAGGAACCTGTTGTCTTGGAAATGTAATCAAGCTTTTGAAAAAACTGCAAATTGAACAACAACATATATAAACTAGGAGAAAAATATGACCACAGTAACTTATTCAATCCCCGCGATCCATTGCGGGAATTGCATCCGCACGATTGAGTTGGAAGTAGGGGAGTTGCAGGGCGTTCAGTCCGTAAAGGCGGACGAAGGAACCAGAAAAGTTGAAATTACATTTCATGCGCCTGCCAGCGAGCAAACGATTAAATCTCTTTTGGCTGAGATCAATTATCCTGCCGAGGGATTGATAACACTTTAATGTTAACGTATACGGAAAATTAATGAGCAATACGAAGCAATTAACTCTCCCAATTACCGGCATGACGTGCGCTAACTGCGTCGCCACCGTTGAGCGCAACCTCAAAAAGCTTGAAGGTGTGGAAAGCGCAGTGGTCAACCTGTCCTCCGAGCGCGCTTCTGTGGATTACGACGCCGCCAAATTAAAGTTGACGGACTTCATTGCGCGTATCGACCGCGCAGGCTACGGCATTGCCACCGGCGAAGCCGACCTTGTCATTAAGCGACTTTCGGATGATAACGATGCCCGCAGACTTGAGAAGGCTCTTTCCGAATTGGAGGGCGTGCTGGATGCACAGGTTAATTACTTGACTGAAAAAGCGCATGTCAGGTATGTTCCCACGATGGTCACCCAAGCCGAACTCCGCCGTGCAGTTTCGTCAGCTGGATTCGAATCCATGGATTTTGGAGGGGAAGCGGAAGATGCCGAAGCGATTGCGCGCGAACATGAAATTCAGGAACAACGCCGCCTGCTCATCATCGGTCTGATCTTCACCGTGCCGTTGTTCACCTTCTCGATGCTGCGTGATTTCAACATCCTCGGTCATTGGGCGCACGAAGCCTGGGTCAACTATATGATGCTGCTCCTCGCTACCCCGGTACAATTCTATGTGGGCTGGCAATATTATATCGGAGCGTTCAAGGCTCTCCGCAACAAATCAGCCAACATGGATGTGCTTATCGTAATGGGTTCTTCCGCCGCATTTTTCTACTCGCTCCCGATCACATTCGGATTGCTGGCTGGGCATGTCTATTTTGAGACAGCGGCGGTCATTATCACGCTTATTAAATTGGGAAAATATTTGGAAGCCCGCGCAAAGGGACGCACCTCTGAAGCGATCAAAAAATTAATGGGACTTCGCGCCAAAACTGCTCGCGTCATTCGCGACGGGACGGAGGCTGAGATCTCAATCGACTCTGTACTCGTCGGAGACATGGTCATCGTCAAACCCGGCGAGACGATACCTGTAGACGGAGTGGTGGTCGAAGGTCGAAGCTCCGTGGACGAATCCATGCTGACTGGTGAGTCGATGCCGGTCGATAAGAAGCAGGGCGACACGGTCATTGGCGCGACTTTGAACAAACTCGGCATGTTGAAGTTTGAAGCGACAAAAGTGGGCAAAGAAACCGCCCTTGCACGGATCGTCAAACTCGTGGAAGATGCGCAGGGAAGCAAAGCGCCGATCCAAAAACTTGCAGATCAGGTCTCTGCTGTGTTTGTGCCGGCAGTCATCGTGATTGCATTGCTTACGTTTGCAGGCTGGTACTTTATCGGCGCACAGGGTGACTTTACCCGCGCGTTGATCAACATGGTTGCTGTGCTTGTAATTGCTTGTCCGTGTGCGATGGGGCTAGCCACGCCGACGGCCGTCATGGTAGGGACTGGCAAAGGTGCGGAGTTGGGTGTGCTATTTAAAACCAGCGAAGCATTGGAACGTGCAGGGAAAATCTCTGTGGTGATTTTTGATAAAACAGGAACTATTACCAAGGGTCAACCTGCTGTCACCGATATAGTGGTAAGTGGAATGTGGAAAGTAGATCAGTTGCTCCGCCTTGCCGCTTCTGTCGAAAAGGGGAGTGAACATCCTCTGGGCGAGGCGATCTGGGCGGAGGGAACTGCCCGAGGGTTGGCTTTGGCAGACGCGGCTGGGTTTAAGGCAGAGCCTGGGCATGGCGTGCAGGCTGAGGTTCAGGGAATAAGCGTTGCCGTAGGCAATATCCGCATGATGGAATCTAGAGGCTGGTCCTTGAACGGATTCGAATCCGAAGTGACCCGTTTGCAGTCCGAAGCGAAGACGGTTATGTTGGTTGCGATTGATGGAAATGTTGAAGGGGTGATCGCGGTTGCCGATACGATCAAGGTGAGCTCGAAGGACGCCGTCGCTGATTTGCATAAGATGGGTTTGCGAGTTGCGATGATCACGGGCGATAACCGAAAGACTGCCGATGCGATTGCGAAACAGGTAGGCGTTGATACGGTTCTCGCTGAAGTTTTACCCGAAGG
>DNDO01000032.1:11310-11591 GCA_003484265.1 Anaerolineae bacterium
CGATGGTCGGTGACGGCGTGAACGACGCTCCCGCGCTCGCACAATCAGACGTGGGCATTGCCATCGGCACTGGCACCGATGTTGCCATAGCCGCCGCCCCTGTGACGTTGATGAGCGGCGATCTGCGCGGTGTTGCGCGCGCGATCAACCTGTCACGTAAGACACTCAGAACGATCAAACAGAACCTGTTCTGGGCGTTCTTCTATAATGTGGTGCTGATCCCTGCCGCTGCGCTTGGATATTTGAACCCAATGCTTGCGGCTGGCGCAATGGCATTCAGC
>DNDO01000173.1:0-5218 GCA_003484265.1 Anaerolineae bacterium
GCCGCCTGCATCAGACTGTTGAACAGAAGGATAATCCGGCTGTGCGCGGGATGATCCAAAAAATCATCCATCTGGTTAAGATTGAAGAATAGCAGGAAAGAACTATGAAATTACATGATCTTGTGCCCAATCCGGGCTCAAAAAAGAAAAGAAAACGCGTAGGACGCGGTATCTCAGCCGGTCAGGGTAAAACTGCCGGACGCGGTACAAAAGGACAGGGATCACGTTCCGGTGAAGGCGGCAATTTATACCGTCAGGGCGGCAACCTTCCGTTTTACAGACGCCTGCCATTCATGCGCGGTCAGGGATTTACCCCTTTGAACCGGATCGAATATAACGAAGTCAACCTGGATCAACTGGCCGCTTCATTCAAATCCGAGGCTGATGTCAGCCCCGAAACACTTGCCTCTGCCCATTTGCTTCGCGATTCAAGGAACCCTGTTGTTATCCTTGGCAGAGGCGATTTGGAGATCGCATTGAAGGTACAAGCTCATCGGGTTACTGCCGGCGCCAAAGCCAAGATCGAAAAAGCTGGCGGCAGTGTTGAGATCATCGGTGATAAGGAATAATCATGGCTGATAAGAAACCATCCGCCTGGCGTTACCTCTGGTTCTCGCAGGACATCCGCAACAAACTGCTCATCACATTGGGTATTTTGATGCTATTCCGCGTGGCGGCAAACGTCCCTGCGCCCGGCGTTGACCGGGAAGCACTGCAAGCCTTTTTCAGCGGGGCGGGTTCCGGAGGATTTCTCGGTTTTCTGAATCTACTCTCCGGTGGTACGATCTCGAACTTTTCTGTGCTTTCGATGGGAGTTTATCCATACATTACAGCCCAGATCATTTTGCAGTTGTTAATACCGATCGTTCCATCGCTTCAAAAAAGGATGCAGGAAGATCAGCGCGAAGGACGCCGTTGGATGGAAAAATGGACGTACTATCTTGCTGTCCCCATGGCGGCGTTATCAGCCATTGGCCAGATCAACACCTTTAATGCGCTCGCACAACAACAACTTGGTGTTGTTATTCTGCCTTTTGGATTTTCTCCTGATCTGTTGCTGTCCTCGATAACAACTCTCATGGTAATGACTGCCGGTACTATGTTCGCGATCTGGCTTGGTGAATTGATTTCCGAATACGGCATTCGTGGACAAGGATTGTCTCTAGTTATTTTTGCCGGTATCGTTTCTCAAATACCGCAAAACATGATCATCCTCTGGAGTGATCAACTAAACCGCTGGTCATTGATCATTGCCATGATCGTCGTTATGTTGCTGACGATCCTCGCGATCGTATATGTTCAGCAGGGTAGCAGACGAGTGCCCATTATCTACCCTCAAAAAAGCGCGGTATTCTACGCCATGCAACGCGGTAAAAATGTCCGTATGCCCCAGCCAACTTTGCCACTCAGGGTCAATCTGGCAGGCATGATTCCGTTGATCTTTGCAAGCGCGCTCCTGCAGTTTCCCGCCATCTTGGCAGGTTTTTTCATTAGCTCTGATACGGATTGGGTGAGGAATGTCGCAACCAGTTTCCAATCGTTCTTCAATGCAACCGGTCTCAACTCATGGGGCTACTGGTTACTGTATTTCTTCATGGTTGTTGGATTTACATATTTCTATACAACAGTCCTTTTCGACCAACAAAACTATGGAGATAACCTGAAGCGGTCTGGCGCCCAGATTCCGGGTGTTCATAGCGGTGCGGCTACACAAAAGTACCTGAGCCGTATTCAAAGTCGTATTACTTTGCCGGGAGCCTTATTGTTGGGACTTGTAGCAATCATGCCGTTCCTTCTGCAGTTGGTGCTGCCAGCTGCTTCATCAAGTGCAGGCTTGTTCCTTGTTTCTTCTTCTGGTCTGTTGATCGTCGTAGGTGTTGTCCGTGACATGTTCATGAACATCGAAGCAGAATTGAAGTTGCACGGTTATCAGGAAAAACTTCTCATCAACTAGGGCTGTCCATGGCAAAATTTCTTGTCCTTCTCGGTCCTCCAGGCGTAGGCAAAGGCACACAGGCAAAGATCCTCTCCGATCGGACAGGCTTGGCGCACATCTCATCGGGCGATCTGTTTCGAGAGAACCTTAAGAATCAAACAGAACTTGGCAAACTTGCCCAAACATACATGGGTAGGGGAGAATTGGTTCCTGATGACGTTACAATCGCAATGATTCGGGAACGGCTCGCTCAACCGGATTGTTCGGCTGGCGCAATTTTGGACGGCTTTCCCCGCACTCCCTCGCAGGCTGATGCGCTTGCGGTCATGCTCGATGAATTCAATGGTCATGTTGATGCCGTGCCGTTTATTATCGGTGCGGAGGATGTGTTGGTGGAACGCCTGAGCGATCGGTGGACATGTCGCGCCAATGGACATATTTTCAATCAAAAGTCCAACCCGCCAGATAAAGCTGGCGTGTGTGATGTAGATGGTTCCGAGCTCTACCAGCGGGATGACGACAAAGCTGAAACGGTGAAGCGCCGCATTCAGGTTTATCTTGAACAAACGTCCCCTTTGATTTCGTATTATCGAGATCAGGGTAAGTTGATTGAAGTTGATGGGATGCAGACAATCGAGCAGGTAACTCAGATGCTTCTGTCTGCATTGAAGATGTAATTGTAATGAGTTGGGCGCGCCAGATCCATTTAAAAAGCCCTGATGATTTGCAAATCATGCGCGAAGCAGGGCGTATTAATGCAAGCGTCCTGGCAACAGTAAAAGCACTTTTAAAACCGGGTGTTTCGACCGCAGACCTCAACGCGGCTGCTGAGGAAGTGCTGAAGAAACACGGATGTGTATCGCCCTTCAAGGGATATGGACACCCTCCATTCCCCACATCCATCACAGTGAGTGTGAATCAGGAACTTGTCCACGGGATTCCGTCCAGGAAGCGAAAGCTCAAGACCGGCGACATTGTCTCCATAGATTGCGGCACTATTCTGGATGGATTTGTGGCAGACTCAGCGTTTACTGCTGGGGTGGGAGATATCTCTCCCGAAGCAGAGACCCTGCTCAAGGTCACTGAAGGAGCGCTCAACGCAGCGATAGAAAAAATGCGCGTTGGGAATCGGACGGGTGATGTGTCCGCTGCGATACAAAAGCACGTTGAAAACCATGGCTTTTACGTAACGAGAGAATACACCGGCCATGGTGTTGGACGCCAAATGCACGAAGGTCCGCAGGTGCCGAATTATGGCAGGGCAGGTACCGGCATGCCGCTCAAAGCTGGCATGACCATTGCCATTGAGCCAATGGTGCTTGTGGGAACTGCTGAGACGAAGGTTTTGTCCGATAAGTGGACGGTTGAATCAGCAGACGGATCATTGACGGCACATTTTGAACATTCTGTCGCCGTCACCGAAGGAGAACCTCTACTCCTGACTGTCCAATGATCCATTACAATATTTCGTGTAATCTGGACGAATAATGAATGAAAGTATATAATTAAGCTCTTGGCTATTTGTAGGAAGATGGCCGCTTGCAAGGAGATTTTGATATGAAAGTTTCACCGTCGGTACGGAAACGCTGCGCCAAATGCAGGATTGTTAGGCGCAAAGGCAGAGTATTTATTATCTGCGAAAATCCAAAACATAAACAGCGACAGGGATAGTGTGAACCATGGCGAGAATTGAAGGTGTCGATCTTCCCCGCAATAAGCGGGTGGAAATTGGTTTGACATATTTATATGGCATTGGCTCTACGCGCGCGCGGGAGATTTTGACTCATACCCAGGTAAATCCCGATATTCGGGTGAAGGACCTGTCGGAGTCAGATGTGGCTTTGATCCGTGAGTACATCAGCAAAAACATCATGGTCGAGGGAGACCTGCGGCGTGATGTCCAGATGAACATTAAGCGGTTGATCGAAATCGGATCATACCGCGGTTTGCGTCATCGTAGAAACCTGCCGGTAAATGGTCAACGAACCAAGACAAATGCACGTACCCGGAAGGGTATCAAGAAAACTGTTGCTGGTCGTGGCCGTCGCCGCGGTGCCAAGAAATAAGGTTGGAGTAAATTATGGCTCAAAGTGTACGTTCCACGCGCCGCGCTACCGGTGCAAAAAAAACCAAACGATCATTGTCCAGCGGTCAGGTTCATGTATTCGCATCCTTTAACAATACGATAATTACTGTAACGGATATGGAAGGGAATACCATTGCCTGGGGCAGCGCCGGGTCAGCCGGATTCAAAGGCTCCCGCAAAAGCACTCCGTTTGCCGCGCGCCTCGCCGCAGAGCAGGCAATCAAAGCCGCCCAACAGGTTGGTTTGCAGGAAGTTGATCTGTTCATCAAAGGACCCGGCCCCGGGCGAGAAAATGCCATCCGTGCAGTGCAGGCATTGGGCTTGAAGGTGCGTTCCATCGCCGATATTACGCCAGTCCCGCATAATGGTTGTCGACCGCCGAAAAAGCGGCGCGTGTAAACTGATCAAGAGGAAAGTGATTTATGTCAAAAAATATTGGTCCGGTATGTAAACTTTGCCGGCGTGAAGGTGAGAAACTCTATCTTAAGGGTGAACGATGCTATACGCCTAAGTGTGCGTTCGAGCGCCGTCCCTTTGCTCCCGGACAGCACGGGCGCACAGCGAGCCGCGGTGGCAGAGGCCGCTCGGGTCGTGAGTCTGACTACCTTCGCCAGTTGCGTGCCAAACAACGCGCCCGCCGTGTATATGGAGTTTTGGAGCGCCAGTTCCGCCGTTATTATGAAGTTGCTCTTCAAAGGCGCGGTTTGACTGGTTTGAATCTGTTGCAGATTCTCGAATCCCGTTTGGATAATGTTGTCTACCGTCTGGGTTATGCATCCAGCAGGGCGCAGGCTCGTTTGATGGTGACGCATGGTCACTTCGTTGTGAACGAACGCCGCATGGATGTCCCTTCCATGTTATTGCGCGAAGGTGATATTGTGTCTGTGCGCGAAGGTTCCCATGAGCTGGAGTACTTCAAAGTACTTGGAGAACAGGCAGATGCCCGTACCTCCCCCGGTTGGTTGAACAAGGATACAAAGCAGTTATCTGGAGTTGTTCAGCGCCTCCCTGAGCGCGCTGAAATTGACGGTAGTTTGAACGAGCAATTGATCGTTGAATACTACTCTCGTTAGTGATTGGAATTTATCCTCTGGCAGGCGGTCTGCCTGCCGGAGATTCTATTGTAGTGATAGGGAGAGGTGAACCGTGACGGGTATCACGAACATGGTTATGCCGAAAATCGAGCGTGAAGCAGA
>DNDO01000173.1:5444-9522 GCA_003484265.1 Anaerolineae bacterium
GGGAATGCATTACGCCGCGTTCTGCTCTCTTCGTTGGAAGGTGCGGCTGTAACATCCATCCGTATTGCGGACGTGTTACACGAGTTTAGCGAGATTCCTGGCGTGCGTGAAGACGTCATCCAGGTGACATTGCAGGTCAAGCAGTTGCGGCTCAAACTGGATGGCGTGGACAGCACACGTATGCATCTTGAAGTTCGCGGTGAGGGGACGGTCACAGCGGCTGATATTATCACCTCGGCTGAGGTCGAGGTTGTAAACCCTGAACTTTATTTGTTCACCGTGGACGGCGCCAAGACCAAGCTGGATCTTGAATTTACTGTGGAACGCGGACGCGGCTATTCGCCTGCCAATGAACGAAGCGGGCACATGCCCATTGGCGAACTGCCGATCGACGCGATCTTCAGCCCGGTCAAACGCGTGAACTGGGAAGTGACCTCAGCGCGCGTCGGGCAGAGCACAAACTACGACAAACTCATCCTCGAGATATGGACTGATGGTACGGTTTCTCCTGAACGGGCATTGAGCACCGCCGCCAAGGTAGTCATTGACCACCTGCGCTTCATCGCCGGTGTCAGTGAAGAGACATTGACCATACCGGTCGAAAAGGAAGCCAGCACCAGCCGTATAACGAGCGAGTTGGCAGATACGCCTGTTGAGGCGTTGGACTTGTCGGTGCGGGTGTTCAACTCCCTCAAGCGGACTGGCATCACCACGGTCGGTGATGTGCTTGATCTGCTTGAAAAAGGCGAAACAGCGGTAATGTCCATCCGAAATTTTGGTGAGAAGAGTCTCGATGAACTCCGCCAGAAGATGCAGGAAAAGGGCTATATGAAGAACGATTCGAGTTCAGCGGAGTAATTGGAAATGCGACATCAAATATCTGGTTATCGACTTGGGCGCAGTACAGGAGCAAGAGTTGCATTGCGTCGCAATCTGATAAAACAATTCTTTACACACGAGCGCATCAAGACCACGCGCGCCAAAGCAGCCGCCATCCGCGGCGATGCGGAGAGGCTGATCACGCTCGCCCGCAACAGCGCGCAGGCTGACGATGCAGGCAAGGTGCATGCGCGCCGACTTGCGATCTCCAAACTGGGAGATAACAAGATCATCAAACGTCTCTTTGATGAGATCGCTCCGCGTTATGCAAATCGCAATGGCGGTTATACGCGCGTGTTGAAGCTTGGTCCCCGCATGGGTGACTCGGCTGAAATGGTAATATTGGAATTGGTTGAAGAATAGTGAAGTGAGCGTTCGGCTGATGGCTAACTGCTAAAGGCTGGAAGCTAAAATGGCACGTTACAAATTGACTCTTGCCTACGACGGCGCGAATTTCTTCGGAAGCCAGCGGCAGGCAAACAAGCGCACTGTACAGGGTGAACTCGAAAAAGCCCTGACAAAACTTGGATGGAAGGGACGCTCCGTGATCATGTCCGGGCGGACGGATACCGGCGTTCATGCGACAGGGCAGGTTGCCTCAGCGGACCTTGACTGGTCACACGCTGAAAGCAAACTTCTCCGCGCGTTGAACTCTTCACTGCCGGAGGATATGTCAGTCCGGTCACTGCAGACGGTGGATGCGGAATTTCATCCGCGTTTCGATGCGGCGTCTCGCCTTTATCATTACAAGTTGTTTAGCCAGCCGCTGAGAGACCCGATCCGTGAAAGATTTGCGTGGAGGGTCTGGCCATCGGTTAATAAACAAGGTCTAGCAGATGCCGCGAAGCAATTCATTGGGACGCACGATTTCTCTGCCTTCGGTTCCCCGACGGCGCCCAAAGGTACGACCGTGCGGACAGTGACGAAAGCCGAGTGGATACAGACAGCTGATGACGAATGGCTGTTTGCAGTGCAGGCGGATGCCTTCCTTTATCGGATGGTCCGCAGGATGACCTTTCTGCAGGTCGCTGTTGCGCAGGGAAAAATTCAAGCGGAAGCCATCGCCAGTTCTTTAGCGAAACGGGTAATGAACAAGCACCGAAGCGGACTTCCATCCGGACTGGCTCCCGCGCGCGGGCTGACGCTGGTCAGCGTCGAATATAAAATGCAAGAGTCTATTGTCAATTAGAAAAGAAACGGAGATTTGGAAAGTGTACAAGTCGTACTATCCGAAAGCAAGTGAGATCGAACGTAAGTGGGTTCTGGTGGATGCCAATGAACAGAATTTGGGCCGCCTTGCCACGCGTATTGCGCATGTGTTGCTCGGCAAACACAAACCAACCTTCACGCCCGGCGTGGAGATGGGTGATAACGTGGTTGTCATCAACTGCGAACGCGTGACCGTGACCGGCACGAAGACCAGTTCGAAGATGACCACCAAGACCTATTATCGTCATTCGAATTACCCCGGCGGATTGAAGTCAATTTCATTACGCGACCAGCTGGATCAGCACCCTGACCGCGTACTGCGTGCGGCGGTATGGGGCATGTTGCCGCATAACCGCATGGGACGCTCGGTACTCAAACGCCTGAAGATCTATGCAGGTCCGAACCACCCGCACACCACGAATAACCCCGAGCCGATGGCGTAGGGAAAGAGGAAGAGATATGGCACAGTATTATGAAGCAGTAGGACGCCGCAAACGAGCCACCGCGCGTGTGCGCTTGATGAGCGGCTCCGGAAATTTCACCGTCAACGAGAAGGAAGGCAGCGTATACTTCTCGCGCATCAGCGACCTGCCCGACATTCTTCGCGCCTTTATTGCAGTCGGCGAGGATTTTGGCAAGTATGATGTCAGCGTCAAAGTGCTGGGCGGCGGCGTTACGGGGCAGACCGAGGCTGTACGCCTGGGTCTATCGCGCGCGCTTGTCCTCATCAATGGCGACTGGACATCCGCTCTGCGCAAGAACGGGTTGCTTACCCGCGATGCCCGCGAAAAGGAACGCAAGAAACCGGGTCTCAAGAAAGCCCGCAAGGCGCCTACCTACACCAAGCGTTAAGTCGTTTATAGGACTGAAATATAGTTCGTAATTGGTAATTCGTAATTTACGAATTACCAATTACGTTTTTAACGGAGAAATTATGATGGACTATACCCTGGTCTCTTCAGCGCTTGAGACGCTCCGCATCGCTCCACTTTCGAGGTTGATCCTGCTGGAAGCGCAGTCCCTTTCGTCCGCGCATGTGCCGCCTTTTCCGCCCGATATGCCCGCTTTGTTCACTGGAATTGATTCGAGCGAACTGGCGTTCCAATTAAAGGCAGTTTTACTTGCCACTTATCCGAAGGAACACGTTGTAAAGTGGGTGATTGAAGGAAACAAGAAAGATGAAAGATTGGAAGAGATAAGCGGGGATAATTTCTCGGCGAATACCTTTTTATTCGTGCCCGCATTGAGCGAGGGATCATCATTCGAATCCTTTGCCGAGATCGTTGCTCATTTGCGCGCGCCCGATGGCTGTCCGTGGGATAGGGAGCAGACACATCAGTCCCTGAGAAAGCACCTGCTCGAAGAGACATATGAAGCGATAGCAGCAATTGATTCGAGTGATTTCACTGATATGCGGGAGGAATTTGGTGATCTGTTGTTGCAGGTAGTTTTACAATCGCAAATCGCGAGCGAAGAGGGGCAGTTCAATGTGAATCAGGTGATTCAAGGGATTTCAGCGAAACTTATCAGGCGGCATCCGCATGTGTTTGGGGATCTAAAACTGGATGGTGTGGATGGCGTTCTGGCAAATTGGGAAAAGTTGAAGGAGACTGAACGAAAGGATAAAGGGCAGAAGGAAAAAGGTCTGCTGGATGGCGTTCCACTTGCATTGCCAGCCCTGAGTCAATCACAGGAATATCAAGACCGCGCAGCACGTGTGGGATTCGACTGGTCCCAGATTGACGGGGTGCTGGAAAAAGTGGCAGAAGAGATCGAAGAGATCAAGAAAGCTGAGACGGATTTTGAATTGGCCTCTGAAATTGGTGATCTTCTGTTCGTACTCGTTAATTTCGCGCGTTGGAAGAACGTGGACGCCGAATCTGCGTTGCGCGGGACGAATATGAAGTTCAAGAAACGGTTTGGTTACGTGGAGCAGGGCGCAAAAGCGCAGGGACGGAATCTATCCGAGTTGAGTTTGGACGAGATGGAG
>DNDO01000193.1:0-13067 GCA_003484265.1 Anaerolineae bacterium
ACGATAGTCTACGGACTTCGGGCGATATATATGCATCCAGTTTGCGAGGGTCGAATTTTAACTTCGAGGATGAATTTTCAAGACGCACCCGAAGCAGTTCGTTTTTTGTAGTGACTGATTTCAAGGACCTCTCCCTGCAAACCGACCTGGAAACGCGTTTGGAAAGCTACCCGATCTTCGCGCAAGGCGACAGATATATTATTTACGATCTGGAGAATCGATGAGCGATATTGCACATCCCATCCTTGTGACCGGCGCGCATCGCAGCGGCACGACCTGGGCGGGCAAAATGCTCGCCGCCGATCTGCAGACCGGCTATATCAGCGAACCCTTGAACCCTTTTCACCGCCCCGGCATCTTCCGCGCGGAGGTGGCTCATTGGTATCAGTACATCTGCAAGGATAACGAAGGCTTATTTATCGATGCGCTTAGAGAAACACTCGAATTTGATTATCATCTTTTAACCGAAATTCGCTCCATCCGCTCAGTGAAGGATTTCCTGCGCATGGGGCGCGACTTTGCGATCTTTTACAACGGCTTAATGCGCGGACAACGCGCACTTATGAAAGACCCGTTCGCTGTATTTTCCGCGAATTGGTTCGCGCAGAGGTTGAAATGCCGCGTTGTCGTCACTGTGCGCCACCCCGCAGCGTTTGCGGGCAGTCTTCAACGGCTCGGATGGAGTTTCGATTTCAAGGATCTGCTGGATCAACCCCTGTTGATGCGCGACCATCTCGAGAAATATCGGGATGAGATGTTGTCGATGAAAGCGGACGACATCATTGGGCAGGCGTCGCTTTTATGGAAGATGATCTATGCCTCGGTTCATACCTCCCGACAGTTGAATCCTGATCTGCTTACTGTTCGCCACGAGGACCTGTCGCGAGACCCTGTCAATCAATACCGCGATCTATATAAAATACTCAAACTCGATTTTAGTTCCCGGGTGGAGAGATTCATCCTGAATGCGAGCAGTTCGGAAAATCCCAAAGAGTTATCGCGAAGAAAGACCCACTCCATTAAATTGGACAGCGCCGCCAACGTAAAGAATTGGAGGAAGCGGTTATCGGATGAAGATGTCAGACGTATTCGGGAGATCACCGGGGATGTCTCCAGATTATATTATTCCGATGAGGAATGGTAATGTCTGACGCGCCTCTGGTCTCCATTGTTACGCCCTCGTTCAATCATGCCCGTTTTATCGAAGCCACAATGCAGTCTGTGTTGACGCAGGATTATCCGCGCATCGAGTACATGATCGTGGATGGCGGCTCGAACGACGGGACGGTGGATGTCATTAAAAAGTACGAAATTGAATCCAGTAGCTTGCTGCTGGATTCCCGACAGCTAGATGTCGGATCCCAAAAGCATTCGATAGCCTGGTGGGTCAGCGAAAAGGACAAGGGTCAAACGGATGCGATCAATAAAGGATTCGCGAAGGCAACTGGTGAAATCCTCGCCTGGTTGAATTCGGACGATACATATGAACCTGGCGCCGTCAGTGCGGCTGTCAAATATTTACAGGAAAATCCTGATGTGGGCATGGTTTACGGAGATTGCAATTTCATCAACGAACACGGAGATGTGATCGGAAAATTCAACGCCGCTCAAACGGATTACCGCCTGCTCCGCCAGGGATACGTCCACATCCCGCAACAGACAATGTTCTTCCGCAGGGAACTGTGGGAACAGGTCGGTCCGCTCGACCCCTCGTTTTATTTCGCAATGGACTATGATCTGTGGACGCGCATTGCCTCGCGCAGTGACATCAAGTTTGTTCCGCAAACGTGGGCGAACTTTCGCTTGCACACGTCAGGCAAAACCATAATCGCTGATGACCGTTGCTGGCCCGAGATGATACGCGTCCATTACCGCGATGGCGGCTCGTTATTTTCAGTGATCGTGGCAAAGTATTACGTCCGCAAGTTGATCGCGCCGGTTTGGAATTGGCGACGAAGGAAGATGTTAAATATATAACAAATGAATTTATTATTCTCCCCTCCCTCCCTCGATGACCTCATCCGTTTGTTCAAAGCGTGGCGGTACTGGTCGCTGGGCGCGTTGATCGGCGCGTCCCTTGGCGCGGCGGTTTATTACATCGCTCCGCCGCCGTATCGGGCACACGCCGTTGTCCTTGTGGACTTTAACCTCGAGCAAGCCTGGCCCCAGGAGACCGACCGCCAGCAGTTCTACTACCTCGAACGCGAATCACGCAAACTGGAGGAGATCGCTTTTTCAGATTCAGTGATGGAAGCCATTGCTGAAATGAATCGGAACGTCACTACGACGGAATTGAGAAATGGGATGCTCTCGCTGGGTCAACCGGCGGAAGGCGGCTGGGATTTTTACGTGGACGATGACGATCCCCAGCTTGCCGTGACCATTGCGGGTTTATGGGTTCAAAACTTTACCGGTCAGGTCAGGGCTGCGGCTGCAACTACTGAAGGACCGAATGCCTTCATCCAAGCCAATGTGACTCAGGCCCCGCAGATCCCCAGGGATAGAAGCGTGTTATTGAGCACGTATCTCTTTGCGGGAGCAGTTGCTTTTCTTGCGTTGGGTTCGATTTTCGTTTTGTTTGTTACCAAACCCAGATGAAGACTTTTGTAAGCAGTGACAAAACATTGACGGCTTTAACGCGCATCCTATGGGGCGCGGCATTGTTCACCATGCCTGTCACGAGTTTTCGATACTTCCCATTCATGGGTGATGGGACTCTCGTACGTCCGCTGGCGTTCTATCCGATTGCCCTGCTTCTGCCCCTATTGATAATTCTATGGTTGCGCGGAAAAATATCCCTGCCTCATTCGGGGACACTGGTACCCCTCATCGGGTTTGTATTGGTTGCTTTTGCAGGAACAAGCCTCGGGTCCATGTTAGACCCGCTGCCATTGCGCGGACAGGATTACTTCGGCAGGGTCTTGCGCGCCTGGGCGACGGTTGTCGTGGGGTTGTCCTTTTTTGTATCTGCGATGTGGATGAATCGGGATGAAGGCGATCTGCGCTTCTCGATCAAATGGCTGTTTGCTGGATTCCTTATGACCGTTTTGTGGAGCGGTGTGCAGTCGCTGGCGTTCTATACGCCTCTGCTCGAAAAGGTGACGGTCACGCACTGGCAGAGGGCATTCTCAATGCGCGAATTGGTGAAGACGAACCGCGTTTCAGGCATGGCATATGAACCGGCCTGGCTGGCGGGGCAGATCGTGACGGTGTATCTGCCGTGGTTGTTCGCGGCATTCCTGACACGCGTAAGGGTGACAAAATATAAATGGATTGAGATTATTTTATTGGTGCTTGCGCTGTTGTTACTGCTAGCGACGTTTTCGCGCGGCGGATTGTTAAATGCGGGACTGTCTCTTGTTCTCACGTTTTTGCTACTTGGGCGCGATGAGTTGCGCGCGGCAAGGATATGGTTCGCATCCGGCTTTCGGCGCGGCGCAAGTTTGTTCTTGCGTTTGGTGGTGGTCGCAGTTGCGCTCGGTTCGTTGATTGGCGCGGGGATGTTCCTTTCTCAAAAGGGATATATTACGCGTCTCTTCAATTCCAATGCCGATAATCTGGAGGAGTTCGTCATAGAGAATTCAGCGGGCGCGCGCGCGGCATATACATTTGGTGCGTTGGGCGCGTATCAGGAAAGTCCGCTTTTGGGCGTGGGGTTGGGGGCGAGCGGGTTTTATATTTACGATAACCTCCCCGATTGGGCATTGACCACCGTGCCGGAGATCGCACGACAACTAAGCCCGGAGAACCGGTTGTACCCCAACCCGAAGAACATGTACGCGCGTTTGCTGGCAGAGACCGGTCTGATCGGCTTCTTCGTGTTCATTGCCTTTCATTTTTCATTGCTAGGAGATGCGTTGACGGCGTTTAAAAACAAAACGCCTATCATGCGATTTTTAGGCGTTGCGGGGCTGTTCACGTGGATCGCTGTTTCCATTTACAATGCCACGCAAGATTCACTCGCCATCCCGAATATCTGGATCAACTTTGGAATTCTGGCTGGGGTGACTTCGTTTGCGTTAGAATCTGAAAACACCGCCGGGGACGGCATTATAAGCAATCGGGAGAATCAATGATCGTACTTTCTGTTGGAATGCCGCGCGCGGGCTCAGGCTGGCACTTCAATCTCATCCACGACCTGATGGAAACGGCGGGATATGTCGACGCGCGAGTCATCCGTGAGAAGTATCGTTTGCAGGGCATACTGACGGAAGTGAACTGCAACATCGGAGTCCTCTCCGCGCGGCGAATGGGGATGGTGAGCCTGCCCGCGTTGATGGGGAAGGACTTCGTCATCAAGGCGCACGCAGGACCTTCGTCTTCCTCACGTATCTTGCAACGCCTCGGCTTGCTCCGCATCACATACATCTACCGTGACCCTCGCGACGCCATGCTCTCGGCATATGACTTCGGTCAACGCGCCCTTCAAAAGGGACGCCCGAACGCCTTCTCACATCTCACCGATTTCGAGAAGAGCCTCGATTTTGTTATGGACTACGTCCGCATTTGGGAGCGGTGGATGGAAGTGAAGAATGTTCACATCGCACGTTACGAAGACCTGCTGACGGACTATGATAGTGAGGTAAGTCATCTTCTTGGATTCCTCAAGTTGGATGGAAGGGGACAGGAGGTCCAGAAGGTGACCGAGGAATATCGTCCCGCCGCTGCGGAGGGGCAGCAGGGTCTGCATTTTTTCAAGGGGCGCATCGGCAGATTCCGTGAATCCTATACGCCGGAACAACAGGCGGTCTTGAAGGAGAGATTGGGCGGATACCTATCCAAAATGGGATATGAACTCTAGTCCGTAATTTATCTGTAACGTCATACGGGGTTCACAAAATTATTTTCGAGTATCATTGAATATATGCGCAGATATGATACGCCCTATGCCGCCGATTGGTACGCCGCGTCGCTCCGCTGGCTGATGCTGGTTGTCCTGACACTTTCGCTTGCGTTACGCGGGCAGTTGGGTGAACCTCCTTTTTGGGTGCTCGCTCTCATGATCTTATGGAATATCGGCATGACCGTACTGGCGGGGGTGAACATGCGCCTGCCCTATCATCGTTACATTGTTTTGAGCGTTGACTTCCTGCTTGCCGCATTCTATTTCTGGTCGCAAAACTCGCTGGCGGGAGGTACATCCGTTTGGGCTGGCGTGGCGCCCATTATCACGGGGGCGATCTATTTCGAGATGTGGGGGGCGTTTATCTCGGCGGGTTTGTTCGCGGTCCTGCAATTTATCGCAATTCGTTATTCCTTCTCGAGCGACATCCTCTTTACGCTGACGGTTGGTCTGGCAGGAGGATTGTTGGGACGCTTTGGGATGACGCGATTGCGGACAAACCGAAAAGTCCGTGTGGATGCGGAAGAACGCCGCCGCCGCGCTGAGACCGAACGCCTGAGAGCCATCTATGAAATGACGTCCAACCTGACGGCGACTCTCAGCTACAAACGCGTGCTCGATTCTGCTCTTGACCTCGGCTACAACGCGTTGAACCCCGTCGTTGACCCCGACGACCAGCCAGACGAAAAACTGGTAAGCGCGGTATTGTTATTCAAAGGCGACGAACTGAGGGTCGGTTCGGCGCGGCGTTTCACCAACGCGGATATGCGGGTGGTTCTGCGCGGCAACGACGGCATCCTCAAAAAGGTCGTGGACGACGGCGAGGCGATCTTCACCACTGACATCGGATATGACCCCGAACTCGGGCGCATCGTTGCATTGCGTTCGTGTTTATCCGCATATTGCTTCCCCTTGCGGAGCGGGTTCAACGTCTATGGCGCGATGCTGTTCGCTCATCCCGACGCGATCTATTTTACGCAGGAACGACGCGGTTTGCTGGATATCATCGGCAGGCAGGCGGTGATCGCGGTGCAGAATGCAAGTTTGTATCAGGATCTGGTCGAGGAAAAGGAACGCATGGTCGAGGTCCAGGAAGAGACGCGCAAGAAACTGGCACGCGACCTGCACGATGGACCGACCCAATCCGTTGCCGCGATGGCAATGCGCATCAATCTCGTCCGCCGCATGATGGCAAGGGATACGAAAGACGCGATGGATGAACTGGTGAAGATCGAGGAACTGGCGCACCGCACCACAAAGGAGATCCGTCACATGCTGTTCACACTGCGCCCGCTCATCCTCGAGTCTCAGGGGTTGAACGCGGCGTTGCAGGCAATGGCGGAGAAAATGCGCGAGACCTTTACGCAAAACGTGCTCATCAACGTGGACGACGATGTGCTGGCAAATATGGAGATGGGCAAGCAGGGCGTGATCTTCTACATTATCGAAGAGGCGGTGACGAATGCCCGCAAGCATGCCGGCGCCGTGCATATCTGGGTGCGCCTGCGTCCGTTCGAGACCGATATTGCGCTGTTGGAGATCGAAGACGACGGTTTGGGCTTCGACGTGGAAGCCGTGAACAAATCCTACGACAAGCGCGGGAGCCTGGGGATGGTCAATTTACGCGAACGATCAGAATTGGTGAACGGCCTGCTCAACATCGATTCTGCGCCCGGCAAAGGTACACGGATACAGGTCTATCTCCCGCTGTCCGAGGAAGCCGCGGACCGCCTGCACCACGCGAAGAGGTAAATGCTAATTTCTATTCGCCTTATATCAACCAGTAAACAAAACTTCTAAAGACTCTTTTGCCTTCATTACCGCTTTTGCCCTATGGCTGAGGCGGTTTTTTTCGTCCATGGAAAGTTCTGCCATGGTCTTGCCTAATTCGGGGAAGAGAAAGATGGGATCGTAGCCGAAGCCGTTTGCACCGCGGTCTTCGGGGATGATCTCGCCTTCGCAGATGCCTTCGCTGAGTTGAACGTCACCATCCTTTGCAAGCGCAATCGTAGCGCGGAAGCGGGCTGTCCATGGGCGGGGGGTGTCCTGTAGTTGTCGTACAAGGTATCTACGTCTTTCATGGTCAGGTAATTCTTTTCCTTCGTTTTCAGACGAGCCATATCTCTTGGAATACAAACCTGGCGCGCCGTCGAGAGCATCTACTTCGAGGCCGGTGTCGTCCGCAATGGAGATCAGTCCGCTGGCTTGGGCGAAGGCGACGGCTTTTTTGGTCGCGTTTTCGGCGTAGGTCAGTCCGTCTTCGATGATGTCGATGTCGAGTCCGATCTGGGATGGGGTGAGGAGTTCTACGTTTAAGTCGCTGAGAAGTGACTGGAGTTCTTGTATCTTGCCATTGTTATTGGTAGCGATGAGGAGTTGGTTCATATTAATGTTTTCCGACCCCACGCTTCGATCTGCACTCCGCCTCCCTGCGGGCACGAAGTCAGCGAGGAGTATCCTTTGTAATTTTATCAATCGCCCACTGCGCATGTTCACGTATCATTGGCTCATCATCCTTCAGGGCATTTTTCAAAACGGGGAGGTGGTGCGTGTCACTGCTGTTGCCCAACGCGACAGCGACGTTTCGCAGGTAGCCGCGCCGCTTTGCGCGTTTGACGGGGCTTGACTTGAAGCGTTGATTAAATGCCTGGGGTGTCAGCGACAGTTCCTCTGTCAGCATTTGAGGCGGACGGGTGCTGACAAAGGCGGTGTCGCCTTCGGGTGCGAATCGATTCCATGGGCAGACTTCCTGACAGATGTCGCATCCGAAAGTCCAATTTCCCAATTTGTCTCGCAGGTCAACGGGGATATCATCCTTGAGTTCGATGGTGAGGTAGGAGATACAGCGCGTTGCGTCGAGTGTGCGGTCTGGCAGGATGCAATCGGTGGGGCACGCTTCGATACAGCGTGTGCATGTGCCGCAATGATCGGTGACGAAGGGCGGGTCTGGATCAAGTTCGAGATCGAGCAGGATCTCGGAGATGAAAAAATACGAACCCTGTTTGGGATTTATGAGACAGGTGTTTTTGCCGATCCATCCGATGCCCGCGCGTTGGGCGAGGTCGCGCTCGAGGATGGGACCAGTATCTGTGTAATAGCGGTTCTTTACCGGACCCCCGACCTGCTCCTCGATGAATTGAACGAGTTCTTTCATCCGGGCAGGGAGTATGTCGTGGTAGTCCGCGCCGTGGGCGTAGGAGGCGACTCTGCCCTCGTCCCACATTGTCTGCGCCTTCGCTATCGCTTTGGCTCCGCTCAAATCGGTCCGATGTTCATTTGGGAGCGCGGAAGTCGGAGGATCATATGGCGTTGCTAAAACGAGAATGGATTTGCATTCAGGGAGGATTTCGCGCGGGTTTGAGCGGCGGGCACGGGAGCGTTCCGTTTCAAGATATTTCATCGAGCCATGATGACCTTGCGCGAGCCAGTTTTCATATGTGGAGTAGTGCGGGGGCGGCGTAGGAAGAGTCACGCCAGTCAGGATAAATCCCAACTGGCGTGCTTTGCCTTGAATGATCTGTTTTAGGTCTTGCGGCACGAGGCTTACTGCACAATGATCTTGACGAAGATGACTTCAGGAAATGTAACACCTTGAGGGTTGCGCATGGTCCACGCGCTTAGGTATTCACCAGCCGCACTAGGCGCTTTGAACTGCACTGAGACTTCCACTTCCTGCCCGGGTTGGATGACTTCAGTCATTGCGATAAACTGCCCGGACATTTGATTCGTATATCCGGCATAAGCTAAAACATAACCGGCACCCCAGGGGCAGGCGCCTGTATTTTTTACACGCCAGGTCTTTATAAAATCCTGCCCCGGAGACATGATCGTATTATCGGGCACGTTGACATCCACAGTAAGAACATCATAGCCAAGGCTATCGCACAATTCTATCGGGGTTCCTTCTGCATCGGTCACTACTGCGGCTGAAGCCTGTGTCTCGGTGGGAGTGGCTTCAGGTTCGGGAGTTTCTGTGGGCAGTGATGTGGTCGGTGTAAATGCCGCGGCGGTCAATGTGTATTTTGCTTCAACCGTACTTGCAGCGGAGGTCCGCACTGCGGCGACGTCCGGGGTCGGTTCTGTTGCATCGGATGCGCCGCAGGCAGATAGGAGGACAGCCAATATACTTACAACATAGATCAAAATAGTTTTTTGTTTCATAGGGTTCTCCTAGGAACAACCACCGGTTTTTCCCTTGACTTCAATATACACCGACAATATGGTCCCAAAGTAATACCCGCCGTCATTTTGCATGCGCCAATGGGCCTCATATTTACCTGCGGCACAAGGCGCATTAAAACCAACGGTCAGGTTGATCGCTTCGCCGCCAGCTACGGAATCCTTGCTTTGAAATTCAAAATATTGCGAGGCAAAGTTGTCGTTGGGAATGTTGCCGCCAATGTGGACAAGTCTGAACCCTTCGTCCCAGGTACAAGTGCCGGTATTTCGGATCTTCCATGCCTTTTTTAGCGATTCCCCACCTTTGACGATGGAACCGTCCGGTATGGTTATGTCCTCCTCGAATACGGAATTGAAGCATGAATCGCCGAGCGCTGCTGTACCAACAGCGGATGTCGGCGGTGCAATTTGCGTAAAACCGGGCAATCCGCCGGGGGTTGGTGATGCAAGCGAAAAAGTTGGAAGAGCGTTCGGATCTGTTGTAGGTAGTGAGATTGGCGTTTCGGTAGGAGTTGGGGTATTCGTTGGCTGCACGGCAAGAGCCGTCTGCGTAAATTGCTGTGAGAACTGAGCAATGGTTGTTCCCACGATTGCCGTGTTAATGGCATTTGCATCAATTGTTGGGGCGGGTGCCGCACCAACATTGCAAGCGGTCAGAATGAGTGCGGCAGTCAGCATAGTTATCAAAATTTGCCGCGGGAACTTTCGAAAGATCATGTGGATACCTCCAATTGGGAAACGTTCAAAGAAGTGTTGATTGGGAATGTGTATGACACATTCCCAATCTCATTATACTGCAAGGCAGTATTCATCGTGACGCGCCAAACATCCCTTGTTAAGGTGTGGTCGGGGTCTCGGTAGGCGTTTCAGTTGCAGTCTCAGTCGCAGAAGCGGTTGGGGTGGCTGTAGCGCTCGCTGTCGCTGTCTGCGAAGGCGTGGCGGTTGGAGTTGGCGAAAGTGAAGGTGTGAACGTTGCAGTGGCGGGTTGTGCGCTCTGGCGGGTGATTCGCGGTGTTACCCAGAGACCATGATCTTCGTGGGAAGATCCGTTGGAAAGAACTGTCAAAATAAATTTGACCTTTTTCCCGCTCAGGAAACTTAAGTCCACATCAATTGAGTAATATTTGCCTTCATAAACCTCGTGCCATTGACCAAGAGATTTTACAGGATCACTCCCGATCTGATACTCAAGTTTGAAGATCATGTTGCAGTCATTGGCTTTGTTCAGACAGCCGATCAGCGCTTTGAAGTGATCGCCAGATTGAATAGTGATGGCTGAATATTTTCCGGTGATGATGCCGTTATTAATCTTTTGAGGGTGTGTGACGATCCCCGGTCCGCGCACGTTGCCGTCCTCCATTTGAGGCGCATTGAAGAATAGTGCGAACCCGTCTGATGAACCGTCTGCACCGGGGCATGGCAAGGTCTTATCGCCATTCCTCCAGGTCGCATCACAGAGGTTTGCGGCAAGGTCATATCCTGTTACTGTGTATCCGCTGACATTAACATCCACGTAGATGCTTGTAGAGCCAGTCGAACCAAAACCGAATTGGATGCCGGATGCATTGCGGAGTGTCCAATAACCTCTGTAGCGGCCATTCTGGTTTGGTGCTGTCAATTGGATGGAAAGATCGACAGTCTTTCCCGGCCCGACACTGACCGGCAGTGAGACCGCGTTCTTCCCTCCGAACTTTTCCCCGCTAATATAAACAAGGGCATACGATGTCGTCCATGTGCAGGTACCGACATTTTTTATGCGCCAGATTTTTGTGAACGGGTTTCCGCGCCCAACGACCGCACCATCTGGATAGGTTACATCTGAGACGAAGGCCGCTGCATCACATTTTGTAACGGGCTGTAAGGGCGGAACTGATGTAAATGTCGGGAAATCGGTTGGGCTGGCTAGGGGTATTGACAGGGTCGGGGTGACAGATGGCTCCGTCACGGCGCCCTGTGTAGACATGACGCTCAATGTTTCTGCTGCGGCTGTATACAAAGAATTCAGGGTAGCCGCGGGCTGGGGAGTGGCAGGGGTAAATAGACCACACGCCAGTGAGACTCCCAGGGAAAGAGATAAGACCAGAAAATATTTATAGCGAGTTGTGGACATTCGGACCTCCAAATTTGTTATGACCGTATGTAAGACGTTTAATCGGGAGGCGGAGTTCCACCAAAAAGCCGAAGTCAAAACTTCGGCTTTTTGGTTTCCTATGGACAATTATTCAGGATCGTTACCTGATCATATTCCCTATATGGGTCCAGTACGATAATCTGCATCCAGCGCGGGTTGGGGCTGTCACCTTTTCCGATCATCCACTGCCGCTTAACGGTCTTGCTTCCCGCTTCGGTAAAGATAAGCCTGCTCGTCCCGCTTCGGTTTCCATCGCTTTGATCCCAATAGTAGTCAAACTTGAAGCGACCATTGGTTGTGATCGTAGCGTAGACGTTATATCTCACGTTGGTCGGACAGCCAAATTGCGGATCGCGCACGATCTGATAAGTTACGCTGGTGATGCCGTATTCGAAATCACTTGATACATCGACCTGCACATAAAAGGAGGCATTTGCAGAACCAACGCCAAAGTCGGCACCCCATGGAGATTGAAACCGCCAATAGCCCGTAGCGATCCCTTCGGATTCGGGCGCTTTCAAATAGATGGATATCTCCTTGACCTCATTCGTACCAAAAACATCGGGCAGGGGGTAGGAGACGAAGCCTCCCATGAGATCTCCGTCCCAGTATACGAGGCTGTAGGATTTATCCCATATACAGGTGCCGGTATTTTGAAACGTCCAGGTCTTCCAAAAGTTTTCGCCGGGTTGTACCAGAGTCTTATCGGGAGGGTTTTCACCCACCAGTTCAGCGGATAAAGTGCACCCCGGATTGGATGCCACGGAAGGTGTGTTGGTGTGGACAACCCCAGGGGTCGCTGTCGATTCGAATGTCGGAACAGGCGTCCGCGTGGGGAGAGCCGCGACTTCCGTCAGGGAATTTTGGGCTTGTACAGTTTGAGCCACTGCAGTGGCGATATCCATTTCGTTTTGTGCTGGGCTTGCACACGCACTAAAAAGCAAGGCTGTGCAGAGAAGCAAATATATTTTTTTATTTTTTTTGGGGAACATTTATTTCCTTTCTTGATGGGCTTTTATTATACCGTTTTCAAAAACGCCCGACTCTATGGTCGGGCGTCCATTTGCACTACGGTAATGCAATCTGGGGCTTGATCCACACCGCCCAATCCTGACCGGATGACCCGTTTGCTAGAATCGCCAGGATGAATTCGACAGTTTTTCCAGCCAGCGGGGTCAGGTCAACACTGATTGGGCTGAGCGTGCCATTGCATGTCTCTGTCCATGAGCCGAGAGGTGTCACGGGACCGCCGCCTTCACGGTAGTTCAATTGGAATTTCGCGTTGCCTGCTCCGCAGGAACCGTCTCCAAGGGTAAGGAAGCCGATCTGTGCAGTAAAGCGTTCACCGGTGACGACCGTATATGCTGGAAACCGCCCGGATATGACACCATCGTTGACGAATTCAGGATGGGTTTCCAAAACCTTAGCAGGGGTTGAGCCGCCCTCCACTTTTTGGCCATCCTTGTACATGGCAAAACCGGAAACGTTAGTATCCGGTCCACCAAAGGTCAGATTCCCGGCGCCGCTGACCCAGATTGCGGAAGGCGCTCTGGTGTAAAAATCATAGCCGGAACTTGTCACGCCAACCTTGATATCCACAAAGAACGATTTGTTCTCGTGTCCGCCAAACACCGGAAGCAATGCGCCGGAGGCATTGCGGACTCGCCAATAGCCGCGGTAGGAACCGTTTGAAGCAGGCGCTGTCAGGTTAACAGAGACGTCCACCTCCTGCCCGGGATTGACAGTGCCGATGGCGATGGGTGACGCTCCGCTCATTGAATCTCCGTTGTCGAATACCAGCGAGTATCCGCTCCATGTGCAGTTGCCGCTGTTTCTCAATCGCCAGGTCTTCGTGAATAAGGTGCCGGGAGTAAAGGTCGTACCGTCAGGAATGGTCACGTCTTTGATGAAATG
>DNDO01000193.1:13332-19337 GCA_003484265.1 Anaerolineae bacterium
CAGAAGTTGGAAGTGATATGGCAGTGTTCGTGGGCTGGGCAGGCGGTAACGTAGGCGTGTTGAACGGGGTCGCTTCTCCCAATTGTGCCTGCACCGTCAACGCCGCTTGTGTGAACACAGCGTTCGGCTCCTGTGTCGGTTCGGCGTTTGACGGCAGGTTACATGCAGAAAGGACAAATATAAACAATACACTTATGGTTAATGCAATGCGAACAAATTTGGACATGTTTCTTCTCCTCGGTTTAATAATCCAATTTTACATGATTGAGGACGTACTTCCATCACCCTTTGTTCCTGCTAATAAAAAGCGGTCACGCAATCGCGTGACCGCTACCGGTTCATACAGCGCTTCAGACTTGTTCGTGCTGAGCTCCAGCCATCCATAAGCCCAATTGTTCGCGAGAGGCATCCTCGCGATTTACAGTTGCGACGATCTTCCCGCTATACATCACAATGATCCTATCCGACAGCGACATGATCTCGTCCAACTCAGCAGAGACGAGTAAAACGCCTACGCCGCGGTCTCGCATTGCAATAATCTCATTGTGGATGTATTCGATCGAGCCCACGTCCAGACCACGGGTGGGCTGCGATGCGACCACCAATTTTACGGGGCGGCTCAATTCGCGTGCCACGATCACCTTTTGCTGATTTCCGCCGGAAAGTTTCCCCGCCGCCACAAATGCTGATGGCGTACGGACATCATAGTCTTTGATCAGCTTTTGCGCGTTGGTATCCACCTGTTTCTGTTGGACGACCACGCCCTTGGAAAATCGGGGCTGATAATAATCGCATAGCATCATGTTATCTGCAACGCTATAGGAAAGCACCAACCCATGTCTTTGGCGGTCTTCTGGAATATGCGCCAGTCCTGTTTCTGTGATTTGGCGCGGCGATTTTCCAGACAAGTCCTTGCCTGATAGTGTGAAGTGCCCGCTTTCGATCGATCTTAATCCAGTCAGTGCTTCAGCCAGTTCGGTTTGCCCGTTGCCCTGCACGCCGGCAATTCCTACTACTTCGCCTGCTTTCACGCTAAATGAAACGCCTCGCACAGATTCAAGCCCGCGCACATCCTTCACGCGCAAGTCCTCCACACGCAGAACCTCTTCAGCGGGTTTGGATGGTTTTTTCGTTACCGTCAGGATCACTTCGCGTCCCACCATCATTTCAGCAAGGCTTTGTTCCGTGCTCTCTTTGGGCTTGGCTGTCCCAACGACCTGCCCCGCACGCATGACCGTGATGCGGTCTGCAACTTTCAATACTTCCTTTAATTTGTGGGTAATGAAAACGATTGAAACGCCTTGTTGGGTCAATTCATGCATGATACGGAAGAGGTCTTCCGATTCCTGCGGAGTGAGGACGGCTGTCGGTTCGTCAAGGATGAGGATGCTTGCCTTGCGATAGAGGGCTTTGACGATCTCGACGCGTTGTTGGACGCCAACCGGCAGGTCACCGATAATCGCATCAGGATCAACATCCAATCCGTATTTATGCGAGAGTTCCCTTACTCGCCGGGACACTTCGCTCCGATCAAGAATTACAAGCGGTTTTTCATTGGATGAGGCACGATGGTCCGTCTCTGCGCCAAGCATGATGTTTTCCGTTACGGTAAAAACAGGGATGAGCATAAAGTGCTGGTGCACCATGCCGATGCCGTGGTGGATCGCATCGCGCGATGAGTTGAGTTCCATCAGTTTGCCATTAACGAATACTTCACCGGCTTCGGGGTGGTACAGCCCATATAGGACATTCATCAAAGTTGATTTGCCGGCTCCGTTCTCACCAAGCAGAGCATGGATCTCGCCTTTTCGCAGGTCGAAATTCACCTTGTCGTTTGCCAGAACGCCGGGGAATTTTTTGGTGATGCCTTTTGCTTCTAGAACGGTTTCGGATATCGTTTTTGTCATTTTATTTCTCGTAGGGGATACCGTCTGCGGCGGGGGGAGTTGTGCGCCCGATGATGCCGGTCAGGATGACCATGGTCAGGATGTAGGGGATCAAACCGACAATGTAGGACTGTTGTAAAAAGGCAAGCTGGGGCGGGATGACATCCCGGAAGATTTGTATGTTGATGTTCAAGGCTTGTGAAGCGCCGAATACCAGCGCGGCAGTCCATGCGCCGATGGGGGTCCAGTTGCCGAAGATCATGGCGGCGAGTGAAATGAATCCGCGCCCATTGGTTAACAACGGTTCAAACGAAGGCACCGATTCGATCGTGAAATAAGCGCCAGCCAGGCCTGCAAACGCGCCGCCGATAATCACGTTCGCATAACGCATTTTTATTACGTTTATCCCGACGGTGTCTGCGGCTTTGGGGTGTTCACCGACAGCGCGGGTGCGAAGTCCCCAACGAGTGTTAAATAGGATGTAATGGGAGACGAATACAAGCAGGATCGCAGCAATGGCGACAGGTTTTTGGTCGAACACCTTATTAATGGATGTCACAACCAGAATACAATCTGCGGAGTTGCACAGTGGTGAAAAAATTTCAGTCAGCGGGATGTGAATGGTAGGGAGGACGCCCGGGGAATTGGGAACATTACCTTCAAATACGCTTCCCCTGCCAAAGAACATTTGACGGTTCAAGAAGCCTGTCAGCCCGACAGCGAGGATGTTGATGACAGTACCGCCGATGATCTGATCCACTTTGTAGGTGATGGACAGGACGGCAAGCAAAAGTCCCATCGCCATGCCGGCGAGAATTGCAAAGACCACGCCCATCGTGATACTGATGCCTATGGAATATTCAAATACGTGGAACATATAGATTGCGCCAAGCCAGCCGAAAAATGCGGATGACAACATCATACCTTCGATGCCGATGTTGACGATACCCGCCCGTTCAGAGAATACGCCGGCTAGGGCGCCTAGTGTCAGGGGAGTTGCAACGGCAATGGTTGTTGCCAGCATGCTTGTAATGATCACGATGGGGGATGATTTGACCTGCCCGATTAATACCACAACGCTAAATAGAATAATGATTATCAAAAAGATGAAGCTGAATCGTTTCCAGTCCATGAAATCTCCTTAGCCACCCCAGCCGCGAGTCAATACAAGGCGTTCGCCCTTGGCTTTGATCCGATATAAATATCGGATGATCGCATCTGCCGCGACAAACAGCAGAATAAGCGCCTGTAGCATCGAAATAAGATCCACTGGTAACTGCGTAAGGAATTGCATTCGCGTGGCTCCATTTCGCATGGCGGCAAATAATATTGAGGCGAGCACCACCCCGAGCGGGTGTGATTTTCCAAGAAGCGCAATCGCGATCGCGTCAAATCCATAGCCGATTGAAAAACCAAGTTCATGTCGGTAATTCAAGCCTGTTACTTCAAGCGAGCCTGCCATGCCAGCAAGCATGCCGGAAAGCGCCATTGTAATGATAATAATCCGCTTTACGTTCATGCCTGCATATTTCGCGGCATCAGGGTTAGCGCCTACCGTGCGTATTTCAAATCCGAGGGTAGTCTTATTGAGCAGCCACCAGATGAAGAATGCCACAAAGAGCGCCAGGATAAATCCCCAGTGAATACGAAATCCTTCGAATATCTCAGGCATTCGCGCACTGTCTGCAATTAGCGGTGTGCGCGCGATAACATTATTTGGGTTGCGGTCTTTCATGGGACCATTCAATAGAAATGAGATCGTATTCAATGCGATGTAATTCATCATGATCGTATTGATAACTTCGTGTCCCCCGGTATAGGCTTTTAGAAAACCAACGATTGCCGCCCAAATGGCGCCTGTTGTCATACCAAGGATGATTGCCAGGGGAAGATGGACGATCGCGGGAATATCAGAACCCAGCCACTCAGGCAGGGCGTATCCGATCAATGCCGTGAATGTCGCCCCGAGAGCCAATTGGCCTTCTGCGCCGATATTGAACAATCCGCCTTTGAATGCGAGGGCAACGGCAAGCCCAGCAAAAATAAAAGGCGTTGCCCAGACGGCTGTCTCACTTAATGCTTTGGCGGAGCCAAATGATCCCTGGATCAATCCGTAATACGCCAGGATAGGATTGCCGCCCACGGACAGGATTATGATACCGCCAAAAATAATCGCGGTCAGAATGGCAAGAAAAGGGATGAGCATAGAATCCAGCGCAGAGCGCAGAAAGCCCTTGGAGGGCGCATCCGATGTTGTGTCTACCTGCATGAGGTCTCCGGTTCAGCCATGATGGTTTCAGAATTATATCACCTGACTTTGCAGTTCCGTTAAAATCACACTTGAATTTCTGCGAATCAAAAAGGGAAGGAGGATTATCCTCCTTCCCTTTTGTGTTGCAACTTGCAGTTTACTCAGGCTTGACCGGGGGAACGTTGGTCGTAATCGAGCCATCAAGAAGACCGGCGTTGATCTTTTCCATTTCAGCCTTCACTTCAGCAGGTACTTCGCTGTCGAGGTCGTGATATGGAGCATAGCCTGCGGCGCCGAAGAAGTTACCAACAGGGAAGTTTCCATCGTGCGACAGTTTGACTAGATCGAAAACACCCGGGGTGATGAGCTTCATAGCGCTGGAGAGCATGCGGGGAGCAGCTTCGGGCAGCGTCAGGTACTGGTCAGCATCCACGCCGATGGCGTATGCGCCAGCCTGGGCGGCGGCTGTGATCGCGCCGTTGCCGGTGATACCACCGCAACCGAAGATCGCGTCAGCGCCTTGATCCATCATGGATTGGGCGGTCTGTGCACCCCACTCAGGATCTGTGAAGGTCTTGTCGAAACCGACATCGCTGTGATACACAACGAATACTTCGGTGGTAGAACCCATCATGCCGTCAACATACGCAGCACCGGCTTTGTAGCCTTCGCCAAAGCGCCAAACGGGAGGTACAACATCGGTACCGCAGACCGCGCCGATTTTGTGGCTTTCGCTCATCATTGCAGCGAGTGCGCCGACGAGGAAGCCGGCATTGTCTTCAGGGAAGTTCAAGCCAACAACACCGGGGGTATCAGCAGCTTGGAATTGATCGACACCGACGAAATCGACGTTCGGGTAGAGACCAGCGGCTTTGACAGTCGCTTCACCCATGCCGAAACCAACCGTCACAATCACATCGTAGCCGGCGTCGCCGAAGGTGGCGATGTTCTTGTCGTAATCCTTGGCATCAGCAGTTTCGATGTACTGAACCTGCGCGCCTAATTCTGCCTCAGCGCGTTGTACGCCTTCCCATGCGGACTGGTTGAAGGACTTATCGTTGATCTTGCCAACGTCCGTCACCAAGCCTACGCAGAAAACGTCTTCGCTGGAGCAGTCTGCTTCAGCCGGGGCACACGCCGGTAGAAGCAGTGCGGCAACCAAAAGTACCGCAAACAAAGTGTAAAACTTCTTCATATTCATCTTCTCCTTGTTCGACTAGAATCTAATAGGGTTTTTATCAACCCTTTTCGAGGATAGTATACAATTACTTCAACCATTCGACAAGTTAAAGTTTTATTGGGGATAAAAACCCGCATCAAACCCTGCCGCCGTTTGATTCTGCCTCTCAGGCAGTCGCCTCGCCTCGTTTGACACCCAGCATTAAGACAAACGCGATCAGCAGTGTGACCGGCGCGAACTGCATCAAAATATTGTAGTTATTCCCGGCCAGTTGTATCAACGCCCCGTTTGAAATGGGGCCCATGATCGCCGAAAGCGTGGAGAAAAGGTAATAAAGACCTGTAAAGGTTCCGATGCGCGCCGCGCTGGTCATATCAACCACCATGGGCAGGGAGTTGATGTTGATCAGCGCCCAGGCGATACCCGCGATCATCAGGAAAATGCTGATGCCGAGGATCTCACCGAGGACAGGAAGTTTTGTGAGCACTGAAGTCAATGTCGAGGCAGGTGCGATCGAGATGCCGAAGATCATGGAGGCGAGCAAAAGAATACCGGTCAAGATGGTCGCGCGTCTGCCGACCTTTCCACCGATCAAACCTGCGGGAAGGGCGAACACAATGAATAACAGGGATAAATGCCCCAATAAGCGGCTCCCATCCGCCTCAGAGATACCAAGATGATTCCTGGC
>DNDO01000193.1:19611-43278 GCA_003484265.1 Anaerolineae bacterium
GCAAATAGAAGCCGCAACGGACTCTTTTCCTCATCGTTCAATACTTCGCGCAAACTTTCGATCAGATTGGGTTGCGCCTCCGATTCCTCGTATTCTGTTGGTTCATTGATGAACAGGAATACAAATAAAGCCGCTACGATCACCAGCCCCGATCCAACCCAAAAGGGAAGCGCAGGGTTGATCTTGTACATCGCACTCCCGGCAAGGAAGGCTATAATGCCCCCAATCCCTCCCATCAAATTGATGATGCCGTTTGCTTGCGAACGTTTTGGGGAAGGCGTGATATCCGGCATGAGGGCGACCACTGGTGTGCGCCAGAACGCCATGGCAAGGAAAAATGAGGTGGTAGATGCAACAAAGAATGGCAAAAAGGACGCAACGGGAATCAACCCAAATGCTACTGCTGAAAACGGAACGCCGATCAGGATGAAGGGCATGCGCCGCCCGATCCGCGAACGGGTTTTATCAGACCATGCGCCTACCGTGGGCTGAATAAATAATGCTGCAATGTTATCCAGCGCCATAAAGAAACCGATCACGTTGGTTGCCAGACCAAATTTGGATTCGAGAAAGATCGGCACGTAGGAGTTGTACAGCGCGTTCATCACGCTTACTCCAAAAAATCCAAAGCCGAGTAAAAAGATCCTGCCATAACTGAATTTCATATCGCCTCCAAAAAATCAGGAGACAGTCGGTTTATTGGTGACTGTCTCCCTTTAGACTTTCAATGAACTTCTTGTCTTTTTCGTCCAGGTCTGCTTCTTCGAGCATATCGGGCCTTTTATGGTGGGTGCGTGACAGCGCCTGCTCTCTGCGCCATTTTTCGATTTTCTTGTGATCGCCTGACAGCAGAATATCAGGTACTTTCCAGCCGCGAAATTCGGACGGTTTGGTGTAATGCGGATATTCCAGCAAGCCCATCGAGTGAGAGTCGTCTTCCGCGCCGTTCGGGTCGCCTAGGACGCCGGGCAGGAGACGAGAGATCGCGTCAATGATCATCAACGCGGGAAGTTCGCCGCCGGTCAGGACGTAATCGCCAATGGATATTTCATCTGTGACTAGATGTTCGCGGATACGTTCGTCCACGCCCTCGTAGCGCCCGCATAACAAGGCAATTCTTTCATAAGCGGATAATTCCTCCGCGATGCGTTGATCGAAGACGCGTCCCTGTGGGGTGAGAAGAATGATCGGGATGTTTGAATCATGCGCCGGCGGAGATGGACGCGGAGCGATTCCCAAAACAGACTCAATGGCTTCGAAGACCGGCTCAGGTTTCATCACCATGCCGCCCCCGCCTCCGTAAGGCGTGTCGTCTGTCATGTGATGTTTGTCGTGTGTGTAGTCGCGGATGTTGTGAATTCGCACATCGATCAATCCCCGTTGTGCGGCGCGTTTTAGGATGCTGGATTGAAGATATGGGGGGAATACTTCGGGAAGGAGGGTGAAGACCTCAAATTGCATGAACGGATTTTAGCATACATGGGAGATATATAACAAAGCGGCAAATCATTAGACAAAGTTTAGTTGTATATGAGATAAGCGGGAGAACTGGCTTGCAGGGCGTTACGGCAAATGGTAATATGAATCCATGTATCTACCGAGAAGCAGTAAGTGGAGCATGAACCGCCGCCGCAAACGCCCGAACTATTTTGGGATTGCGATCTTGATCCTGGTTTTGCTCTTTGGTTATTATTTCGACCAGGTGTATATCACCCAGATCGATAACCCGTTCGAGCCTACGCCCACGCCGACGCGTGCACCCGAGTCCTTTGTGACTGAAGCAGAAGCCTTATATGCTGAAGGGAAACTCCTGCCCGCAATCGACGCCTATCAACAGGCGATCAATGCGTCTCCGCAGGATTCTTCGCTGTATGTTGCCCTCGCGCGTGTGCAGATTTTCGCTGGGTTGTACGAAGAGGCGCAGAAGAACGCCGAGAATGCACTTTTGTTGAACCCGAACAACGCGCTTGCGTATGGCGTCCATGCCCTGGCTTTGGATTTTCAGGGGGGGAGGAACGGCGAGGCGCAGTCTTCCATCGAGGAGGCGCTTCGGCTGGACCCGAACAATGCATTGATCCACGCCTACTATGTCGATGTGCTTATCAGCGCTGGTTTTGACAGTTATGCCAAAGCCGCGGAGGAATCACGCGTGGCGCTGGCGCTTAACCCCGATCTGGTGGAAACACGGAGGGCGCGCGCGTTGATCCTTGAAGCGACAGGGAATTATGAAGAGGCCATTGCCGAATATCAAGCGGCAATTGATATCAATCCAAATATTCCAAACCTGTATATCGGTTTGGGGCTTAATTATCGAACATTGCAGGTATACGATGATGCGATTACATCATTTATCCGCGCGAATTCATTGAACCCTGCAGACCCGCTCCCTGATCTATATATCTCAAGGACGTTTGCGACGACCGGGCAATATGAACAATCCCTGCAATATGCAGAGACCGCTATGAAAGACAGACCCGATGACCCCAGCCTGCGCGGAAATTTAGGCGTGATGTATTATCGGAATTTCCTCTGGCCTGAAGCCATTCAACAATTGGGGTATACGATCTATGGCGGCTTGACCGAGGATGGCGTGGAGATCATCGGCATCCCGCTGGTCAATGATCCCCTGGTGGCTGAATATTATTACACTTACGGTCTTGCTTTGGCGCGCACGAACCAATGCGGCGAGGCATTGCCCATTGCCCAGATGATCCAATCGCGCGTCCCGTCAGATGAGAATGCTGTATTCGCCGCGGAGGAGATCATCCGTATCTGTTCAGAGAATCTTTCCGGGTAGTCATGAACGTTTATCCTCGCCGCCCACTTTTTAACCGCAAGCCGCAATCGAACATCTATCGCATGTTCCTGTGGGTGGTTATGATCCTTGCGCTGATCTGGATGCTGCAACAGATGAACAAGGGTGATATCCAGCCATTATTTTTGGCGACCCCGACCCCCACGCGTTCAGCCGGTTCCCACGCACTGGAGGGAGATGCGAATTTTACTGCCGGTAAATTGGACGCGGCGATTCTTTCATACGGGGAGGCTGTGCGCGTGGACCCAAATAATGCTGAAACTTGGGCAAAATTGGCGCGCATCCAAACGTATTCTTCCGCGTTCCTGATTACCAATGAACAAAAGAAGGAGCGTTTGCTCGAAGCGCTCGAGTCCGCACGCAAGGCTGTGGAACTCGCTCCCGACGACAGCACGGCTCATGCCATCCTCGCGTTTGCTTTGGATTGGAATGCGGACTCGTCCATTTACTCGAATGATCTGCGGCAGGTACAGGCCTACCTGACCGAAGCCGAGCAGGAAGCAGTCCGCGCCCTGCAATTGGAAAGTTCGAATACCCTTGCTTTGGCATTCTATGCAGAGGTTTTATTAGATCAGCAAAAGTGGAGTCAGGCCGAACAATACATAGACCAGGCGTTGCTCCGTGAAGATGCGGACGAGCTTATGGATGTGCATCGTATTAATGCTTACCTGCTCGAAACGCTGGGTCAATATAATCTCGCGATTACGGAATATGACAAAGCGATAGAGATCGAGCCAAACTTCACTTTTCTTTATCTTCGAGCGGGTGCGAACTATCGTCGTCTAGCGTTCGAGATTCCGAATGTTGATGCGGCTCGGCCGGTTTATGAAAAATCGCTCGAGTATTTTGATAAGGCGGCGCGAATCAATGAACAGATCGGTGTGAATGACCCAGGACCATACTTGTCCATATCACGTACGTATTCACAACTGGGTGAATATTTTGCGGCGGCGCGGAACGTGCAAAAGGCGTTGGAATATGAACCGACCAATGCCGATATTTATGGTCAACTGGGTATTGTATTTTTTCGTTCACGGAATTATGAAGGCTCGGTCTTTTCATTGAAATGCGCAACATATGGATGTTCCGGTGAGGATTCGTGTAAAGGTCGCGGGCTTGAGCGTTGTTTCGAGGACCTTGGCGAAAACCCTGTAGAGATCGAACCTCTTGGTCTATCCCCAAACACCGTTGTTTATTACTACACTTACGGTTCAGTGTTGGCGGCGTTGAGCCGCCCGCGTGATAATAAGTGTGGGGAGGCGATGCAGGTACTGGGAGATGTAAGAAACGAGTTGACTGCAAATCCTGAAGCTTTTGCAGATGGGTACCAGACCATCCTAAGTATCGTCCAGGCAGGGGAATCCATTTGTGATTCGTTGAATGAGGATGGTATTCTGCCAGTAAACTCAACCCCGGAAGATGCGATTGTTAATGATCGGATGACACCAACGCCAACACCCTGAGACGGGTGTGTGTCAGAAAAGTATAAGAGTTTTTATTAGCCCCTTGACTTGACCTTGTGAAATAGGTAAGATTGAAATTAGCACTCTGGATGTTGGAGTGCTAATTTCGCGAATAATCAAAAAACCAAAATTTTTAGGAGGCATAAAGATGGCAAGTAAACTGAAATTGAAGCCCCTTGGTGGCCGCGCAATCGTGGAGCCGATCGAGCAGGATGAGAAGACCGCCAGCGGTCTCTACCTTCCCGAAACCGCCAAAGAGAAACCCCAGGAAGGCAAAGTCCTGGCTGTGGGTCCCGGCGAACGCGATGAGTTGGGGAAACGGGTTGAAATGGAAGTTAGTGTTGGCGACAAGGTGCTGTTCGCTAAGTATTCCGGCACCGAAGTAAAAGTGGATGGCAAGAAACTGCTCATCCTGCGCGAAAGCGATATTCTGGCTGTAATCGAAAGCTAATTCGGAGGTTTTTTACAATGGCTGCTAAACAACTAGTATTTTCAGAAGACGCACGCCGCAAACTCAAGCACGGTATGAATACTGTTGCTGAGGCAGTAGGCGCAACCCTTGGTCCCAAGGGCCGTAACGTAGCGGTGGACCGCAAGTTTGGTTCTCCCACTGTCACGCACGACGGTGTTTCCGTCGCAAAAGAGATCGAACTTGAAGACCCGTTCGAGAACATGGGCGCCCAGCTCCTCAAGGAAGCCGCTCAGAAGACGAACGACATCGCCGGTGACGGTACGACCACATCCACAGTTTTGGCTCATGCCATCGTGAATGAAGGTCTCAAAGCCTTGGAAGCCGGTTACAACCCGATGCTTCTCAAGCATGGTATCTCCATTGCCACCGAATCCGTTGTGGAAGAACTCCGCAAGATGTCGGTCAAGATCGATACAAAGGAAGATATTGGTAACGTTGCAACCAACTCCGCGGCAGATGAAGAGATCGGCGGGTTGATCGCTGACGTAATGGATAAGGTTGGTAAGGACGGCGTTATCACCGTTGAAGAATCGAAATCCATGCAGTTCGAGCAGGAATTTGTTGAAGGTATGCAGTTCGATCGCGGCTATCTCTCACCTTACTTCATCACCAGCACCGACAAAATGGAAGCTGTGATCTCCGATGCGTATGTTTTAATCCACGAAAAGAAGATTTCCGCCGCACAGGATATCGTTCCCTTGCTCGAGAAACTCGTTCAGGTTGGCAAGCGTGAACTGGTCATCATCGCCGAGGATATCGACGGTGAAGCTCTGGCTACACTGGTTCTCAACAAACTGCGCGGCATGTTGAACGTGCTCGCCATCAAAGCCCCCGGCTTTGGTGACCGTCGCAAAGCCATGCTCGAAGACATTGCCCGACTGACCGGCGGTACCGTGATCGCAGAAGAGACTGGTCGCAAACTCGAAACTGCCACAATCCAGGATCTTGGCCGCGCTGAGAAGGTCGTCTCCGACAAGGAAAACACCACCATCGTCGGCGGCAAAGGCAAGAAGTCTGACATCGAAGGCCGTATCAAGGAAATCCGTAACGAGATCGACAAGAGCACCAGCGATTACGACCGTGAAAAACTTCAGGAACGTCTCGCCAAGTTGAGCGGAGGCGTTGCCATCATCCGTGTGGGTGCGGCAACCGAAACCGAAATGAAGGAAAAGAAACACCGCGTTGAAGACGCTCTTTCCGCCGCGCGCGCTGCAGTGGAAGAAGGCATCGTCCCTGGTGGTGAGATCTCCCTCATCAATGCTTCATCCAAACTGGATAAGTTGGCGAAGGATTACTCTGAAGAGAATGAAGAGATTCGTGTCGGCATCAATATTGTCAAGAAGGCGCTCGAAGCTCCGATCCGCAAACTTGCCTCGAACGCTGGCGAAGACGGTTCCGTCATCATCGATACGGTCCGCCGCACAGCCATCGAGAAGAAGAACAAAAATATTGGCTTCAACGTTCTCACCGGCAAATACGTGGACATGATCCAGGCTGGCGTCATCGACCCGGTCAAAGTGGTGCGCGGTGCGCTCGAAAACGCTGCGTCCATTGCCTCCATGATCCTGACCACTGACGTGCTCATTACAGACATGCCCGAGAAGGACAAGGCTCCTGCCATGCCTCCTGGCGGCATGGGCGGTATGGATTACTAAACCGTCCAAAGATTTTGTAGGGACACAGCAACGCTGTGTCCCTACGTTTTTAATATATAATTCGGGGCGATGTTCCAACAAAGCAGATCATTCATTTGGATATTCTGGACTCTTATCCTCGCACTCGGGCTTTCCGCGTGCGGTTCTGTTTCCACGCCTCCAATTGATTTAACCCCCGAACCTACGTTTACGCCTGTGCCTCCCACCGCCACATCCGAACCGATGGCGTTGACCGTTAACGGAGAGGGTATCACCGTCGTTGATTTCGACGCAGAGGTAAGGCGTTATATCGCCGCTCAAACTGATTTAAGCAAAGAAGTCTCCACATCGGATGCGGCCAGCGAGGTCATTCAGAATTTCATCGCTGAACTGCTTCTCGCACAAGCCGCGCGCGCGGAAGGTTTTACGCTTGATGATGCTGCATTACAAGCGCGCATCGACTCGCTCGCCGCAGACGTCGGTGGGGCGGATGCGCTGTCAGCGTGGATGTCAAACTGGGAATACAGCGAGCAGGCTTTTCGATCCGCACTGAGGCGCGCGGCGGAAGCGGCATGGATGCGTGACAAAATAATTTCAAACGTGCCCCGTACCGCAGAGCAGGTACACGTCCAGCAAATTCTGCTCTATAATCAAGACACGGCTCAAAGTTTTCTCACGCAATTGAACGGCGGCGCGGACTTCGACGAACTAGCTTTGCGTGCCGACCCGCTGACCCGCGGCGATATTGGATGGGTGCCGCGCGGATACCTGCTCAACGAACAAATTGAGATGATCGCATTTGGATTGGAAATCGACCAATATAGCGATGTAATTGCAACCAATGTTGGTTTTCATATCGTAAAGGTTTTGGCGCGCGACCCCAGCCGCCTCCTCTCGCCCGATGCGCTTCTCTCATTACAGGAACAGGCATTGAATACCTGGGTCGAGGAGCAAAAGGGACTTGCAGACGTGGTGCTTGCGCCGCAGTAATCCGATCAATGGAGTTTTTTAGAAAATGAGCAAAAACCAATCACGTTCATCAGCGCAGTTATGGAATCTGCTTTCAATTTTTATATTGGTATTCACAGCCTGTATCGCGGGTTATTTCGTATTGATATTTCTCAACCCGAATTCGTCCCTGAACATTCTTCCGCCCGGCGGAAGTTTGTTCGCCCCCGACCCGCCGACAGCGACTCCCGAGCCGATCAAGCTCCAGCCCACGTGGACAGCAAGCCCTACCTTGGAAATGACTCCGACAGATACTCCTCGCCCTACATTTACCCCGCTCTTCACCGATACACCGTTCTCGCTCGTCCCGCCAACGCGCACGCCAAAACCAACCAATACGCCGAAGGCCCCCTTTACCGCCATCTCTGTGACTCAGGTGGCGAGTACGTTGATCCATCCGGAATTCGAATGTAATTGGGCTGGCATCGGCGGGACGGTTGTGGACGAAAATAACAGCCCCGTGATAGGGACAGTCGTTGTCCTGCGAGGATTTTTGAGCGGCTCCTCAGTTGAACAACAGAACCTGAGCGGGATCAACAAGGAATATGGGTCGTCTGGCTTTGAGTTCGTGATCGGGAACGCGCCAATTGCATCGAACAAGACTCTTTACGTCCAGCTTGTCGACTTAAACAATATCCCGCTTTCAGCAAAGGTGGAATTAACTACATCAGTAGATTGTTCGAAGAATTTGATACTCGTCAGATTTAAGAAAAACCGATAGGTATAAGAGCAGGGACAGGCAAGCTGCCCGTCCCTGCTCTTATACCGCCACGTTCCAGTGTTCGTAATTTCTATTCTTTCCCCTCAATATATCCTCATATAATATGCGTAATTTTGTGACGACGGGTCCCATCACGCCAGCGCCTATTGGACGATGATCGACCTTCGTCACTGTGGTGATTTGTGCGGCGGTGCCCGTCATGAACATTTCCTCTGCGATGAATACCTCGGTACGGTCTATCGAGCGCTCCAAAACTTCCAATCCCAGTTCATTGCGTGCCAGTTCGATGATGGACTTGCGCGTGATGCCTTCTAGGATGTTATCCGTCACTGGCGGGGGGACAAGCACGCCGTCACGCAGCATAAATATGTTCATCGCCGACCCCTCGGAAACGTGCCCGTTATTATCCAGTACCAGTGCTTCATCGAAGCCCGAACGGTTTGCGTCTGTTTTGATAAGCGCGGAGTTCACGTATGCGCCTGCCACTTTGCCGCGTGCCGGGATCACATTGTCGTCGATACGCCGCCACGATGAAACTGTGACGTGCGCATTCGTATCGTTCGGAACATATTTATCGAATGCCATCACGAACATGCAGAACTCGTCTTTCAGGTCATGTAATTTCACGCCGATGCCCAGGTCTGCTTTGTAAAAAGTGGGGCGCATGTAAATGTCGCGCTGCCAATTGTCGGTGCGCAAAAGCTCGAGCGTGAGGTCGATCAAACTCTCCTCGTCGTACTCCGTCCGCATTGACATCATCTTTGCTGAATGAAGCAAACGACGGAAATGGTCATAGGGACGAAAAACGAAGAGACGTTTCTTCTCTTCGTTCCAATATGACCGCATTCCGCCGAAGATCGACGTTCCATATAAAAAGCCGTGGGTGGCTATGTTGATATTTGCCTCTGAAAGAGGAACAATTTTTCCCTCAAAAAACGCATGTTTCGAGAGATCCACTAGGACACCTCCAATAATTAGGATAGGACCAACTCTCTTACATTGGGGGATTATACCTGATGCGCTTCGCTTCACTCCACGCCGACGTTTGATTCGCATTCATTGAGCCCTCTTGACTTCTGGTTGAACCTCATTAAAATCTAATTCGATAAGCATCGAATTAGATTGAGAGCGTAAAAATGGAACCCCAGCCTGAAATATTATCTTTTGTCAAAGCCATGTCGTCCGCTGAACGGCTGCGCATCGTCGGTCTGCTTAGCCAGGGACCGAAACGCGCCGTGGATGTCGCTTCCGCACTTGGAGTGCATGCGTCTGATGTGATGAGGCATCTCGAACAGTTGACAGCTACCGGCGTTGTCACTGAAGCGGACAGTGTTTACGAGTTGGACGAGAAGGCAATCGAGTCCCTTGCTCGAGGTCAGTTCGAGGCTAGACGTCCTGTCTATGATGCGAATGAGGAAGATGAGGACATACGTAAGATGCTCAATACTTTTCTCTTGGCAGACGGCACGCTCAAACAAATTCCTCCGTTGGGGAAAAAGCTGCTGATAATTATGAACTTCCTCGTTCATGCATTCGACTTCGATGCAACTTATACTGAAAAAGAAGTCAACATCATCCTGCGCCGATTTCATGTGGATACCGCTGCCCTGCGTCGTTATCTTGTCGATTATGGATTGATGGAGCGCGAGAGCGATGGAACGAAATATTGGCGCGTGAGGGGTGGGACAAAATGAGCGAAGAACTCGTGACCTTTTTCAAGGCGCTTGCGGATTCCAACCGTATCAAGATCGTCGGTCTGTTGGCAGAAAAACCTTATAGCGTGGAGGAACTTGCCGCATTATTGCAGCTCAAACCTTCAACGGTTTCCCATCATCTTTCGCGCCTTGGGAAAGCAGGGCTGGTCAATATGCACGCTGAGAGTTATTACAGTGTTTACCAGCTCGATCGGAAAGCGCTAGAGGAAAAATCGCGCAGTTTGTTTTCGGAGGCGGAACTTTCGTCTGTTGTATCAGATGTGGATTCAAATGCCTATGACAACAAAGTAGTCAAAGACTATACAAAGCGTGATGGCAGGCTGAAGACCATCCCTGCCCAACGTAAAAAACTGGAAGCAGTCCTTCGTTACGTTGTGAAGGCTTTTGAAGAAGGCAAACTCTACAGTGAAAAGCGTGTAAATGAGATATTATCTCAGTATCACGAAGACACGGCGACATTACGCCGCGAGCTGGTTGGTTATAAATTGATGGATCGAAAAGGGAGCGGGATAGAATACTGGAAACCAAGAAAATAAAATAAAAGCGGAGTTCCATTGGAACTCCGCTTTTTACTTTTACAGACAATCTTATTTGCTTTTTTCCATTTGTTCTTTATTCACAATTCCGCTTTGCCATGCATACACAGCCACCTGTGTACGGTCTGCAAGATGAAGCTTACTCAGGATGTTGCTGACATGTCCTTTAACCGTGTTCTCGCTGATGACTAGGCTTTCCGCGATCTGACTATTAGTCATGCCCTTGGCGATGAGCCTCAACACATCCAGCTCGCGCTCGGTCAGTTCGGTAAACAACGCGGGTTCTTCGCTGTCGTTGCCGCGAATATTTTCCAGAACGCGTTCCGCCACCAACGGATGCAAAGTCACTTCATGCCGTACAGCACGCTGTAACGCCTCCACCAGTTTTTCCATTTTCATATCCTTGAGGATATATGAGATCGCCCCAGCCTTCAAAGCGGGGAAGATGTGTACATCTTCATGATAGGATGTCAACACCACAACCTGTGTACGCGGTGTGATCTTCTTGATCTGCCGGGTTGTCTCCACGCCGTCCATGCCTGGCATGATCAGGTCGAGCAGGACGATATCAGGGATCAATTCCGTTACCATTCTCACTGCCTTCTCGCCGGATTCCGCCTCGCCGACCACTTCAAAATCCTTGATCGTTTCAAGATACGAACGGATTCCGTTACGGACAACTTCATGATCGTCCACGATCAAAATGCTCACTGTACTTTGCCTTGCCATATTCGCCTCCTGCTCAATTTTTAGTTGGTACCTGAACAATGATCCTGGTACCCGCCCCCGGCGCACTTTGGATCTGAACCGTGCCGTGGACACTGCTGACCCGCTCGCGTATCGAACGAAGACCCAGCCCGTGTCCCTTCAAATTCATATCAAACCCGCATCCGTCATCTGCCACAGATAGCTGCAGGGAGTTGCCGTTGTACATCAAAGAGATGTCTACCCGTTTGGCGTGACTGTGCCGCGCCACGTTCGCAAGAGATTCCTGCGTCACGCGATAGATGGCTTGTTCAACTCCGAGTTGTAAACGCCGTTCGTTTTGCAGGGCAAGGTTAACCTTTATCTCGTTGCGGTTCTCCCATTCAAACGAATACTCGCGCAGGATGGTGGGCAATCCTTTTTCCTGTAATGCTATCGGATAGATCTCCTGTACGAGGAAGGTTAACTCCTGGATCACATCCGAAACCAAATTCTCCGCTTCGTTGAGATGTATCGTGACGGAGTTCCCATTCCCGTTCAAAATGCCACGTGCCGTGCCGAGTTGCGCGAGCGCCGCAAATGCTTTCTGCTTGGCGCTGTCATGCAGGTCACGTGCGAGGCGGTTTCTTTCCTCCATAACAGCAAGGTCTTTTGTCTGCTCGAAGAGTTCCATGTTGGCGATCGAAATCGACGCACGGTTGGTCAGTGCCGAGAATAGGCGGGTGGTATCGTCATTGAGCAGGTTCGGCTGTGTAAACGCAACATTGAACACTCCAGCAATCTTGTGATCTACAACGATGGGCAGATGGGCGAAGGAACGGATGCCTTCCGCAATTAGCGCGGCCCGTATATCCTCACGGAAATCGTTCAATTCCAGTTGCCGCACAATGGCGGGTTCGCCAAACTCAAGAACCCTTCCAACGATACCTTCTCCTCTTGCGAATTCTAGTACTTTTAGCGATTCGCGTGAAAAGCCGCGGCTGACACGAGGCACCACCTTTGTCTGTTTTTCATCCCATGCAAAAACCACACTGCGGTCAGCGTTGAGTGTGTCCACTGCCACGTCAACGAGCGTTTGAAAAACCTGATGCAAACTGACGTTGCGGAGGATGCGCTCATCTGCCTGATAGAGTGCCTGGATCTCCTGGCTTCGTTTTTCCAACGCGCTGGTACGCTCCCGCACAAGGCGTTCCAGTTGTTTGTTGCGTTCCTGTGTTGCCTGAGTCCTCAGACGTACTACAATAGCTACTGCGGCGATACCTGCCAGGCCCAAAACCAAACGGAACCATGCTGTCTGCCAGAAGGGTGGTATCACTTTAACATTGATCCGGACAGGCGTTTCATTCCATATCCCGCTGTTGTTGGCAGCTTTCAAGAGTAGTGTGTAATCTCCGCCGGGCAGGTTGGTGTAGCGTCCGTCACGTTTGGTTTCGATGAAGTGCCAGTTTGGTTCGAACCCTTCAAGGTAATAGGCATATTTATTCTTATTTGGCTGGTTATAACTCAATGCGGCGAATTCGAATTCCAGCGAATTTTGCGGCCATTCCAACACCACCTGCTTGGCGGTCTCGATGCTTGAGTCGATGCCCACCGGCTGGTCGTCCTGGGTTATAGATGTCAGTGTGACCTGTGGCAGATAGGGGTTCGAAGTGATGCTCAATGGGTGGAACACGGTAAGTCCGTTGATGCCCCCGAAGTAGAGTTCTCCATCCTTGCCTTTGGCAAAGGAGCCTGCATTGAATTCGTTGCTTTGCAATCCATCGCCTGCATCGAAGTTACGGAACGTTCGTGTCTGCGGATTGAAGCGTGAAATACCGAAGTTCGTGCTCAACCACAAATACCCAAGTCCATCCTCCAAAATACCATAGACCACGCCGTTTGGAAGCCCGTCCTTTTCAAGAAAGTAGGAAAAATTATCCGTCTCGGAGTTGTATAAGTTCAAGCCGCCGCCGCCTGTGCCGATCCATAAGTTTCCCTTTGTATCCTGATAAATGGAAAGGATAGAATCGTTACTCAACGATTTTTTATCGTTCGGGTCAAAGTTGTATCGTGTGAAGGTTTCTGTTTCAGGGTCGAATTTATTTAACCCGCTCTCTGTTGTTCCTATCCAAATATTCCCATCCTGATCTTCATGGATGATGTCCACAATGGAACTGCTCAGGCTGTTGAGGTCGCCAATCTTCGTCGTATAGTGTTTGAATGTGCCAGTTTCCCGGTTCAGCAGATCCAACCCGGCAACCGTCCCAACCCAGACGTTGTTCCTGCTGTCCACAAAAACTTCAAAAACTGTGTTTGCGCTCAGGCTGTCAGGGTTGTCGAGGTCGCGTTGGTAATGCTTGAAGTTGAAGGTCTTGCGGTCGAAACTGTCCAATCCATTGGCGGTACCGATCCATAGGATGCCGTTCTGGTCTTCATAGATCGAATAAAGTATATTCGACGCGATGCTGTTTGGTTTCTTGTCGTCGTGCTGGTACCTGATCACCTGCCCGGTGGACCACGTAAAACGATTCAATCCATTCAATGTTCCGACCCAGGCATACCCCTCTGAATCAACATGAATGGGGAAGACCAGATTGTCACTTAAACTGTTCGCATCGTTGGGGTTGTGCCTGTAATAAGTAAAGTTATCGCGCAGTCGGTCGTATTTGTTCACGCCGCCGCCATAGGTGCCAAACCACAGGATGCCGCCGCGATCTTCATATATGGCAAGCACAAAGTTGTTGCTCAGGCTTTGTGAAAAGGTGGGGTCGCTCACATAATGAATAAACCGCCCGCCCGCCCTGCTTAATCGATCCAACCCGTCATGCGTGCCGATCCATAAATTTCCCGTACTATCTATTTTCAAGGCGTTAATACGATTGCCAGCCAGAGATTGCGGGTCATTATCAGAATGCATGAATCGTTTGAACTGCCCGCTTTCGGGGTCGAAGCGGTTCAAACCATTTTTTGTGCCGACCCACAAGGTTGAATCGCCTGCATCCAAAATTGCTGTAACGTGGTTGTCACTGATGCTGTTCACCTGGTCTGAATAGTGTTGGTAGGGGGTAAACTTTTTGCTTTGGGGGTCGAACTGATTGAGACCGCCGGAGGATGTGCCGATCCAAAAGCGGCTTCGGCTGTCCTGGTAGATCGCTGTGATGCTTTTACCGCTCAGGCTATCCGGTTCAGAAGGGTTGTACGCAAAGCGCGTGAACGTCCCAGAATTCCGGTCAAGAAGGTCAAGCCCCTGTTGTGTGCCGACCCAGATGTTACCGGAACTGTCGACATAAAGGATGTTTACGTAGTCGTCGCTCAAGCTGGTCGGGTTTTCATTGTCGTGGCGATAATGTACGAACTGTTCGGTGCGCGGATCGTAGCGATTCAACCCCTGCCGCGTTCCGATCCATAGGTAGCCTTCGCGGTCCTCTACAATGGATGAGATCCAGCGGTCGCTTAGGCTGTTGAGGTTATCGGGATCGGGCTTGAAGGTCTTGAACGTATACCCGTCATAACGGTTGAGCCCATCTTCCGTGCCAAACCACAGGAAGCCGATACTATCCTGTAAGATGACGCGAACTGAACTCTGGGAGAGCCCCTGTTCAATGCTGACGTGGTCAAAACGTAGGATGCAATTGCATACTTCCGGCAGGGAGGAGGGGGACACCCGGCTCGGAGCTGGGGGGAGGATGGTCGGTGTTGAATCAACCTCGGGTGAGGTTGGAAGCGAATCTCCACCAGCGCAGGAAGCCATTAGCAACGCTAGTAGAAGTCCCAGAATTATTTGGGGGAAGGTCGATCTCATCCTTCGTTTCATGCCTACAGTATAGTACATATCCCGCTCATTTTATTCGTCCACGAAGCGATTTTTACCCCCTCCGAGGAGGGGTTTTTATACATCTTAACCTTTTTGTAGGTATGGAGTAAACGATCCTTTGCGGGTGGGCGGTAAAGCATTACATAGAGTTGTAAGAAACCAACATCAGGACGGATGTTCAATTCCTTCGCAAAACGTAAGATGGATACAGGCTGGCACTGCCGGTCTTTGCTTTCAATGATTCTCCTCACGAAGGCAAGCACAATGGATGATGAGGCGGATGCTGGAACTACGCAATCTGGTTTCCGCCTCCCTCCATTAATTACGAAAGGAGGCGGTTTATAACGAAGGAAATCGGATTGACCCAAACCATACCCAAGATCTATTTCAAGGAGAGAAGAAAATGAAATTCAAATATCTTGCAAGTTTATTCAGTCTTCTAATTGCGCTAAGTCTCGTGTTGGCGGCTTGCGCGCCGCAATCGGCAGCCACCACCGAGGAACCGGCTATTGAGCCGCAGGCTCCTGCGCCGACTGATGTGCCGGCGCCTACTGAGGAACCCGCAATGCCCCAGACCGACAGGACCGGCGCATGGGTGGACGAGGTGATATTCACGGAAGAGAACTCCGCCGAAGCCGCCGCGAGCCAGTTAAATGCCGGTCAGTTGGACATTTATGCTTATACCGTAGCGGAAGCTCCGGTATTTGAAACTGTGAAATCAAGCCCAAACCTTGCGTATTCAGAAGCGGCGGGTTCGAGCGTTGCATTGATGTTCAACCCGGCGACCTTCGCCAGTGGCGATCTCAACCCGTTCTCTGACCAAAAGATCCGCGAAGCGATGCACTGGCTTGTAGATCGCGATTACGTCGTACAGGAGATCTATAAAGGTCTGGCAAACCCCCGTTACTCGGTCCTTTCGACCGTTTTCCCCGACTATGCCCGTTACGCCGACCTGATGCGCGCGTTGGAATCCAAATATTCCTATAATTTTGAGAAGGCAGATGCTGTTGTAACCGAACGCATGACGGCTCTAGGCGCCGAGAAGGTGGGCGGTATCTGGTCGTATAACGCTTCCCCGATATCCCTGCAATTTGTCATCCGCACTGAAGACAACCGCCGCCCGATCGGTGATTACTTCGCCGGTCAGTTGGAATTGCTCGGCTTTCAAGTGGAACGCCTCTATAAGAACCGTACGGAAGCCTCGCCTTATTGGGTGCAAAGCGACCCTGCGGAAGGCACATGGCATCTCTATACCGCCGGTTGGATCGCCCCATCCATTGACCGCGATGAAGGCGATCAGTTCAGTTCCTACTTTGCGCCGCGCGGCTTTGGAATCCCTCTTTGGCAGGTTTATTCACCACCTGCTGAATTCGATGAAGCAGCGTTGAAACTGGAAGGCAATAACTTCACCAACATCGAGGAGCGGCGAGAGTTGTTCGAGATCGCGCTTCCCTATTCAATGGAAGAAGCTTATGAGATCTGGGTCGTGGATGAAGTCTCATTTTCGCCGCGCATCGCCGGACTTAGCGTTGCTGCTGACCTCGCCGGCGGCACGGCTGGTTCCTACATCTGGGGGCAGACTCTTCGCCTCAAAGATCAGGAAGGCGGGAGCGTCCGTGTCTCTCAACCAGGAATTCTGGTTGAGCCGTGGAATCCGATCGGTGGTTCGAACTGGATCTATGACTCGATGCCTCAGCGGGGCGTTAGTGATAATGGTACAGTCCCCGATCCATTCACCGGGCTTGCCCTGCCTCAAAGGCTCGAGCGCGCCGAAGTGACCGTTGTGGAGGGTCTCCCCGTCACCAGCACTCTGGATTGGGTTGACCTGCAATTCGAACCCGAGATCACCGTCCCTGCCGATGCGTGGATCGATTGGGATGCCGCCACACAACGCTTCATCACGGTCGGCGAACTTTACCCCGACGGACTTACAACCAAGACCAGAACGACTGTGTATTATCCCGAAGGGATGTTCGATACGGTTAAGTGGCATGACGGATCGCCTCTCTCTGTCGCAGACTTTGTAATGAGCATGATCATGGTCTTTGACCCTGCCAAAACAGAGAGTGCCATCTACGATGAAGCCGCCGCTCCGGGAACTGAAGGTTACCAGTCGCACTTCCGCGGTGTACGCATCGTTTCGACCGATCCGCTTGTGATCGAGACCTACGACGATGCCTTCCTCCTGGATGCGGAAGTCATGGTCTCGCAGAATCAGGTGTACCCGAATCCCACCTGGTGGCCCCAATATACCTATGGCGAGGGTGCCTGGCACTCTCTTGCTCTTGGCGTGCTGGCTGAGACCAACGGCGAACTGGCTTTCTCGACCGACAAGGCAGGAGCCCTCGAGGTGGAATGGCTGAGCATGATCAGCGGACCGAGCCTTGAGATACTCGGAGGTTATCTGGATCAGGCGGAGAGCGAAACGTACATCCCGTTTGCCGCGACCCTTGGCGATTTTATCTCGACGGACGAAGCCGCAGACCGCTATGCAACGCTCAAAGACTTCTATGGCAAGCACAACCATTTCTGGGTGAATACCGGCCCATTCGTGCTGGATAAGGTCTTCCCCGTCGAAGGGACATTGACCCTCAGGCGCAATGAGGCATATCCGGACCGCGCTGATAAATGGGCGCGCTTTTCAGCCCCTCGCATCGCCGATGTTGAATTGGATGGAGCAGGCCAGGTCCAGAGCGGCACCGAGGCGGTCTTCGACGTCTTTGTATCCTTCAATGATGAGCCGTATGCCAATGCAGACATCAGCGAAGTGAAGTATCTGCTCTTCAATGCCACGGGTGATTTGGTTGCCTCAGGTGCGGCAGAGGCAGTTGGCGAAGGGCAGTTCCAGATCGTTCTGTCAACTGACCTTACATCCCAGCTAGACTCCGGTTCGAACAAGCTGGAGGCGATCGTAGTGCCGGCTGTGGTCAGTATTCCGTCCTTTGCGTCGTATGAGTTCGTGACGACCAAGTAAGTTTATCCCTCACCCCTTCACCCTCTCCTTGCGATGCACCTTCGTAGGGGGCAGGGAGAGGGACGGGGTGCGGGAGATCGGATCATCATGGCAGAGACAACCTTCCAACCTGACTCGCTAGCCGTCGAAAGGAGAAAGCATGGCACCACTACCTTTGCGCGTGTAGCTCGTTACACGCTGGCGAGGGTTATCACCTTATTCCTTACAACTGTTGTTGGCGTATATCTCACCATCCTGATCGCCAACATGGGAGGTTATGTGGACCAGATCCAACGCGCCACAATCCGAGAGGACGTGAACCAGATCGTGCGCACTGACGTGTCCTTCAAGGCGCTTTCGCAGGTGGAGCGGGACTCGCGTATTAACGAGATGATCCGTTTGCGCGAGGAACGTGTAGGGCTTGACCAGCCCTTCATGGTCCGTAGTGTGCGTTTCCTCACCAATGCGATGACGCTTAATCTGGGATGGGCGCAGAACATGGCAAGCGACAGTGGTTCACGGCAGGTGCGCAACATAATGCTTGAACGCCTCCCGCCGACCTTGTTCCTGTTCGCAACCTCTAACATCCTTCTATTCTTTTTTAGCGTACTCATTGCACTTTCCTTATCACGCCGTTACGGGAACTTCTGGGATCGTGTCCTCGTGGGTCTTGCGCCCACCGGTTCAGCACCGGGCTGGTTTTATGGAATTTTTCTCATCCTCATCTTTGCGGCTGTCTTTCGAGTGCTTCCCTATGGCGGCATGGTTGCTGCGCCGCCGCCACCGAATCCCTTTGATTATTTCCTTAGTCTTTTACAGCACCTCGCATTGCCTGTGTTGGCGATCACGTTGAGCACCATCTTTCTCAATGCTTATAACTGGCGTACTTTCTTCCTCATCTACTCAAGTGAAGATTATGTGGAAATGGCAAAAGCCAAGGGTCTCAGCCAGCGCATGTTGGAAAGACGCTACATTCTTCGCCCGACGCTGCCCACCATCATCTCAACCTTTGCTTTGACCCTCATCACCTTATGGACAGGCGCACCCATCCTCGAAGGCGTGTTCAACTGGCCTGGTCTCGGCCAGACGTTATTGAGAGCGATCGGTCAATACGAAACGTCCGTCATTGTCGGTTCGACGGTCATCTTCGCCTACATGCTTGCTATTACAGTGTTCATGCTCGATTTTATCTATGCTATCGTCGATCCCCGGGTCAAAGTCGGCGGCGGGATCAAACACAAATGAACAACATCCTCAAAACACTCCATGAATTCCGAAAATATCCGTCTGCCATAGTTGGGAGTGTCATCATTCTAGCGCTGATATCGATCGCTATTTACACGACCATCAAGATTCCCTATCCCGAAGCAATTCGTTTATGGCGCGGCGGGCAGGATGTCTGGTATCAAAACCCCGTCAACGCGGAACCCATTTGGTTCAACATCTTCCGCAAGGAAAAACTTCCTGAATCCTTCGCGCTGCAATCTGATGAGTCGAATAAGATCGTCACCCAAAATACAGAGGGCTTTAATGTCATCGAGATCACGTATCCATTTGATTACAGTTTTGATTCGTTCCCGCAGGAACTGACTCTTTTCTTCAAGGCAGATTATGACGAAAAACAACCTTATGTTTCCGCTACGTTGTTGACTCCCGATGAGCGCGAAATCCGTATCGCGGACTTTGCCGTAGCTGCCTCACAGACTTATATCTTCTCCCAGGATTCCCGCCTCGAACGCAGACTGGGAGGTCTGGTCCCGCGCGAAGGGCTTTTCCTCAACCCTGACTCTGACTCCCCCAAACCCGTGCAGGGACAGTACACACTCAAGCTGAAAATCCTCACCTTCGAAAAAGATTCGGACGTGAACGCAGAATTCGTCCTGTACGGGAATGTCGCAGGCTGGGCAGGCACCGATCACATGCGCCGCGACTTGAGCGTGGCATTGTTATGGGGAACACCTGTCGCATTATCTTTTGGTTTGCTTGCCGCACTGGGAACAACGGTCACGACCATGATCATCGCTGCTGTCGCTGTCTGGTACGGCGGGTGGGTGGATAACCTCATTCAGCGCATCACGGAGGTCAACCTTGTTTTGCCCTTCCTTCCCATCCTAATCATGATCGGCACGTTCTATTCGAGAAGCATCCTGACGATATTGGGAGCTACGATCATCCTAAGCGTCTTTGGCGGGGCGATCATCACCTATCGCGCAGTCTTTTTGCAGGTCAAAGAATCACCGTATATCGAAGCGGCGCAGGCTTATGGCGCAAAGAATGGACGCATCGTGTTGCTTTATCTGATACCGCGTATCATCCCCTTGCTCATCCCGCAAATGGTGACGTTGATCCCTTCGTACGTTTTTCTCGAAGCCTCACTCGCCGTGCTGGGGCTTGGTGACCCCGTTCTGCCCACGTGGGGCAAGGTCATCACAGACGCCATCAGTAAAGGTGCCCTCTATCAGGGACATTATTACTGGATACTCCAACCCGCCTTTTTACTCATGCTCACTGGTCTCGCCTTTGCCATGCTCGGCTTTGTGCTGGACAGGATATTCAATCCGCGATTGAGAGGAGTGTAACTTCCGTCCTGAGCGGAGGGCTGAACATTTGTAGCGAAACCCATGGTCAAAGGGAATATTAACCTAATCTTTACGGCATTGGTTATATGCGCTTCGACTTCGCTCAAATCGTCCCTATGCTTTTTGGGGTTGCGGAAAAGGAAATTATGAACACACAAACACAACTGCTTCACATCGAAAATCTCAAACTCCACTTCCACACACAAGGAGGCGCGTTGCAAGCCGTGGACGACGTGAACTTCGACCTTGACTTCAACAGAGCCGTTGTGATCCTGGGCGAATCTGGCTGTGGAAAAACCTCACTCTCGAAAGCGATCCTGCGTCTCCTGCCGCGCAATGTCGAAACTTATGAAGGCAGGGTCTTTTTACAGGGTATGGACGTGATGACCTACTCAGAAGAGGAGTTCCGCCACAACGTGCGCTGGGTCGGCATATCCCTCGTTCCGCAAGCCGCGATGAACTCGCTCAATCCCGTTATCCGCGTTGGCGACCAGGTCTCGGAACCCGCCATGATCCATCTTGGATTGAGCAAAGCCGAATCGCTGGGGCTGGTCCGCAAGATGTTCCAACACGTGGGCATTCCGCAGGATTTTATCGAACGTTACCCGTTCGAGTTAAGCGGCGGGATGCGCCAGCGCGTGGCGCTGGCGATGGCGCTCGTGACCAGCCCAAGCTTGATCGTCCTCGATGAACCGACCTCCGCCCTCGACCTTCTCACGCAAGCCAACATCATGAACGTGCTCAAACGCATCAAACAGGAACTTGGCACATCCTACATCCTTATCACGCACGACATTGCAACCTCCAGCGAACTTGCGGACGAAGTTGCCATCATGTACGCCGGTCAAATCGTCGAAACAGGACATGCAAAGGACTTCTTTCCCGCACCTCTGCATCCGTATTCTCAGATGTTGATGGCGAGCGTTCCCAGATTGAGGAGCAATTCAGACCCGATGTTTATCAATGGTCAGCCGCCAAGTTTGATCGATCTGCCGAAAGGCTGTCGCTTTGCGGCACGCTGCCCGTATCGATTCGATAAATGCGACGAAGAGCCGCCAACCTTTGGCAAGAACGGAAGCAAAGTCAAGTGCTGGTTGTACGAATAACTTCCCATGGGAGATACATGGATGCCCATCCCTGCCGCGTATGACGCATTGCACTCATTTAAAGACATTCACAAAGTTATCCTCGCTTTTGCGGAGGAACTGACGGATGAGCAACTCAACTGGAAACCAGAAGGTTATAGTACCTCCATCGGATTCCATCTTTGGCATCTTGCACGCGAATCAGATTATCTCAGATCTGCGATTTTGAAACATTATCCGGGGCTGGGATTGGATATTAAAGGTGATTTGGAAATTTGGATCAGTGAGGGCCTCGCCCAAAAATGGAAATTCCCTGTCGAGGCGCACGAAACCGTCGGCACAGGATTAAGTGACGAGACGGCGGCAAGCCTGCCAATTCCGAAAAAGGATGAGTTGCTGGCCTATTTGCAGAGATCCTATGAAGCGCTTGAAGATTTCATCGAGGAAATTGATTCCGTGTTCCCAAACTATGAGAGCATGGAACAGAAGCTGAAAAAGAATATCGAAATGATCCGTTACAACCTGCTGGTTTTTCTGACGCATGACTGCCGTCATCTTGGCATGATGGAGTGTTTGAAAGGGCTGCAAACAGGTTTTGGCTCGGCAACGGAAAAGAGAAATGGAAAGTGAAACCCATCTACGGGTCAGGAGCATGCCATGATATCAGAATTGCAAGAGGTAGTTATGAATAAACCAAAGGTTAATGAACCTCAACCCTTGCTTGCCATTGAAGACTTGCACGTCTGGTATGAGTTGCGGCGGTTTGGTTTCGGTCACGCGGGTTATGTAAAGGCGGTTGACGGCGTCAGCTTTGAACTGGCTGAGGGGGAAACGGTGGCAGTTGTCGGGGAGAGCGGATGCGGCAAGTCCAGTCTGATGAAAACGATCCTCGGGTTGAACACTCCTACGAGTGGAGATGTCATCTTCGACAGCGAAAATTTATCATCATTGAATGGGGATGATCTGCGGCAGTATCGGTTCAAGGTTGGTTATGTGCAACAGGATCCGTACGGCGCGTTGCCGCCGTTCATGAACGTGCAAAAGATTTTGGAAGAGCCGCTCATTATCAGCGGAATGAAAAATAAGAAGGAGCGGCTGGAGCGGATTCACAAGGTGATGGGCGAGGTGAAACTGCATCCTGTGGATGATTTTTTGCAGAAGTTCCCGCATATGTTGAGCGGCGGGCAGCAGCAGCGCATCGTTATAGCGCGCGCAATGCTGAGAGAACCGAAGTTGATCGTTGCCGATGAGCCTGTCTCGATGCTTGATGCTTCGGTGCGTGTTGAGATACTGAAATTAATGCGCATGTTGCAGGAGTCGCATGGCTTGTCCGTGATCTATATCACGCACGATCTTTCGACGGTGAAATATTTTTCGGCGCGCATCTTCGTGATGTATGCGGGCAACCTGATCGAGAAAGCCGATACGCGCCGCCTGCTCGATAACCCGTTACACCCGTATTCATTGGCTCTGCTTGCCGCCACCTCCGACCCAGATGCGCGCAACGCGGATTCGTTCAAGGAAGTGCCGCCCGGCGAGCCGCCGAGTCTGGTCAATCCGCCGAAGGGATGTCACTTTCATCCGCGCTGTGCCCGTGCCATTGCGGGGTTATGCGATGAAAAGTCCCCGCCAGAGTTCGAGCCCGAGCCTGAGCATTTCGTTGCGTGCTGGTTGTATGAGTGAGCCATGACATCGCCCCGCTTCCTCCTCACCCTGGGATTGATCTTGTTGCTGATAGGCTGGATCATTCCATTGTTGATAATCATGCGCGCGATCCCCTCCACGTTCTTCCTTAACTTTTTTTCTTGGGGTGCGTCTGTTGCGGGATTGTTCCTTGGGTTCATCGGCGGGGCAATGTGGGTGACGATGAATAAAGATCAATAGAAGAGAGCGATGCATATCACAGCATCGCTCTCTTGTTGAAGATTTCTTCTTACTTCAACGTGCGGATGAACACAACCGCCTGCCATATCTGGTCTTCGTTCAAAATGCCTTTCCACCCGATCATGGACGTGCCGGGCTTGCCGGCAGATATACGCCAGAATAAATAATCGTCTGATGCGACGGCTTGCAGATCAGCGAGGTTCCTCGGCCTGGGGACAAGCGCCTGCCCGGCAGGACCGTCCCCACGTCCCTGCGGTCCGTGGCAGGTTTCGCAATTTGTTTGAAAAACCTTTGCGCCGTCAGC
>DNDO01000050.1:0-7115 GCA_003484265.1 Anaerolineae bacterium
GTCGAGTCGTATTTGAGCAGGTGCGCGTTGGTCTCCGGGTCGAACAGGTCGTTGATCGCAACGACCTCAACAGTGTCAGATACTCTTTGTTTGATCGTGCGGAAGACAAGACGTCCGATCCGCCCAAATCCGTTGATACCGATTTTTATTGTCATTTCAATACCTCCAAAATTTTTTAATGATTCCTAAAACGATTTTATCACAGAGGTTTTCACGAATAATAATGATGAAAGTGAATTTTATATCAGCGGACCCGTATACTCGTCGAGTATTTCGATCAAGGTCGCCGCCAGCTTACTGGAATCGTGACGCCAGGGATGCCGATCATCCACCAAATCGCGACAAAGGACGCGCGGATCATCCATCGTTTTTTCGTCTGCGCGCACCCATCGCGAATCGAGGTTTAACTCCCCGCCGTAATCGTTATTACATAACACTACGTCAAAGAGTCGCTCACCCACATGTTCTTCCAATACACGCACGTGATCGTGGCACGAAACCAATAGATCGGTCTCCCCGGTCTGCGTGGCAATGTTGCTCACGTACACCTTCACCGCTCGGCTCGCCTGGATCGCGCCAAGCAGGTCATGCACCAGCAGATTGGGAAGAAGGCTTGTGTATAAACTTCCCGGACCTACAACGATCATATCAGCATTCAACATCGCCTTGATAACTGGCGGATATGCAGACGCATCGTTCGGTTCCAGCCAGACCCTGCTGACCCTTCCCGCTATTTTGGGGATGCGGCTCTCTCCCTCCACACGAACCTGATTCAACGAATTGGGCACCTGCATATCTGCAACCAGCTTCACATCATGCAGTGTGGAGGGAAGCACGCGTCCGCTCACAGATAACACCTTGCCCGACTCAGCAATGGCGCCTTCAAAGCTACCAGTGATCTCTGCCAGCGCAGTGATAAAAAGATTCCCAAAGGAATGCCCATCCAGCCCGCCTTCGCCGCTGAAACGGTATTGAAACAACTGGGTTAGCATTCGCTCATCGTTGGATAAAGCTGCAAGACAATTCCGAATATCGCCCGGCGGAAGGATCCCATAACTTTCCCGCAAACGCCCGGACGAACCGCCATCATCCGCAACAGTAACGACTGCTGTGAGATTACGCGTATAGATTTTCAGTCCGCGAAGAAGCGTGGCGAGACCATGACCGCCGCCTATGGTAACGATGCGCGGTCCACGTTCGCGACGGCGGTAGTTTGCTAGTTCATCCACAAGCGAACGATCGTGCCTTACAAATGGCAGCATTAATGATCTGTTGAGATTCCATATCCCCGATACGATCATGCCAATGCCGAGACCTCCAAAGATCATTACGCGCACAACGCGGGGCAAAAAGCGGAGGGATGCGTAGGATAGGATGGTCAACAGTGTCGTATTGGTCGAATCCGTCCGATAAAGGTCGAGCAGTAGGATGCCCAGCCCGACACCCAACAATGTAATACCACCCAGCAATAAAAACATCCAGCGCTTCACACCCAACCCTGGAGCTAACCAGCGCCTAAACTCCTTAAGTTCGCGTGCGAACCGCTTCCGTGAACCTTTTTTGTAATTGCTCATATGCGGGGAGTGTAGCAGGGAGAGGATGGGAAGTCAATTCGATTATTTTGCAATGATAAACAACCTTTCCAGCTTGTGCGCATCCTCGTAAAGGGCTCGGTTATAATAGCCGCCATGACCCTAACCTTAGCCGTAGATATTGGCGGGACTCACATCCGCGTAGCCGCCTACGAACCCAACAGCATCGCCCCAATCGCTCACCAACGGACAAAATCTCTGGCAAACACACCCGGGGTATATAACCGCCTGGTCAAAGCCATCGAATCCATTTGGAAGGAAGGGCAGGTCTCTGCCATCGGCATTGCATCCCCTGGTCCGCTTGACCCGCACACCGGTGTAATTCTCGATACTCCAAACATCCCCGAGTGGACGAACTTCCCTCTCACGTCAAAACTATCCGACCACTTCGGCGTGCCCGTCCATCTCGACAACGACGCCAACATGGCGGGGCTTGCCGAGTGGCAATATGGCGCAGGCAAAGGCCATCACGACCTTGTTTACCTGACGATCAGCACGGGCATCGGCGGCGGCGTGATCAGCAATGACCGCTTGCTCCAGGGTTTTCATGGGCTGGGTGCTGAACTCGGTCATATTTTGATAGACCCTGATGGTCCGCAATGCGGATGCGGCAAGAACGGTCATATCGAAGCATTTTCATCGGGACCATCAATCATCCGATACTTTAATGAACAACAAAGAGATGGACAAAAATCTTCGCTTCAACCGGACCCGAGCCTGGGCACAGCACAACTAGCAGAAGCCGCGTTGACAGGAGATTCGCTTGCGATCTCCGCCTTTAGCCGGGCAGGGCATTACCTTGGCATCGCCGTTGCAAATTTTCTTGCCATCTTCGACCCATCCATTTTGGTATTTGGTGGGGGCGTATCCCAGGTCGGCGATCTGCTATTCAAGCCATTTGAAAAAAGTTTGCGAATGCATGTTTTTCATCCGCATTATTTGGACGACCTTATTATTACGAAAGCCGGGCTGGGCGATGACGCCGGTCTGCTCGGGGCGCTGGCATTGGCACGGATGAAAAGCAATGAGTAAAAATAAAAGAAAGGGATACTTGCCGCCTTCATGGGTGGTCACAAAGTGGTGGACAGCAGATAGGGATTAGCATCGGCTTATCGGACGGGATCAAGCTCACACTGGGTTTGATCGAGGGATCCGGCTTATCCTAATTTTGAAATAGGATATACAAAGCCGCGCGGGCGAGTCAGTTCCGCGAAACGTATCGTTATCTGCAAGTGTATTAGTCAAATCTGGAGTTCAAATGAATAAATTAAATGTGCCGGGTCCGAAAGCCCTGGCAATGATCGAACGAGACAAGAAGGTTGTCTCGTCGTCTTATCCGCGCGGGTATCCATTCGTTATGGATCACGGGAAAGGCGTTGAAGTATGGGATCCCGACGGTAACCGCTTCCTAGACATGATGGGCGGAATTGCGGTTGCAGCAACCGGTCATGCCCACCCAAAGGTGGTGAAAGCTGTGCAGGATGCCGCTGAGAAATTCCTGCATATTTCGTCCGATTTTTATCACGAAAATTGGATCGGATTGAGCGAGAAGCTGGACGAGATCGCGCCATTTGAGGAAAATGCCAAGACATTTTTAACCAACTCAGGGACAGAAGCCGTCGAGACTGCAATTAAGCTTGCAAAATATAAAACAAAACGCCACAACTTTATAGGCTTCTTCGGGGCCTTTCATGGGCGCACAATGGGTTCGGTTGCCTTTACTGCCAGTAAGCCACATTACCACCGAGGTTTTTATCCGTTGATGCCGGGCGTCACCCACGTGCCGTTTCCCAATCCCTACCGCCCGATCTTGGATCGTAAGAGTGGCGAAGACTACGGCGAAACTGTTGTACGCTTCATTGAGGAAGAAATCTTCAACAGTAATGTCCCTGGGGATGAGATCGCCGGCATATTAGTAGAGCCTATCCAAGGCGAAGGCGGTTACATCGTCCCGCCGGACGGCTTCTTTCCTGCTTTGCGCAATTTATGCGATAAGTACGACATTATGTTGATCGCCGATGAAGTTCAGTCTGGCATGGGACGCACTGGTAAATGGTGGGCAACCGAACACTGGGGTGTGGAGCCCGATATCGTTACATCCGCCAAGGGTATTGCATCTGGTGTGCCGCTCGGCGCGTGCATTGCACGCGCATCGGTGATGAACTGGCCTCAAGGAGTACATGGAAATACTTTCGGAGGCAACCCGATCGCCACCGCAGCTTCACTCGCAACGATCGAACTTCTTGAAGAACAATATCTGGAGAACGCGACGGAAGTTGGTCAGTACGCAATGGATGCCTTGGTCGAAATCCAGACACGACACACGTCAATTGGCGATGTGCGTGGAAAAGGATTGATGATTGGAGTTGAGTTCGTAAAAGATAAAAGTACGAAAGAGCCAAACGTTTACCTTCGCGATATGGTCGAAAAGACTGCGTTTGACTATGGCCTGCTATTGTTAGGGTGCGGCAAGTCCGTGATTCGCCTGGCGCCTCCATTGTGCATTACAAAGAGTGAGGTTGACGAAGCACTCGATATTTTTGAACAAGTAATCACAATGGGAGAAAGGGAACAGGGGTTAAGGTAGTAAAGAAAGAGCGGCGTCCGAAATGGACGCCGCTCTTTCTTTACAAAAGCTAATTTCGTAACATGGGCTTATTGAGGACATCCTGTGATGAAGGAGAGGGTGTCAAATCCGATGAACGGGTCAAAGCCTTCACCAAATTCGAGCACAACTCTGGTAATCCCGACACCGGAAACATTCCAGGTCCAGTTCCCTGGTTGACCCGGCGTTGCAGTTACAGAATCTCCATTGAACCACAAGTTTCCATACAGGTTTGAACTCTGTGGATTTACTTCTGCCGGTGTCGTATAACTCAATTCGTGAATCGATACGATGTTTCCACCAGCATCATAGGCAGTCATACTGGCATAGTGAGAGGTGGACAATGTCGGGTTGTAGTCTCCGTAATCCAGCATATGTAATGAGAAGTCGGTGACCGTCACTCCAGGAGTGAATGTGAATGTGTATAGATGCGCATCCCTCGCATTACGCGTGGCCACATCGCTAAATCCTCCGCCCGGCACAAGTCCATTATTGATCACGATCGCATCGTTTGGTCCGCCAAAGACTGTCGGCGGTCCGCCTTCTACGAGTTTCAGCGCGGTCCCCTTGGCATCGATATTCAAGTCCTGCGCTACCGCCCCCAATCCCTCCACACTTTGACCCGATGCTATCTGGGCAAAATTGGCAGTAACTAGAATCGGAATGCAGGCTGTAGGTGTGGCTGTTGCAGTGGCAGTGGATGTTTCGGTTGAAGTTGGCGTAATAGTTTCGGTTGGAGATGTGGTGGATGTCTCGGTTGGAGAAGGAGTCTCAGTGGGAGGCGGTGTTATCGTAACGGTCTCGGTAGGAGTCGGCGGCGTGGATGTCGGCGTCTCGCTTTCTGTGGGTGTCGGGGTTTCTGTTGGGGGGAGTTGATAAACCACTTCAATAATAACTTCCTGAACTCGATCAGATTTCTTGCGACTCATTCCATCATAATAAACTATAAAAGCAATTAGGTCTCCATCACCCGGAACAAATTCAGGATGATTATTAGCTTCATCAACCATCTGCTGCGCCTCTTGGCTGATACCAAACTCAAGTTTTTTATCTCCCAGTAAAAGCCAAATGGCCGTCTGAACATCTTTGAAAAAATCCAAATCGGTCTTCCCTGCACCGTGAATTTTGTTGTTCAACAAGTAATTAATTTTGCCCCAAGGCAAACCGATCAAATCAGATGGAAGGTCATCGCTAACACTTGGGTAAATCGTTGCAGACTCACCATGCAACAATTCAGTTATTTCATCTTGGATGCACCAACCGCTATACACTCCATTTTGCAATCCGGAATCGACTGCCAAGTCGCTCAGGGAGATGTCAAACGTGCTGTTGGTGCCGGCCAACCAATCACTATAAGATACTGTAGCAGATTTACTTTCTTCCAGATCAGGAATTGCAATAGACTTTGGAGCCGCAAAGGCACTTGTCGAAACAAGGGAAAGTAACAAAATTAGAGCAAAGGTAATTCGAAGAATTTTTTTCATATTAATACCTCTTTCAAGAGAAGAACTTATTCAAAACTGGGTCACCTAACAAACTTGCAAGGTTAAAACATTATACAATAATAATTATGGTAATTAATTATTTCAAAGTTTGTCTAGTCACGTTTGAGTGACCTTACAATTATGAAACTTTTCATTAATGTCAGGACGAAGCGGGGCGGTTAATGTTACAGGACAAAATTTTAGAAACTCCCGATAATGCACGAATCGGTTTCTCTTACGCTTTATATATACCAAAATGATAAAATCCTTCCATGCTCCCTGATTTTCGCGTTCGGCAACGTGATTATTTGCTCGAACTCTCCCGCGCACTCACCCAGGAACTCAATCTTGAGAAACTCCTTGCGCGGATTTTGCGAATCTCCATTGAAATGCTTGCTGGGCAGGCGGGTCTGATTGCACTTAAGGAACAGGACGGTTGGCGTGTCGCCGCCGCCCATGGAATTGCTCCAGCTTTTTTGAGCTATTTGACCCCCCTACTAGCCGAGGAAAATGTCCGCGAATTGGATGTGCGCGAACTCAACCGCATGTTGAAAGAGTTGACCTACACCGCCAGTATGGGGCTATTAAACGGTACTGCCCTGCCCCTCGCCGCTCATGGACAGGTCATCGGTGTCATTTTCATCTTTCGCAATTACCTCGGTCTCTTCACTCAAAATGACCGCATGCTTCTTCAATCTTTTGCAAATCAAGCCGCGATTGCCGTTTTCAACGCGCGGCTTTACGGTCAGGTATCATATGAAAAGCAGCGACTCGACGCTCTCCTAGACTCTGCCGCTGACGGCATTTTGATTCTCAATGCAGACCTGACCATCGAGCGTGCCAACGATGCATTTGAACGCATTTATGGAAAAACCCATGATGAACTCGTCAGCCTTCCTCACGATGATGTGATCCAATGGGATGCAGACCCAAAAGGCTCAACCCTGAAGGAAGCGATTGCAAACGGCTGGCCCCTGACGCCCAATGCAACTTTATACGTTGAAGGCGACCTCAAACGCGACATACCATCAACAATTCCTGTCGGTGTGACCTACGCACCGCTAATCTCACAGGATGGCAAACTCCGCAACATTGTAGTCAGCGTGCGGGATATTACTCACTTCCGGACTGCAGATGAGATCAAGGCTACTTTTATATCCATCGTCAGCCACGAGCTTCGAACACCGGTAGCTCTTATCAAGGGATACGCTTCCACTCTGCGGCGGGACGACGCCAAATGGGATAAGTCAACTATCAGCGATTCGCTTGCTGTTATTGAAGAAGAAGCCGACCGATTAAGTAAGATGATTGACGATCTTTTAGATGCTTCGCGATTGCAGGCTGGCGGGTTAAGCCTCAACAAAGCCGATGTCTCTCTGTCATTACTTGCGACAAGAGTTGCTCAACGCTTTACCGCGCAATCTAAAAAACATA
>DNDO01000050.1:7415-7630 GCA_003484265.1 Anaerolineae bacterium
ATTGAACAAGTGATCTCCAATCTCGTATCCAATGCGCTCAAGTATGCCGCAAGTGGCGAGATCAAGATCAGCGGTCAAGTTCGTCCCGAACAAGTCATCATTTGCGTTTCGGATGAAGGACCCGGTATCGAAGCAAACGACCTGCCGCACATTTTTGATCGATTTTATCGTTCGACAAAAGCCGTTAAAAATACAAAAGGCGCCGGGCTGGGTCT
>DNDO01000050.1:7844-14522 GCA_003484265.1 Anaerolineae bacterium
CGGGCTGGGTCTCTACCTGGCGCGCGCCATCGTCGAGGTGCATGGCGGGCGCATCTGGGCTGATCCCAAACCTGATTCGGGCGCGAGAATCTGCTTCTCCCTCCCACGCTGATCTCAACCAGCACCAAAAACAGGATGGAAAATGATTCGGGATGGTAAAATCTATCGAAACAGAATTAAATGTCCGTGAAGCTGAGGCGGGCTTACATCCAGAAAGGTATTTATGGCAAACAAAGTTCTTCCGCGAAACAAGATGAACAAGAGATATACATGGAACGCTGAGAGCGTTTATTCGTCGAACAAGGCTTGGGAAAAGGAGGTCAAACAGATCATTACTGACCTTCCCACGATCAAGAAATTTCAAGGCAAGTTAAAAGACAGCCCGGCAGTCCTGTTACGGGCAATGAAAGCTTATGAGGCTTTGATCTCCCGCGCACAAACCGCCGCGATGTATGCGGTAATTTTATACAGCGTGGATACGACCAATCAGCAATCGGCTGGCATGCGCAGCAAGGCGATGGGAATGTACGGACAAGTGGCATCTGCTGTATCATTCGTGCAACCCGAAATTCTTGCAATTGGAAAATCGAAGATCAATAAGTGGATCCGCGAGAACAAAAATCTCAAGATGTACGGGCACAGTTTTGAGGACCTTTTCCGCAGACAGGCACATGTGCGTTCGGCGGAAGTGGAAGAAATCCTTGGGATGGTGAGCGAGCCGTTGAGCGGCGCATCAACTTCCACCAGCGTACTGACCAATGCGGATTTCAAATTCGGTCGTATCAAGAGCGGAGGAAAAGTACTCGACATTACACAAGGTAATTTCGATTCTCAGTTAATGCACCTCGCAGATCGCAAAGCCCGCAAAGCCGCTTACGAAGCCTATACAGATCAATACGTGGCGCACAAGAATACCCTCGCGGCAAATTTATCAACGTCGATCAACTCGAACGTTTTTTACATGCGCGCGCGCAAACACGAAAGCACACTTTCGGCTTCGCTGTTCGATCTCAACATCCCAACAGAGGTTTTCCATAACCTGATAAACACATTCAAAAAGAACCTCCCCGTTTGGCATCGTTATTTTGAACTGCGTCGCAAGGCGCTTGGACTCAAGAAAGTTGCCTACTATGACATGTGGGCTCCGATCGTCAAGAAGAATGTCAAAGTCACTTATGAAAAAGCGATAGATCTGATCAGCGAAAGTCTCGCTCCGATGGGCAGTGAGTACGTTGCCACCCTTCGGAAGGGGGCGCTAAAAGATCGTTGGGTGGACGTGTACCCCAACCAGGGAAAAAGTCACGGCGCATTCTCATATGGAACACAAGGGACTCATCCTTTCATCATGATGAGTTACACAGATGAAGTAACCAGCATGAGTACCCTCGCGCACGAACTCGGTCATTCGATGCATTCATACCTCACATGGAAAAACCAGCCGTTCGTGTACTCTGACTACTCTCTCTTCGTTGCAGAAGTCGCATCCAATTTCCATCAAGCAATGATGCGTGGACACTTGCTCAGTTCGAACATAGACAAGCATTTCAAATTAGCGTTGATCGAGGAAGCCGTCGGTGGAAATTTCTTCAGATATTTCTTTCAGATGCCCACCCTTGCGCGTTTCGAACTGGAGACTCACCAACGCGCCGAACGAGGCGAACCCCTTACAGCCGATTCAATGATCGACCTGATGGCTGACCTGTTTGCCGAGGGATTTGGTCCCAGTTTTGACATGGACCGCGAACGCGTCGGCATGACGTGGGCTACATTCGGTCATCTTTTCGCCGACTATTACGTTTATGCTTACGCAACGGGAATCTCAGGCGCACACGCCGCCGCCGGGCGAATCCTGCGCAAGGAACCGAATGCAGTGGAAGACTACTTGGGCTTCCTCAAATCGGGTTCGTCGGATTATTCTCTGAATGTGCTCAAGAAAGCGGGAATTAACCTGACCACGCCCAAAGCCGTTGAAGAAACCTTTGCTGTCATGGAAGGGTATATCGATCAAATGGAAGAATTGTTGAAATAAATGGCGGTATCGATACGGGTTTCGCCATCGCTCAACCCACTCAACAGCCTTACAAACAAAAATTGAAAATTGGATGAAATAAATAATGCCAAAAACACAAATCGCATGTCCCCAATGCCGGCAGATGATCTCGGCAAACATCGAACAACTCGTAGACGTTACGCAAGACCCGCAAGCCAAACAAAGACTGCTCGGCGGCGCATCGAATTCGGCACGCTGTCCGCATTGCGGGTTTCAAGGACGTTTGGCTACGCCCATTGTTTATCACGACAACGCCAAGGAATTATTGCTAACCTTTTTCCCTCCTGAGTTGAACGTGCCGTTCAATGAACAGGAGAAGACTCTTGGTCCGCTCATCAAAAAAGCGACAGATAACCTGCCTCCCGAAAAGCGCAAGGGATATTTACTCAAACCCATTGCGAATCTTTCCTATGAATCAATGGTCAAACTGATCCTCGAAAAGGACGGCGTCACGCCCGACATGCTCAAGGAACAACAGGACCGTGTACAGATCATCGAACGTTTGCTTCAAGCCAGCTCGAACGAAGCCAGAAGTGAGATCATCAAGCAAAATGAGAAGATATTCGACGAGCAATTCTTCGCGTTGTTCAGCCGTCTCGCGCAAAGCGCAGCAGGCAGCGGGCAGGGACAACAGATCGCGCAGGGATTGGTCGACTTGCAGAACCTGCTACTCGAAGAAACCGAGTATGGACGTAAGTTAAAGGAATCGGTCGGGGAACTGGAAGCCGCTCAAAAGTCTCTGCAGGAGGCGGGGAAGGGATTGACGCGCGAAAAATTATTGGACATTGTCCTGAAATCCGCAAACGACGCGCGTCTCAAAGCGTACGTCAGTCTGGCACGCGGCGGGATGGATTATCAATTCTTCCAACTGCTTACTGACAAGATCGACAAGGCATCAGGGGACGATAAGACAAAACTCGAGACAATGCGAACTAAATTGCTTGAGCTGACAAGTGAGGCCGATAAACAGATCGAAGCTCGCTATAAACAATCACAGGAAATTGTGGAAAACATCCTATCTCAGGATGACATTGTGAAAGCGATACAGGACAACGCGCAAAACATTTCGCAAGACGTTGTGGATATTGCCAACCAGATGCTGAAACAGGCGTCTGACAAAAACGATTATGCACGCATGGGCAAACTGCAGAAGATGATCGAAGTATTGCGTCAGGCATCCACGCCGCCTGAAGTGGAATTCATCGAACACCTGCTCGACGCACCGGACGACGCTGCGCTCGAAAAAATGCTCGAAGCCAATCAAGACATGGTCAATGACGAGTTCATGCAGGCATTGATCGGTCTGGTTGCCCAGGTAGACCAAGCCGCAGAGCAGGGCAACCCCGAAGCCAGCGCGTTGAGCGAGAAGCTCAGCAAACTTTATAAAACCGCAATGAAGTTTTCGATGAAAAAGAACATTGGATAAGAAAAATTGGGAGCATCGGCTCCCAATTTTTCTATAATTTACTCATCGATCTTACTTATTAGTTTTTCCATGTTTTGTTTGCAACCACAACAATTACAATCGTTCCCCCAATCGTGAATGCAAAAAATACACCCAGGCAGAGAAGCACCGCGAAAAGAAAATAGATGGCGGGCGAAGGCGGTCCTGGCAGGCTGGTATCCGGTGGCGGAGTATTCAATCGCGTGGCAAGCCAGGCCCTGTAATCATCTTCGAATTCATCGAGCGTAAGACCGAACGCTTTTATAAAAGAACTCTCCAAGCCGCTCCCTCTCCCATGCTCTTCGAGCAGACTTAATACCTTTTCGTGCCCGTACATCTCCTCCAAATAGAGAATCGCGTAATAGCTTTGCGCATATGCGAGGTCGACTCGATACGGATCATCTCCAAAAGTAGATTGAAGATGCGCGAACGAGATGAGTCTTCCCTTATCATAACCATCTTTGATGACGCTCCATTCATATAGGTGATTGTTATACTCATTGTATGTTGCAAGACCTTCATCCAGCCAGCGGGTTTTATTCGACTGACGGCTCATGACCTGATGAAAGAAAAGGTGAGATAGTTCATGCGGAACAACGTCGGAAACCCAGCCCATATAATCATATGATTCATCCACAAGCTGAGTGGTCAGGGAAATTTCCGGGAATGCCATGCCTCCCGCATAGCCTTCCTCCGCCTGCCAGCCAAAAAATTCATCGGACGAGATAAATACCACAATGGTTACGGGGGTAACCAACTCTATCGAATAGTAGTTCGATTGATCCTCGACAGCCTTTTCAGCAATCTGCAAAATATCGGCACCGAAGGCATCCGGGCGGTCATGCCACCAAACTGTCAGTCCATTATTATGTTGTGAACTCCAGTCGAAACCATCATCCTTGTAATAATGAATGTATACGATATCTTTTGCAATAACTTTATTCTGGCTAAAAACAGACCAGTAAAATTTCACCGGGGAGAAAGGCGGCATGTATAAATCTTTGGTTTCGAGAAGCACCTTTCGTTTATCACAACCATCATCAGTTTGCCCTTCATCCAACGTCCATTCATCTGTGTACCACCAATATTCCCAATTCCAATAATACTTGTAATCGAAATACACACGGGAGTTTTGGGGACGCCCGCAAATTTCGACACGGAAAACAATGCCATCGGGATAGATATTTTCAACCGTGGCATTTCTGAAGATAATCTCTTCTTGAGCGGAAACCGAATTAGGGACCCCAGGATCTAAAAACGAACATAACAGCACCAAAAGGGCGATGCTGATAATCCGCAGCGATGAATTCCACATCCCCTTAATTACCTCAACCCTTCGAACAGATCTGTCTCGCTCATTCTTCCGCCATTTACAAAACTAAATACACGATAGAACGTTCCTTGAAGAATTAATAGTTTGCGAATTTCATCTTCCGGCAGATCCAACATTGGTCCAAGACTGGGCAACTGACTCTGATGACATGAAATCGCATCCCAGACCGTTTTCCAATGGGATGATATATCGACGCGTGTGGTAATCATCCAGTCCTTCCATGCTGCTTCGCCGCGCACCTGATCATCCACGGGAAATTCGATCTCGCCCATGTATTTTATGAAAGCATCTGCAAAAGCTTCTGAATCCACAAAATAATACAATTTCGATACGCGATGCGGTGAGTTATTACTTGAATCCACAAAGCTTGCATCCGCCGCCTGGATGATGGCGGCTGTTGTGAATTGCGAAATGGCAATATGATCAGGGTGTCCATAGCTGCCGTCGTGTGCAAAGGTGATAATCACCTGTGGTTTGATAGCGCGGATATGTGCGGCGATCTTCCCTGCCGCGTCGTTATGGTCGGCTTGGTCGAGGTCGCCGTCAATGTAATCGAGGAAATGGATTTCCTTCAAGCCGAGGATTTTCCCAGCCGCCTCCAACTCTTTCGTGCGGATCAAGCCGAGTCGTTCGAAGCCCGGATTTGTTTCATCGGAACCGAACCAGCCTCTCTCTCCGCGTGTTGCGCAAATCAGGTACGTCTCCACACCCTCGGAGGCGTATTTTGCCAACACGCCTCCCGTCCCCATTGATTCATCATCCGGGTGGGCAAAGACAGCCAGCAACTTTAATTTTTTAGACATACTGTCGCCTCATTCATTGGCATTTGCATAGACTCGTTGAAACTCTTCAACGAAAAATTCCGCTATGTTTACGTCATACACGATGACAATGTTTTCGTCGTTCCGCTCTTCTGCAGCTCTGGAGAAGTTATACGAACCAATGACGACGATCTTTTCATCCACAATGAAAACCTTATGGTGCATTTGCCCGTCAATTCCGTCAATGCGGACATCCAAGCCTGCCTGTTTGAATGGATCGTATTCCGTTCCCGTATTTGATGCGACTTGTTCCCTGTCCATCACCCCTTTTATATCCAGCCCCGCATTTGCCTGCGTGCGGACGATTTCTCCCAATTCATTTGATGTGAATGAGAATGCAAGGAAATAAATACTTTGCTCCGCTTCACTCAGCAGGCTATAGAGGGCTGTCAGCACGTGATCGTCCGGGGAGAAGTAGGTGTCAACACGCGAGCCGTCAAGAGTGACGCTGGGATTAGGAGTCTGAGCAAGGACATCGGGACCAAATAGATTCTCCTCGTACATCTCATTGAATTCAATCGAATAATTCTCCGCGATCTTCGTCGAACGAATGCGGATCATATTATTGTTGTCCTCGTATGCCCCCGAATCTGTGAAATTCATCGAGCCCAACCACACTTCAGAACGATCCATCACCATGAACTTATCGTGCATCAAACCGCCACGGTTGTCGCCGATAATGGGAATTCCCGCTTCAAGCATGATCTGCACATCCGAGCGGTCCATGTTCGTTGATTCCATGACCACGCGGACGGTTACCCCGCGGTCGTGCGCACGAATCAGCGCGTTGCGAACGCTGTTCAATGAAATACTGTAGGCGGCAACATCAATGCTCAATCGAGTCTCGTTAATGGCTTCAACGAGCGGACCGTCTATGCCGCCCGTCCCTTGCGGCGAGAGGGAGCTTTCTGGATTCGTCATATACATCTCGAACCACGAGCCGCGAATTCCATATCCCGCTTGCAAGTCGATGGGAGTAATTTTGCCGCTCGACACCGATGTGGGTGTTTGTGATACCTCTCCGCAGGCG
>DNDO01000050.1:14715-17194 GCA_003484265.1 Anaerolineae bacterium
GGTGTTTGCGATACTTCTCCACAGGCGGTAGTCATCAAGATCAGACCTAAATATATGACCGGGAGGTATCGTGAAAAGATTTCAATTTTAAATTTAATCATGCCGGGGGTTTCCACCGCTGTCCGATTCAATTTTACGCATTTCATAATCCTTCGCGGCAATACTTGCTGCGTTTAACAACAACTTGTCGTAATGCTGGACGTTTATCATAATGAAGCGGCAAATCGGTTTTCTTATCCATCGAGGCAACCGGAAAGACGCTTTCACAGTAACGGTCAGGCGCGTACCGCCATCGGGCAGGGACGCAAATCGATCGGTCTCGACAAACATTTTCCTGCCATTTTCCAATGATTCGATCGTTGAATACTCGAAAGGTTTCCAGTCCAACACTGTTTCGGTGCTGACGGATTTCCCATGATCGCAATGATTGCTTGCCCCTCTGCCAAGCCGTCCTTTTGGGCGATCCCCCGCATACCAATGGACCATGCCTCCCATCGTAATATTCCTCTTGGCAGGGTTTTGGAACCATTCCCAGGTCACAGAAAGAGGCGTGGCAAAATCCACATGGAAGACGATATCCGCCTCCTCATCTGAGAGAAATACTTTTCGTTCGTTAACCATTGCCTGATACCAATCGTTCAGGTTGATGCTGTGGGTCTTTACCTCTCCCAGATGCTCGTAGGCTTCAACTCCGATATGTTCATCTTTGAGTTCTGCCTCCAGATGATGTAATACCGCTTCTGTGAACAATGCATACGCCTGCCAGCCGGTCGCCTCACCCACCTTATTCTTGAGCAGGCGGTGCGCGATATTTACATCCGAGCCGACGATCTCGCGCATACCGCGAATATCCTGCAAAATATAGTTGCCGTGATGCAGGATGAATTTCAGATCCAGGGTGGGGATATTGACACATGCCTTGCATGTGCAGGTTGTGGCGTGGCGCATCGAGACTTGTTTATCGCGAAACGCGCTATAGGTTGCCTCGATGATCTCGAGGAGCATCTCACCGCGTGCGATCTTTTCCTGCGGGACATATGCGAAAACCGCATCGCCTTCAAGTTTATGGATCGTCAACACCGACTCGATCTGCTCGCAAATCGTGCCCAATAGATCTGCTAGTATTTCCTGCGAGTGCTCGAGTTCCGTGCCAGCGACGAAAGATGTGTACCCCGAAATATCGGCAAGAAGGAGATATCCGTGTTGTGTTAGAGCGCTCATCAACTCTCCATATCCATTCACGATTATAATCCTCCCCCGTGACCATTTCCAACCTAACTGCAAACCGGCAGATCGCGCGCGCGGCTGGCACCGTGATGTTCGCCATCGTGCTCGGGCAGATCGCGGGACTTGTGCGCGGCATCATCGTTGCAAACGTATTCGGCGCTTCACCCGAACTCGATTCATTCTACGCCGCAAACCGCGTCAGCGAGACTCTTTTCCTTTTGGTTGCGGGAGGCGCGCTCGGCTCAGCATTTATCCCAACCTTCACGGGACTGCTGGCAAAAGATGACAAAACATCTGCCTGGAGACTCGCCTCCGCGCTCGCCAATGCGGTCACACTGACCCTCAGCCTGCTTGCGGCATTGATAGCCTTATTCGCCCCGCAAGTTGTCCGCTACGCCCTCGCCCCCGGTCTCGCCGCCGACCCTGAACTATTTTCTCTCACGATCTCTTTACTTCGCATTCAATTGATCTCATCCGTTCTCTTCGGTCTAGGCGGTTTGATCGTCGGTGTGCTCAATGCCCATCAGGTTTTCCTCATCCCTGCACTAACGCCCGCCATGTACCAGATCGGGATCATCATCGGCGCAATCGTCCTTGCCCCCTCGATGGGAATTAACGGTCTCGCATGGGGAGTTGTAATTGGAGCGGTGTTATATCTTCTTGTTCAACTCCCGCCACTACTCAGGCAAGTCTCAAGTCTCGAATCGCCAATCCTCAATTACTTTTCATTTGGTCTACACGACGCAAATGTCCGTCAAGTACTGCTCCTTATGGGACCGCGGCTTCTCGGTGTTGCAATTGTGCAGCTAAATTTCTGGGTGAATACATGGCTGGCCTCCCGGATGGAACCGGGCAGTGTGGCGGGTCTTTACTACGGATTCTCACTGATGCTCATGGCCCAAGCCGCCATCGCCCAATCCGTTGCCATTGCTGCCATGCCGACATTTTCTGCCCAACATGCGCTCGGCAAATTGGACGAAATGCGCGTATCGCTCGCAGCATCCCTGCGCGGAATAATCCTTATGGCATTGCCCGCCAGTGTCGGATTAATCATTCTGCGTGAACCGTTGATCGCGTTCCTCTACCAACGCGGCGAATTCGATGAACACGATGTCGAACTTGTGGCATGGTCACTGCTTTGGTACGCGGCGGGACTCGTCGGTCACAGCATCATGGAGGTATTGACCCGCGCCTTCTACGCCCAACAGGATACAAAGACTCCCGTCATCATCGGCACCATCGCAATGGGACT
>DNDO01000050.1:17442-19457 GCA_003484265.1 Anaerolineae bacterium
CTGGCTTTAGCGAATTCATTTGCAACCGCGCTCGAAGCGACTGCGTTGTTCATCTTTATGCGAAGACGATTAAATGGAATCGCAGGAAAACAGATTGTGCGCGGATTCATCCAAGCTTCAACTGCGACTTTGGCAATGATAGTAGTTTTGTTTTTTTGGTTCAACTTTAAAGCAGTAATTCCGCCTTGGATTTTTGTCCTTGGTGGAATTACTGTTGGCGGGTCTGTCTATTTGCTGGCTGCAGTAATATTGGGGGTACCTGAAATTAGGCTTTTGACACAATCCATTCAACGGCGTATTCAAAGAACCTAGGAAGAAGCAATCGCATCTGCCTTGTTCATCAAGAGCGAAATTACCTTATCTTTCAGTTCTTCGATTTGCCCTTGCTGCTCCTTAACTGCTTCAATTAGCACAGCGACCAATCGACTGTAATCTAATCCTTGCGCATCCTTGCCATTTTTCTCATAGAGTACGATCTCTGGGATTACTTCTCCCACCTCCTCTGCAACGAGACCGATATTCCGCTTATCATCATCCTGTTCATTATAAGCAACACCGCGGAGGTACATTACTTTACTTAATGCTCCTTCAATCCTTTGAATATTCATCTTCCTTCGCCTAGAACTGCCAGAAATTACCTGTCCATTCACAAGAACTTGACCATTCTCTGTTATCCTCAGCACTTCACCACCGATGCTTCCGTGCCTGTGGAAACTCATAGCCCGTGGTTGACTTGGGCCTTCATCCGAAGAAAAGATCTGCAGAGCTGCTCCTTCCTCGAAAGCAGGCGCCTTTCTGATGCAGCCTTTTTCTCCAGAGCCTGAGTCAAAGTACAAATTCGAGTATCCGTTATCGCGCTTTAGGTGGAGTATACCTGCAGGGCTTGTTGTCCCGATACCGACATTACCACTAGCATCCAGCCTCATCACTTCTCCCCCAACACTACCATGTCTATGGAAACTAATAGACCTTGGTTGTCCACTTGCCCCCTGGTTTGTGGCCAAAATATTAAGTATTGCGCCATCTGCCTCAAGCAACTTTCTAATCACAGCACTCTCGCCCTGAAGATCAGACTCGAGGAACAAATCGGCAGATTTGGTTTTTTCCTTCACATGAAGCTCGCCCAATGGAGTCGCTGTTCCAAAACCAACTTTGCCACCCAAGAGCCAACTGTCGCCTGCGGCGGAGAGTTTGTGGATATAGGCTGTGGTCTCCTCCGGAGGCGCACCTGTCGACGTGAACGCAGCATCCCCTGTGTAATCATAGGATGTGTTTGCAGTTTCGACATGCTTGTATGAGCCAGTTGCAGTTAAGGCTCTATAGACTCTATACTTCGTCGCTCCAGGGACTGGATTCCAGCCTATCTGAATACCGTTATTGGCAGTCAGGTCGAAACGCAATTGAGGCGAGGCTTTCGTCCAGCCTGCGCCATCCGAAGCAGCGACCCTGAAATAGTAATCATCAGCTGCCAGTTGTCCGCTTATGGCAGTGGCAGTCACCCCACCTGGAATCGACATCTCGATCACGACATTTGAGTCCGGGGCGAGCGTGAGTTTCTCTTGCGGGTTTCGGGGAGAGTCAATACCAATACCGATCTTCCCACCAGATTCGGAAATTCCTGGGATGCCTCCGCCACCTCCTCCCCCAGATGGCGCGGCGGTTAGCAGATTTCCGTCGGGTAATCGAAAGCCAGTATTCGAACGAATTTCGCCATTCACTGCCACATTGCCAGCGCCGTAGGAGATCATTTTGCTCACAGGATCATAGTCCCACGGGTTTGGGTAGGCGTCGTCAACTTCCAGCTCCAGGCTGACGCGCAACCTCGTAATGGTCGTTCCGCCACTCACAAGTTGCACGCGAATTGCGAGGCGTTGTCCTGTTGTCACAGCAACACTTCCTGTTGTGTTAATTCCGGATGTCGCGTTTCCGTTCCAGGACGCAACCAAGGACGTTGCCGTACCATTAATATAAACAAAGACCCTGTGATTACTCCCCGTGAGTCCGCTGGCTTCGCA
>DNDO01000050.1:19717-20465 GCA_003484265.1 Anaerolineae bacterium
GGTGCCGTTACGCGGAATGACAACCGCATTTTCAGTTGTGGTCGGCGCAACTCCCAGAGCCGCCAGATAGCGGGTTATACCCGCGTTGATCGTACTTGGCGCGCCAAAGGCGAATATTGCGGCAACATATTTTTCAGCTTGACCAGTATACATGTCATATCTCCTTTATTCGATTGAGAATGAGATACTGAACAACCAATCAGACTGTATAACAAAGAACGGTAAATTAACTGCCAAAAACCTTCAACTTTTAAATTTGGCAGGGATTGAGGTGACTATCGGCTTAATAAGGCTGCGGATAGTCTTATATAATTGGCTTGTTGAACTGGGAGAGATTGCGGTAGGCGGGGCTATTTATTTGACCGGCGTATCAATTCTCAAAGCCCCCGAGATCAAAACGATCGTAAATGCAATTATGAGGAGACTGCTTCGCCGCCCAACAATCTCCTCATCCTGACGATTACTTCTTTTTCTTTTTTGAAGAATCGAGCAACCCGCCGAGCATATTCACCGCGGAGGCCACATCGCCTTTTCCACTCAGATAGGCATCGATGGCTTTGCCGACAGCGGGCGGCAATTTCTTCTTCAGAAAATCGATCACAACCTTCACCGCCGCCGTTGCCGTATCTTTCGGCAGTCCAGTCTTCTTCATAACCAACTTTACGATCTCGTCCACGTAAATCTCCTTTGATAATTATTCCCATACCAACCACTGACCGATTGCGACTATGAGACCCAACAAGATGCC
>DNDO01000221.1 GCA_003484265.1 Anaerolineae bacterium
ATTTGCCAACTGCGTAGTTGTTTCAAAGCCTGCCCTGACCCATGCGGGCAAACCGCCATCCAACACTGCCACCTGGTCGTGCCCCATCGTGCGGAACATCCACCAAGCGCGCGGGCTGGAATAGACGCCAACTTTGTCATATGCCACGATGACGCTGTTTTTATTGATCCCCATCTCTTGCATGGCGTCTGTGAAAAACTCAGGCGACGGCATCATGTGCGGCAGGGTCGTATTTTTGTCGCATATTTCATCGTCAAAATCAAAACGTAATGAACCGGGGATATATGCTGAAGTTTCCCGGGCGTTATTTTTTACCGGCGCGATCGGCTTCATGCTTGCATCCAGGATGACAAGATTCTCTGCAGATTGATTCTCAGCAAGCCAGTGCACGGAAACGATGGAGTTATGGATTTGTACTTTTGACATGTTTGGTCTCGTTCATTTTTACCATGAAAAAAGCCGCTCCATACGGGAGCGGCGGTAGATTCTATTTGTCGAAATTAATCATCCAAAATATGACGGACCTCTCCGCTCACTGAAACACTTTCTCCGATCTTTGGACCGTACTTCACCAGTAACCGTGACGGCGCGCCCATATCCTCTCCTTGCAGGATGGTGAATTCGTTCTTCCCTTTCCAGCCAATATCGCGCAGATAGCCAGCCAATGCTGCGGCTGCGGCTCCGGTTGCCGGGTCTTCATAGACTCCGCCGGAGGCAAAGGCATTGCGCGAATGGAACACTTCATCCGACTCGTTCCAGAGCAGGCTGATGGTGACCAGTCTCATTTTGTTCATCAATGCCTTCACCTCATCAAAGGGATACTTCATTTCGGTGAGGGTCTTTCTATCCTTCAGCACAAGGATCAAATGCTTCGCACCCGCGCTCGCAAAACGGACAGGAAAGTTCTTATTCAAATCATCAACCGTCAGTGAGAAGGAAGCGAGAATTTTATCCACATAGTCTTTTGGGGCATCTTCTGAATTTGTCTCTGGCGATTGCAACGTGGACATTGCCCTGCCCTCTGCCCGGACGCTGATCTGGCTGTCGTTTAAAATTAGTTTGTAGGTGCCCTCGCCGAAACGTTCGCCCAACGCCGCGCCTAGCGCAATGGTGGCGTGCCCGCAGAACGGGACTTCCATGGCGGGCGCAAAATATCTCACGCGCCAGAAATCATTTTGCTTTACGAGAAACGCTGTTTCAGAATAGCCAATATCCTTGGCGATCTTCAGCATTTCGTCATCACCCGGCATCGCGTCGTAAAACGCCACGCCTGCGGGATTTCCGCCTTTGCCGTCTTGTGAAAAAGCCGCCAGTTTCAATACGTTCATTTTATTTCTCCATTTATAAATTATAGTCAGCCGCGATGATAGAGACGCGGCTGACTATTGATTGATTACTTAAATATTTAAATCAAATAACGCGGTCATTCCCGCCATCGACCGGGACTTGAGCGCCCGTGGTTTTCGCGAACAACGGACCGCACATCTCAGCGGCGAGTTCAGCCACATCGCGGCTTGTGACCTCTTTATGAAGGATATTGTTGGTCTTATATTCATCCACTGTAAGACCGTAATTGGCGGCGCGTTTTTGTAATACTTCCTCCGTCCAGAGGGCGGTGTCGAACACGGCATTCGGGTGCAGGATGTTGATGCGGATTCCGTCGTTGCCCCACTCCAGTGCAGCGACGCGTGCCAACTGAGTGAGCGCAGCCTTGGATGCGGAGTATGCGCCTGCGCCCGGACCGGGGGCAGGGACGTTCTTTGAGCCGATCACGACCACCCGTCCGCTGCGGGGAGAAATCTTGAGGAGAGGATGAGCTTTATTCAGCAGAATCAGATTTGCATCCAGGTTGACGCGCATTACCTTTGTCCACTCGGATGTGGAGATGTCTGAGATCTGCTGGCTGACGGGGAAGATGCCTGCGTTGAGGATCAGCATATCCAGCCCGCCGAAGTGTTGCACGGTTTTTTCCAGCGCAGAGCCGAGTGCGGACTCATCAGCCACATCGCATTGGATGCCGAGGTAATCCTTGCGCTCGTGAAGGCTGGTTATGGCGAAGTCGAGGTCGAGCCCGACAACAGCCGCGCCGCGCGCGAGCAGGGAAGCGACGCACGCCTTGCCGATACCCGATGCGGCGCCGGTAACGAGGGCAATCTCACCTGCAAACATTTTGGGCGCACCTTGTCTTTTTAATTTTGCCTGCTCAAGGTCCCAATACTCCACTTCAAACAGATCGGTGGAGGGCAGGGCACGGTAGCCGCCGAGCATTTCTGAGCGCGTGATGATCTCGATGGTATGGCGATAAATATCCTCAGCGATGGATGCATCTTTAGCCGTGCGTCCCAAGGTTATCAATCCAAATTCGCTGTCAAGGATTATTCGCGGTGCGGGGTCGAGCATGGTTAATTCCTGCGGTGTCTGCGTATGATGCTCATCGAAATATTTTTTGTACTCCCGCGCAAATTTTTTCACATCCCGCCCAAGCATGGGTACGCGTTTGGTGCGTATCACGTGATCGGGTGTTGCCGGTCCCTGCTGACTGATCGTTTCGATATCCGCCCGCCGCGCAAAGTTGAGTGTTTCATCGTCCGAATGAGTGGACATAATTACCGGGAAGCCGGCAACTGTTGATACATCATTGCGCAAACCGGCAAGCGTGTACATTGATTGATTTTCTTCATCATTGGAATTGGATGACGCTGAATCTTTTATCTTAATTTCCCAGGCTTTTTTATTCTGCAGATACGCCTCCGCCTTACCGACCATCTGGATCATACGGTCGTAGCTTTCCTTTGCATCCTGGCCAAACGTGAAGATGCCGTGATTCATCA
>DNDO01000217.1:0-637 GCA_003484265.1 Anaerolineae bacterium
ACAGGCATCCAGTGTTACGCCCTCTTCAGCGAGGCTGCCGTCCAGGCGTCGCACCTGCTGGAGCTTACCTTCCCGCTCGTCGAACATTCCGAATCCTATGAACATATCGGCGAGGTCACCATGCAGGTGCTCGACCTCCATCTGGTCTGGGAGCAGCAGCAGGAAAAGGCGCGCTTCGTTGTCCAGCCCGAGGAGGGTTGGCTCACCTTCGAGTGGGACGCGCCCAAGCCCATCTCCCTGGTCTGGGAGTATATGACCAACCTGCGCCTCGAACTGGAATGGGCGGGCTTCGACCTGGCCGAACGCACGGATGAAAACGGCGGGCGCTTCAGGGAAGGCAGCGAATATCACTGCGCACACGGCGATTCGCATTTCTTCACCCGCATCCTGGATTGGAAACCCTTTCATTATGTTTCTCTGGATCAATCCATCGGCGGAACCGATGTCAGGCTCATCCAGTCCCGTATCCTGACGGAGACCCCGGATGGGGTGAAGATCAACTTCTATATACGCAAGCCCGAAGCGCCCGTGCCCGAAGAGTTAAAGGAAAACATCGTCAACGTTTACAATGAGGTGCTCGCCGCGATGGTCAAAATGCTTCAGAAGGATCTAAAGGAAAAAACGGTGGAAGCATGAC
>DNDO01000217.1:911-4883 GCA_003484265.1 Anaerolineae bacterium
GAGATCGAGGAGCGCTTCTCGCGTGACGTGCAGGCTGGCGGCGTACATGAGGAGATGGCGGTCTTCACCCGCGCAGAGTCTGTGGGGCAAATGCACTGCGAGGTGATCGCTTACTTCTCACCCGCAGCTGGTGAAGCTGCCCAGGCTTTCGAGGCAAGACCATGCAACCCGCCGGATCCGAAGGGTCTGACGCTGTTGGTTGGGGATAAGTCCGTGTGGGAGCGTGTGTTCGAAGGGGACGAAATAAAAGGATGACCCCCCGACGCTGACCCCCAGATCGTGATAGAGATCGGCAGCAACTTACCCGATCAGGATGTTTTGCGATCAAACCTGTAATAATGGTTTCCCTTGCGCACGATTCCGCAAGTGTATAATAGATTCGTGACCTCCCTCCCCCTCAACCAGATCCTTCACGGCGACTGCATCGATGTTCTAGCATCCATGCCGGAGAACTCCGCAGATGTCATCTTTGCCGACCCGCCCTATAACCTGCAGCTGCGCAACGACCTTTATCGCCCCGATATGTCCAAGGTGGATGCGGTGGACGACGGTTGGGATAAGTTTGAGGATTTCAGGGAATACGATGTATTCACACGCAAGTGGCTATCCGCATGTCAGAGGGTGTTGAAAGATACAGGTACCATCTGGGTCATTGGCTCGTATCACAACATCTACCGCGTCGGCGCGATCATGCAGGAGCTGGGGTTTTGGATATTGAACGACGTGGTCTGGATTAAGAATAATCCCATGCCCAACTTCCGCGGTGTGCGTTTTACCAACGCGCATGAGACCATGATCTGGGCGCAGAAGATCAAAGGGGCAAGCTATACCTTCAACCACCATTCGATGAAAGCCCTCAACGATGACCTGCAAATGCGCTCCGACTGGACCATCCCGCTGGTCACCGGCAAAAAGCGTATCAAATTGAACGGCTCGAAAGCGCACTCGACGCAGAAGCCCGAGGGATTGCTGTACCGCGTCATCCTTTCTTCGACGGACGTGGGCGACGTGATCCTCGATCCGTTCTTCGGCTCGGGGACGACTGGTGCGGTGGCGAAGATGCTAGGACGGGACTGGATCGGTATCGAACGGGACGAAAAATATATCAAGGTCGCGCGGGAACGCATAGACGCGGTGGCAGAGTCCGATCCAGAGGCGGTGAATGTCGAGAAGCCGAAGCAGGCTCGTATCCCGTTCGGGTCGCTGGTCGAGAGCGGCTATCTGTCTGTGGGACAGAGTCTGTTCTTCGCGAAGGATGACACGAAAGCGAAGATCCTCTCCAACGGGCATTTGAAGTGCGGCGACATCACAGGTTCGATACACGGCGTGGCGAAGGCATTGATGAACGGCGCGCCTGTGAACGGCTGGGATGTTTGGTATTATAAGGACGGCAGGAAAAAATATTCGATCAACAGGCTGCGCGGGTTGATCAGGGAAGAGAAGGACATGTAATGCCTGAAATATTTGTCATCGAGGAATATGCCGTCGGCTTGCTATTGATCGCGACCATCGTCGGGATCGTGGCGCAGAGACTGCGCATGCCGTACACGGTCGGGCTGGTGATCGTGGGCGCAGGGCTGGCGATCTTCCAGGGACTGCACGTTGAACTCGACCCCGAATTAATCCTGGGCATTTTCGTGCCCCCCTTGATCTTTGAAGCGGCGTTCCACCTCCCCATCCTCGACCTGAGACGCAACATCGTGCCGATCCTGATCCTTGCGACCATCGGCGTCCTGATATCCACCTTTCTGGTCGGCGGCATCGTCGCCTTTGGAACGGGCATGCCCATCGCATTCGCCCTGATCTTCGGTTCGATCATCGCCGCAACCGACCCCGTGGCAGTGATCGCATTATTTAAAACATTGGGCGTCCCGAAAAGATTGCAGGTGTTGCTCGAAGGCGAAAGCTTGCTGAACGACGGCACCGCCATTGTGATCTTCAACATTGCCGTCGCCGCCGCAGTCACCGGCGGATTCAGCCTTGTGGATGGGATCAGTGAGTTTATCATCAGTGCGGGAGTCGGTTTGGGGATCGGCGTGGTGCTCGGCGTACTCGCATCGCTTGTCATCTCGCGCATCGACGACCACCTGATCGAAACCGCCATCACTTTCATCCTCGCTTACGGCGCATTCCTGCTGGCGGAATCCATTCACGTCAGCGGCGTGCTGGCGGTCGTGGCGGCCGGGCTCGCGAACGGAAATATCGGTCCGCGCGCCATGTCTCCCACCACGCGTATCGTGGTCTTCAACTTTTGGGAGTTCCTTTCCTTTATAGCAAACTCTTTTGTTTTCCTGTTGATCGGTCTCGTGACCGACCTCTCCCTTCTCATCGATAACTGGCAGGCGATCCTATGGGGTATCTTCGCGGCACTGGTCACGCGCATGATCGTCACCTATGGGGTTCTCCTCCCGTTCAAAACCATCCCAACGAGATGGAAACACGTCATCTATTGGGGAGGCTTGCGCGGCGCCATCTCTCTGGCGTTGGTGTTCAGTCTTTCCGCCAAACTCGATGAAGCGGTCAGCGACCAACTGCTGGCGATGGTCTTCGGCCTGGTGATGTTCACGCTTCTCATTCAGGGCACTACCATGGGCGCCATCGTCAAAAGGTTCGAGATCATCACCCGTCGAAAAGACCGCGACGAATACGACAGGCGGCGCGCTATAGCCGCTTCAACGCGCTCGGGTTTTGATCATCTCGAAAAGGTGTACAAGGACGGCATGGTCTCGAAACACGTCTGGGATGTGATGTCAGGCGCACTCGACCCGTATTCAAAACAACTCACAAGGGAAGTGAAGGACATTCTAAAGAAACATCCCGAGGTCAAGGCTGAGGAACTCGACTCAGCCTGGCGCGAATTCCTGCGGCATCAGCGCCTTGTCGTGGCTGAACAATTGGCAGACCACTCGATCTCCGAGGATATCTACTCCGAACTCGTCAGCCAGATAGACTACGCCCTCGAACAACGCAAGATCCAATGGGACACACTCGAAGACCTGAACAAGATCTTCGCACGGGATCTCCCCGCTTCAGAGCCCGGCGAGTCTTGATCTCTGCCCGATTAACTATTACCACACTGAAAGGATTGCCTTATGCACATCCATCTCAAGATCAATGGTATCGAACATCACGTAGACACAGTCCCCTCTGAAAACTTGTTATCCGCAATTCGCAGGCTCGGCTTTTACGGAGTCAAATTCGGCGACGAACATGGGCTGTCAGGGTCTGACACTGTTTTGCTCGACGGCAAACCCGTCAACGCGGGTTCCATGCTTGCCGCGCAAGCCGAGGGTCACGACATCGTCACCATCGAAGGCTTGGGCGAGCATCCCGAACAGGGTTGGAAAAAAACTGACGGACTGCATCCGCTGCAACAAGCCTTCGTAGAGTCAGGCGCGATCCAATGCGGATATTGCACGCCGGCGCAGATATTGGCAGCAAAGTCATTACTGGACGCGAATTCAAACCCGAGTGAAGACCAGGTTCGCGAGGCGATCGCGGGAGTGTTATGCCGTTGTACCGGTTATCTCAAACCCGTGCAAGCGGTGTTGAAAGCGGCGGCTGTCTTGCGAGGGGATGAACCCGTCAACTGGGATTCTGTCAATTGGGATCTGGAAAGCTGGGGTAATAAACCGAGCGGCGATTCACCATCGAATATTCCGTCAGAACAATTTTCAAATGTCATGACGCGACCAAAGGTGGTCGTCACACCTGAGACACAGACGTACGAAACCGTCGGCAAGCCCGAACAAAAGGTGGACGCCGTCAAACTGGTGCAAGGCAAACCCGCCTTCACTGCAGATATGGATATGCGCGGCATGTTATACGCGCGCGTCCTGCGCAGTCCGCACGCACATGCGCGCATCAAGAAGATAGACGCGAGCAAAGCAAGGGAACTCAAAGGCGTCGCAGCGGTGTTGACGTGGCAGGATATTCCGCGCGTTGTCTATTCGACGGCAGGGCAATCCGACC
>DNDO01000217.1:5115-5748 GCA_003484265.1 Anaerolineae bacterium
AATCCGACCCGATCCCCGGTCCGCTGGATACCTTTTCGCTTGATAACAAAGTTAGATTTGTCGGCGACCGTGTCGCAATGGTCGCCGCAGAGACTCCCGAGATCGCCGAGAAAGCATTGTCTCTGATAGACGTGGATTACGAAGTGCTGGATGCCATCCTCGATTCACGCAAGGCAATGGACGAAAATGCAGTTCGGATTCACGACCAGCCTGAATACGTCAACTTTGCAGACTCGAACCCGGAAAAGAATCTCGCGGCGGAGATCCGTATCGATATCGGCGACGTTGAAAAAGGATTCAAGGAAGCCGATGAGATCTTTGAAGCAGAATACGAGGTTCCGAAGGTACAGCAGGCGCACATCGAGCCGCATGTCTGTGTTACGTATTGGGATGAGGATGACAGGTTGGTGATCCGCACGTCAACCCAGGTTCCATTCCATGTCAGACGAATGCTTGCTCCCGTTTTGGATCTGCCCGTCAAACGCATCCGCGTTATCAAACCACGCATCGGCGGCGGGTTCGGCGGCAAGCAGGAAGTGCTGATGGAGGACGTCCCCGCGCATCTCACGATCGCGACCAAACGACCTGTCATCTACGAGTATACGCGTGAGGAGGAATTTGTCGGGGCGAGGG
>DNDO01000217.1:5969-6487 GCA_003484265.1 Anaerolineae bacterium
CATTTGTCGGGGCGAGGGCAAGGCACCCGATGAAGATCAGGATGAAGACGGGCGTGAAGCGCGACGGCACGATCACGGCAAACGAAATGTACGCGCTGTCAGATACGGGCGCGTATGGCTGTCACGCGTTGACTGTCACTGGCAACACTGGTCATAAGGCCATGGCGTTGTATGTCGGCGATGGCGAATATCGCAAAGCGCCAAACATACGTTTTTATGCGGACGTGGTGTACACCAACACGCCCCCCGCCGGTGCCTTCCGAGGATACGGCGTGCCGCAGGGCTACTGGCCCCTTGACCGCCACATGGAGAAGATCGCGCGCGCGTTGAACCTCGACCCGATAGACTTCAGACTCAAGAACGCGATCCGTCCCGGCGAATATCATCCGTTTTCAACAGCCTGGAATGAAGGGCGCGAGCCGAGACCCGAGATAGTTCATACGGTTGGTTTGGAGCAGTGCGTTGTACAGGGTAAAGCCGCAATCGGATGGGATCAGAAATCGACGCGCCGCCCATAT
>DNDO01000125.1:0-8404 GCA_003484265.1 Anaerolineae bacterium
GCCGCAGTTTCCATTGCCCTGGCTCGGTGTCTGTATTGGCGATAGGGGATATGGGCGCGAGTTTGGTAAAGCTCAATCAAAGACCGCCATTTGATTTTTTACCTAAAAAGTAAGATCGACCCTTCAAGGACAATAAAGAAATCTCGCTCGTACTGGGCGGGTCATCCCCATACATAAAAATCGAGAATTATTTATGCCCTGGATCAAACAAATTTCAATTGAAGATGCAACCGGCTTATTAAAATCCCAATTCGATGCGGCATTGAAGCGGGCGGGGCGCGTATGGCATATTGTCCATATCATGTCGATCAACCCGCGTTTGATGCGAGACAGCGTTGTCTTTTATACAACTGTCATGATGGGAGAATCGCCTCTGTCACGCGTACAGCGTGAAATGCTGGCAGTGATTGTTTCACTGGAGAATCATTGCCATTACTGAACACAAGCACATGCTCACGACCTCCGTGTTGAGGTCGGTAAAATAATGGAGGAATCCGAAGCGGACGCATTCGTCCACGCCGTAGCACGAGACTGGAGAACAGCACCTCTCTCTGATCAAGATAAAGCGCTCTGCACCTACGCCATAAAACTGACTCGCACACCTGCACAAATGTCCTCCGCCGACTTGGACATACTCCGTTCACAAGGATTGGACGACCGCGCCATCCATGACGCAACGCAGGTCATCAGTTACTTCAATTACATCAACCGCATCGCGGATGCGCTCGGTGTCGAGCGCGAAGACTTCATCACCCCCTGGGGGAAATAATGGCAAAACTAAAACTGGACCTTCACGACATTTACAATAAAGGCAATCAGATCGATGCAGAATTGAATCGCATCGTGGAGGAAGCTGTCGATAAAAAGATCGCACTGGTCGAGATCATCCCTGGTAAAGGGAGCGGACAACTCAAGAAGAAAGTCTTGCGGTTTCTCAATCAAGGGCATATCAAGAAGTTGTATCATCGCGTTGAGAAGGACGATAAAAATCACGGCAGAATATTCATTCATTTCAGGTTTTAATGCGGAAAGAAGTGGATATCAGGGAACAATTCTTGTATTTATGTCCATGATACAATCGGCACATTATGCCCAGAGAAACCATTGCAAGGTATGAAATTAAATCCGAATTGGGCCGCGGGGGAATGGCATCGGTTTATCTGGCATACGATCCAAACTTTCGCCGCAATGTAGCCATTAAATTAATATCCGTCAATCTTCAGGAAAATATCAGCTTCAGGGAACGCTTCGAACGCGAAGCGCATTTGATCGCAAAAATTGAGCATCCAGCAATTGTGCCGGTGTATGATTATGGAGAACAGGACGATCAACTCTACCTGGTTATGAGGTATATGCCGGGCGGCACCCTGACTGATAAACTCAAACAGGGCCTTCTGGCATTTGAATATACCGTTCAACTTATTTCGCAAATCGCTCCGGCGTTGGACGCTGTCCATGCTCAAAAAATTGTTCACCGCGACCTCAAACCGGGAAACATTCTCTTTGACGGATTTGGCAACCCAGCCCTTTCCGATTTTGGGATTGCTCATCTTACGGCATCCACGATAGATCTAACCGGCAGCGCGATCATCGGGACACCGTCTTACATGAGTCCCGAACAAGTACGCAGTGATTCAAACCTCGATGGGCGGAGCGATATCTATGCTTTAGGGATCATATTGTTTGAGATGCTCACAGGGCGCGGTCCATATCAAGCGGCAACACCTCTGAGCATTGCACTAAAACACCTCACCGATCCGATTCCCTCGATCCGTTCTTTTCGTCCCGACCTGCCGATTGAATTGGAAAACACTCTAGCCAAAGCCCTTGCTAAAGATCGAGAAATACGCCATGCGACAGCCTCGGAACTGGCTCTCGAACTGCGTGAAATTGCCCGTAACTTTCAGGAAGATAAAACACCCAATCGTAATCTTGTAAAGGTCCCGCCCGCTGATGACGTATCGACTGAGATAGATATGCCCGATAATTCTCAGCCTTCCAATGCAAGCCCGCATACTGCTAAAGCAAACAAAATTACCTCGACAAGCACAGACAGCAAACCGTTAATGCCGGGCATCAAACATCGATGGAGTACTATCCAAATCGCTTCACTCATAACCGTGGGCTTGTTTCTTTTTCTCCTATGCAGTTCACTTGGCTTGTTCGGAGTCCTGACCGGACTCCCAAATATTTTTCCCGGAGAGAATCAAAATACGCCACAGACTCTTACCGCCTCACAGGATATAATTCTTTTTGAAGATGACTTTTCCGATCCACTAAGCGGCTGGCCCACAATTCAAAACACACAGGGAGGATATAGTTACCAGCCGGATGGGTATCACATCACGGTCAATGAGCAAAACGCAATTCTATGGGCAAAGACGAATAGAGAAGATGACAACGCAACCATCCAAACTGACGCTCAACCATCGGTCAATGGCGCAAACAGCTATTATGGATTGTTATGCCGTATACAGGACGATCAGAACTTTTACTACTTTTTGATCAGAAGCAATGGCGGCTACAATATCGGGAAATATAAGAATTCGGTGTTCGAACCATTTTTCCCGGAAGGATGGAGGCAAAGTGATGCAATCAATCAGGGCGAGCAAACGAACCATATCAAGGCAGATTGCCTGGGAGAGACACTTCGCCTATCCGTGAATAATGTAATCCTTGGCGAGGCAACTGATTCCGAGTTTGCCACCGGCGCTAGCGGAATCGTTGCCGCCGCTTTGGACAATCAAGTTTTTGATGTGATATTTAATAATTTCCTCATCACAAAGCCAGGTCAATAATTTCACTTGTTGTTGATTAAATACAGGAATAAATTATGACAGACTTCGGAAAGTTAATACTTAGCAAGGCAGAGGGACCTGGCCAGGAATTTACGCTAAATAAATCACTGGTTGCTTTGGGGCGGTCGACCACCAACGACATCGTCCTAACGGAAGGACGGATCTCACGCAATCATGCACAGGTGACTTGTACCGAGGAAGGAATAACCTTAACCGATCTAAACTCAGCGAATGGTGTATGGCTGAATGGCCAACGGATTGTCGAATCGAAGATTCAAGAAGGCGATAGGTTCGAGATCGGCGGCAGTGTTTTCCAGTATATCGCTCCCGCCCGGGATACCCGTGAAGAGGTAACTTTAATCAATTCAGAAGCGGAACTTGAGCGTACGCTGCTCCAAATGACGGTGCCGATTTCATTGAACGATACTTCACAGCCCCGTTTGGTCGTCCACGCTCCCAACCGGACTTGGGAACTGCCGCTGGATAATGATTCATGTTCGATAGGCAGAACCGATGAAAATAAACTGGCACTGGGCTACTCGAAGATTTCAAGGAACCATGCCAGGATTGAACGACGGGGAAATAATTTTATCCTGCGCGACCTGCAAAGCACCAATGGGACACGGATCGGAAATGACCGAATTGATGAACACCTTTTAAAAAATGGGGACACGTTCCAGATTGGTCCCGCCAGTATCGTATTCAAGACCGGTTTTTCTCAGGAAGAACTGACAATATCCGAAAGTCTTGACCTTTACGGTAAGACAGGCTTGACCCCGGTCATATTCGTGCCTGGGACGATGGGTTCCGAGCTATGGCTGGGTAGTGAAAGAGTTTGGCCCAATGTTAACTTCCTATTGAAACACCCTGAAGTATTTCGTTATTCCGAAGATACTCAACTAAAAGCCAAAGGGATACTTAACGAGATGGTGATCGTCCCAAACCTGATCTCCTTCGATCAGTACAATCTTCTTGGCGACTATTTGGTTGAAGAATTGGGATATGAGCGGGAAAACAATTTTATTGAATTCGCTTATGATTGGAGGCAGGACGTGCGTCGATCTGCTCGCGAACTTGCCGTTTTTATTGAGGGTTGGAATGTAAATACCCCTATCACAATCATCGCACATAGCCTGGGCACATTGGTCAGCCGGTATTATGTTGAGAAACTAGGAGGAAAAAATAAAGTTGGGCGAGTCCTGCTCATGGGTGGTCCACATCAGGGAGTTCCGAAGATCGCCGCCAATCTTTTGACGGGTGTTGACTTGCTTCCCTTTGGCTTGATGGGAAAAAGACTGACCGAGATCATTGAGACCTTCCCAAGTTGTTATCAGATCCTGCCTATGTACCCGTGCGCCATCGACCAAAAGGGAAACCCGATCAATTTACTCGAGGATGAAAGCTGGATCAAACCCGCCTACCGCCCGCTAGTCCACATGGCCCAGGAATTTCGTAAAGAGCTGGGCACAAAATCCAGTGTGCCCGCCTTGTCCATTTTTGGTTACGGATTAAAAACCGCCGTCCAACTCCAGGTTCAACGCGATCAAAACGGGACGTTCCAAAAGGCAATAATTGATACGGAGCCAGGCGGCGACAGTTCAGTCCCTGAACGCAGCGCGGTCTTACCTCGAACGGAAATTCATCCGGTTCAGCAGTATCATGGAGCGCTCTTCAATGACAATGACGTGAAGATGCGGCTAAAACTGGAACTTTTGCAAGGTTGATAACCAGCGGCCTTATTAATGACCCGGAAGGGGAGGAAATTGAATAATTTACGAGGTGAAAATCCAGTAACTAATTGACATATGTAGCGTCATGCTCCTACCTAACAATTCTGCAAGTTTGCAGGAGGAACCATGTCGTACAAACAATATATGTTCAAAGTAGTTATTTCCGCCTTATTGATCGCCAGCATCGTTCTCGTCAATACATCCGTGGCATTCGCGGATGAAGGTGTGACACCCGATTCCACACCGACCCCAGAACCGACTGAGGAAACCGGGGTTACTGAGACTCCAGAATTGACCCAAACGCCAGATGTTACGGTCATGGAAGGCTCGGAATCCACCCCGGAAGTTGAAGCAACTCCATCGGAGGATGAGCAGGTTCCGGCTGAAGATGATACGTCTGATCTTCCCCTGTTCGAACAGCTCCCTGATGATACAGAAATTGTCGTCCTCGATGGAAACGGGGAACCAATTCCATTGGTAACACAAGAAGCACTGGATATCATTCTGGATACTGACCCGATGTGGTGCCCGGCAGGCGTGTTACCAGGGGGCGTTGGTTGTTCAATAAACTTCGCTACAATCAGCGCTTTGCTCACCAGCATGCGCAACTCCACCGGCAGTTACACACAGGATGGGATCATCTATTTCACTGCCAACCCGGGCGCTTCTTTCTCTCTTACAACTGCCGGCTCAAGTCTTGGAACCGGTGACTTCAATACCCTCAATGATTTCAATCTTACATTGCAGGGTGGTTGGAACGGACTGAACGGCGGAAGCGCGACGTTTACCGGCACAACCAATTTTGGAAGCAATACCCTGACGATTGGCACCTCTTCCAATCCGTGGGTCGGAAATATCACGGTCAATAATTTCAGTTTCAACAATGTTACGAGCAACAATGCGATCACCATCTACACAACCAGCGGTGATATTACACTCAATAACGTGGATGTAGGCCAGCAAGGCGGCACGGACTATACTGCCTATCTTGACTCGCAATCCGGTGATATTACCGTACAGAACGGAAGCTCATTTGACGGAAATAACAGCGGCGCAAATCAAAACCGGGGATTCCATGCTGAAACCAATTCCGGTGCGATCACGATCTCAGATACCACGTTCTCCGATGCGCATGGCTGCTTGTTTGTATTCTTCGGATCCTGCTTTTTGGATTGGGCTACCAATTACAACGGCGCAACATTAAACGCGCCTACAGTCACACTTACGAACGTAGTGAGTAACAACAACGATCTTTCAGGTATCTCGATCTCCAACGCCAATTCGATATGGTTGAATAATGTAGTGTCCACGAATAACGGCACAATCATTGTAGGGCCAGGTGTGCTCGTAAACGGAACCGGATCAACAGTGGTCAACGTTAATGGCGGTACATTCTCCAACAACGATTCCTTTGGTGTGTACGTTACCGGGAGCGTGATCAGCGTTATATCGCCTGCAACTTGCACTGGAAATCTCTTTACCGGATTTGATAATTGCTACAATATTGCCCCGTTGGACGTTACGCCTCCGGTATTGAATTTGCCAGCGGATATTACAACCGAAGCAACTGGTCCTTCTGGTGCAACGGTAACATACTCCGCTTCTGCGACTGACCTTGTTGATGGTCCTGTCGCAGTAACGTGTTCCCCCTCCTCAGGAAGCATCTTCCCGATAGGGACGACAACCGTCAATTGTTCCGCGGCTGATTCAAGCGGCAACACTGCCAATGGAAACTTTAGCGTTACAGTGCAGGATACGACACCGCCGACTCTCACCCTTCCTGCAGATATAACAACAGAGGCAACTGGTCCTTCGGGTGCAATAGTATCCTATTCCGCTTCAGCATCGGACATCGTAGATGGGTCTGTTCCAGTGATTTGTATACCAGCCTCGGGAGGCACCTTCCCTATTGCATCAACAACAGTCAACTGCTCAGCGACCGACACACAAGGCAATTCTGCCAATGGAAGCTTCAGCGTGATTGTGCAGGATACGACCCCGCCGGTGATCAGCCCGCAGGCTGATATATTCATAATTTCCCATCACCATTTCGGAGTTACCCTTTCTTACACTGCTCCAGGCACCAATGACGCTGTTGATGGCGCAGGCATCGCTACCTGTATTCCATCCTCAGGAAGCATTTTCCCGATTGGCAACACGATTGTCACATGCACAGCGACAGACTCTCATGGCAATACAGCAGTTCCGGTTATGTTCTTGGTCATGGTAGACTTCGTACCACAAACCACACAAACCAGTTCTGGCGGGTTCATCATTACCGTCACAGGTGGCGAGCTTATCGATCTGGACTGCTCAACAGTTGTCAACGCCTTTGGAATTCAGGTTGCTTATCACAACCTGTGCGATTACCAATCCGTGATCACGGATATGGAGGCAAATACACTCCCTGCAGAACTGCCTATAGGCTCGACATTCGTTGACGCACTGAATATCGCAGTATTGTTCGAAGGAGCTATTGTCGAAGAATTACCGCTCGGCACTGGCGTGCAATTGGACTTCCCTGTGGCGGTAAATACACAGGATCAATATGCCGTACTCCTATGGGACAATGAGAATAAAGAGTGGCTAAACGTCACCAAGGTCATGAACGACAGCGATATAGCTACAACCCTCTCCAAGGACTCAAATGATGAACTGTATCAGATCGCGCCGACCGCAACGTCCAGCGATTTATACAGAATCCTGACCACTGAAAAGACCGGGACTTTCGTGATCGTCAAGAAGTAAAAAGCGCAGTGAATCAAAAGGAGAGGAGGTAGAAATTACCGCCTCTCCTTTTGATTCAGGAAACAGATATGATCCAGATCCGTCCGATTGAGTATCACGAAATAAATGAAGCAAAGCTTGTTATCTTCACCGTAGCCTATAAAGTGTTCAAAGAGGCGGGCACGCTCGAAGAGTCCATCGCAAAGTATTCGGCGCAGGGGAAGTTAAATGAGATGGACGACGTGCGGAAAAATTATTTCGACAACGGTGGGACATTTCTTGTAACTGTCAAAGACAACGTCATCATCGGGACAGGCGCCATCCGTTATCTGGAAGCAGGTGTTTGCGAACTGAAAAGAATGTGGCTGTTAACAGAGTATCATGGTCAGGGGCTTGGCTATCGCATGATGCAGAAGTTGTTTTCCGTTGCCCGCGAAAAAGGATATGAGTTTATGCGGTTGGAGACTGACAGGGTTGTTCAATATCAAGCGGTCCATTTTTATATGAGGCAGGGCTTTTATAAGATTCATCCTTATGGTGATGACCCTGATGGTATGGCAATGGAAGTACGCTTATAAACCATAATCAAGACCCGGCAAGCACCCAGGCATAGGTCTGCAGCGGCAGCAGCACCAACATGGCGAGGACAGTCGGAAACGGCGACAATATTCGAGTATATCGACTTGCCGCCCATGCAACAATTGGGATAGCAGGAATACTACTCAGTACGACCTCCGTTGGAAGTGCCCAGCCGATCAGAAACGGTTGTATTCCAAAACCCAGGAGCGCTGCAATGTAATACATCCGCCGCAAATGTCTTCGATTCAGCCGTGCAGATAAAGTCCATTTTCCAACACTTCGATCAGCTTCCCTATCCGCCCAATTTGTTGAAAGTATCAATATGAAGATCAATAAAGCGAAAGGAAAACATCCAATAACAATTTTCCAATCGAATGTCCCGGTTTGGACGGAAAAGCCATATAGCGGTAATAATATTCCAATGAGCGAAGCGTTGACCACTTCGCTCCAGCCCCGCCATGCCAGTTTGAACGGTGGAAGGGAATACGCCAGCCCTGCGAAAGTTCCTACTCCCCAGATCACCACTGTGTTGAAATTTATCAACTCCCGCAATAATACATGGACCGCCAG
>DNDO01000125.1:8677-9200 GCA_003484265.1 Anaerolineae bacterium
TTGATACCGTCTTTTGTCAAATATCCACTTCCACCAGAAAAAGGTGTGCGGGTCGTGATGGCATCCGTTTCGAAATCGACAAACTCATTCGCATAATGCGATGAAATAACCACCGGCAGAAGAATCAATAAACCCCAGGTAAATTTTTCACCGTCCCAATGCTGATTGAATACACGAGCGATCAGGTTGCCAATAATATAAACAGGGGTGACCACCAGCAGCAGTAACGGACGCCCCATGTGCCACAACCCCTGCAAAGTGTTTCTCAATTCGAACTCCTTTATATCTTTCCTTCCTAACCTGACACATCCAAAGGTGATTTCCTTTCGAGTTTATTCGGGCGGGTTCCGATTCACCCGGGTATCTGGACGGCGCTCAACCAGTCGGGTAATTGCTCAAAAAGTTTTCTCATGATTCCCTTTGCGCGTTCGTTGAAAATTTCAATATCACCATATGCCTCCCCGCCCTGTTCTGAAACCAGGTCGCTCACCATGCGCAGGATGAGTAGACGAGCATTATTTTT
>DNDO01000045.1:0-9659 GCA_003484265.1 Anaerolineae bacterium
TTTGGCGGGCTGGGCGTGGGCGACTTCGCCTGCGACTTGATGATCGCGTGGAGTTTGTTCTCCGGTGAAAGCCGTGAAGTATTTCGCAAGGGGTTACAAGTGGATGATGCAACGTGGGCGCGAGGTCGCGGACACGCGCTTTCTCAGGCTCTGGTCTTCATCCCTTATTATTTGAAAACCAACCCTGTGGGAGTAAACAACGCATGGCACACGGTCAATGAAATCCTTGCTGATGATTCATAAAGAGATGAAAAATCTTTTCAGGATTTCAATTCCCTCAGACCAAGTTGATACTTTGACAATAAAAGCCATTTCACCCTGAGAGAGTGGTTGTCAGCGACAGAAGGATCTCTGACAACACCAGACATGGACCCTTGCACCGAGCGCAAGCACAAAGTGCTTTGGGCAAAAAAACGCCCTCCGCATGACATATTGAGCGGTGGATGGCTGCTTGGGTAACCCTACTTTCCAAATTATTTTGATGATCCCCGCGTGGGACATATTCTTTCCCATCTCCATCTCTAGTATAATCTTTCATTATGGACATAAAAACCCAACTAAACGATTCCGTCAAAGAAGCCATGAAAAGCGGAGACGAAGTGCGCAAGCAGACACTGCGGATGGTGCTCGCCGCGATCAAACAGGTGGAGGTCGATAAGCGTACCGAAGTGGACGACCTGGCTGTCATCGGGCTCATTCAGAAGGAAGTCAAGAACCGCCGCGAATCCATCGAAGATGCAACGAAAGCAAATCGCCCCGACCTCATCGCAGAGAACGAAGCTGAGATCAAAGTACTCGAAGTCTTCCTCCCGAAATCCATGCCGGAGGATGAACTGAAAGCCGTCGTGCAGGCCGCCATCGCCGAGACCGGCGCATCCGCGCCCGCCGATATGGGCAAGGTCATGAAGATCGTCATGGGCAAAGTGGCGGGACGCGCGCCCAACGACAAGATCAGCAGTGCCGTGCGGGAATTGCTGCAAAAATAGGATGACGATCATTTCTGCGCGGCACCGCCAGACACCGCCGCGCATCCGTTCCCTTCAGATCACACTGCTCATACTGGTGAGCATCATTTCATACGGGGTACTTGTACTGCCGGACCTGCTCGGATCGTCGGCGGTATCCCTGCAGGCGGGGGATGTTTCGCCCAGCGACTTCCAGGCTCCACTGGATATCGAATACATAAGCGAAGTGCGCACGCAGGATGCGCGCCTCTCGGCAGAGAACGCAGTCGCGCCGGTCTATGCCCCGCCGGATACGTCCATCGCAAGGAAGCAGATCGAACTACTGCGCGCCGCACTGCAATACATCACGCTTGTGCGCGGCGACGAGAACGCAACCGATGAACAAAAGATCTCGGATATAGCGTCGCTGGCAGATGTCTCCCTCAAACCGCAGACCATCGAACAGATACTCGCATTGACCTCCTCGCGCTGGGATACGATCCAGCAGGACTCATTGAGCGTGCTGGAACAGATAATGCGCCGCACCATTCGGGACAACGATGTTGATTCCGTCCGAAGGAGCATTCCCTCGCTGGTGAGTCTCGCCCTTAATGACGAGCAAGCCGCGATAGTGATCGAACTCGTCTCGGCGTTCGTAACGCCCAACAGTTTGTATTCCGCCGAACTGACGGAATCAGCCAAAGAGTCTGCGCGTGAAGCGGTCCAACCCATCATCCAGCAGTACAAGGCGGGCGAGATCATCATCCTGCGCGGGCAGATCATCCGCGCCGCACAACTGGAGGCGTTACAGCAACTGGGCTTGATCGAACAGACCAGCCCCTGGCAGGATTATGCCGGGGCGGGCGCACTGGTGCTGACCCTCGCATCGTTGACCGGGTTGTATTTCTCGCGGAGGCGGTTGCTGTTCATCTTCGATGCGCGCAGTCTTGTGCTGGCGGCGTTGATCGTGCTTGTATTCATCATTGGCGCGCGATTCATCGTTCCGGGACGCACCCTCCTGCCGTACGCTTTTCCGCTTTCCGCGGCGAGTTTGTTGATCGCAACAATGTTCGGTCTTGAGGCTGGCATCTTTTTCTCGCTTTTGACCGCCCTGCTGGCATCGTACGGAATGCCGAACGCGCTCGACCTGATGCCCTATTATCTTGTATCGTCGCTGGTCGGTGTACTTGTGCTCGGTTCTGCGCGCCGCGTATGGACGTTCTTCCGCGCGGGCATGGCGGTCTCCGCCGCAGGCATCATCACCCTGCTGGCATTCCGCCTGCCGTTCGTTTCGATGGACGTCATCGCCATGCTGCAATTGGCGGGCGCGGCAATGTTCAGCGGGCTTGCCGCTTCGAGCATCGCGCTTTTATTGCAATACTTCCTGGCACAAACGCTCGGGCTGACCACCGCCTTGCAGCTTATTGAAATATCCCGCCCCGATTTTCCATTGTTACAATTCTTTTTGCGCCATGCGCCCGGCACTTATCAGCACAGCTTGCAGGTCGCCAACCTTGCCGAACAAGCCGCCGAATTGATTGGCGCGGACGCGTTGCTTACGCGCGTGGGCGCATTGTTCCATGATGTCGGCAAGTCGTTGAACCCAACCTACTTTATCGAGAATCAACCGTCAGGTATGCTCAACCCGCACGATACTCTCGAACCGCAAAAGAGCGCCGAGATCATCATCGCGCACGTCACAGACGGCAGGTCGCTTGCGCGCAAACACCGTTTGCCGCGCCGGATAGACGATTTCATCCTCGAGCATCACGGCACAATGATCACTCGTTACCAGCAAAGCAAGGCAATCGATGCTGCGGGCGGCGACGAATCGAAGGTTGACATAGAAAAATTCCAGTACCCGGGTCCGCGCCCGCGTTCCCGTGAAACGGCCCTGCTCATGCTCGCCGATGGCACAGAGGCGCGCACCCGCGCCGAACGCCCGCAGAACGAGAAGGAACTTCGACGGCTGGTCCTTTCCACCATCGAAGCCGCGCAGAAGCAGGGTCAACTGGACGACACACAACTCACGCTCAAAGATTTGAGCATCATCACCGACGCCTTCGTCACGATCCTCAAAGGCACACATCATTCGCGCATCGCCTACCCAAAGGAAACACCGGCGCTGGAACAACCCGCAACGGAAAACGTTATTACGGCGCCCCGCAAAACATGATACACATCGAATCGACTTTTACTTATTCAAAGGACCTGATCGAACGCGCCGTGAACGCCGCGCTCGCGCACGAATCACAATCCCCTGACTCCGATCTCACCATCGTATTAACAGATGACCTGCAACTGCGGAAACTTAACCGCGACTATCTGGGAATCGATGCGCCGACCGACGTGCTCTCCTTCCCCGCATCCGAATCGGACCCTCAGACTGGCGCGCCTTACATCGGCGACATTCTCATCTCGATGCCTTATGCCGCCCGAAGCGCGGACAAAGCCGGTCACGGCCTTGAAGCGGAAGTCCAGTTACTGGTGGTGCATGGCGTGTTACATTTACTCGATCACGACCACGCAGAAGCAGACGGGAAGGCGCGCATGTGGAAAGCGCAGGCAGAGATATTGGAATCGTTGGGGCTTGGGGATATAAAAATCCGCGAGGAGTAAATATCTATCATAGGTGACAGTCACCTAAATACAACCATGAACATTAATACCATTATCCTGGCACGCTTGCGCTCCATCCGCCACGCACTGCGCGGCTGGAAGTTCGTGTTGAAGACCCAGAAGAATGTATGGGTGCATTCGTTGGCGGCATCAATCGTTGTTGCGTTGGGGCTCTGGTTTCAATTACCAGCGCGTGACTGGGCAGTATTGATACTGACCATCGCAATGGTGTTCACCGCCGAGTTCATCAACACAGCCATCGAAGCGGTCGTGGACCTGGCTAGCCCGGGGAAGCATCCGCTGGCGAAGGTAGGCAAGGATGTCGGTGCGGCGTCGGTGCTTGTGGCGGCGCTTTCGGCGGTTTTGATCGGGCTGTTGATATTGGGTCCACCGCTTTTGTTGAAGTTAAATTTATTATTTGGAAAATAATTTTAATCATGTCGTTGCGAGGATTTCGCAATGACAAGAGGAGATTAGTATGGCTTTATCTTTTCGATTTGGCGTGGTAGGTTCACCCATTGGCACGCCCAAGAAGCCGGGCGGGTCGGTAGGCGCGATCGAGTTCAGCAAATCCATTGGGATGACGGCGTTCGAGTTGGGGTGGGTGCAGTCTGTGCGTGTGTCGGAGGCAACCTGCGCGGATATCAAACGGACAGGCGAAGAACAGGGCGTTGACTTGAGCGTTCATGCCTCGTATTTCTTCAACCTGAACGCGACCGAGGAAGAGTGGCCCAAATCTCGTAAGCGTCTGATGGACGCGGCGCATTACGGCAACCTCGCGGGCGCGACAGATATTATCTTTCATCCCGGCTCGTATTTCAAAAATCCGCCGGAGGAAGTGCTGAAAGTTGCCATCCCGCGCTTGAAGGATTTCATGGACGAGTTGAAAAAGGCGAAAAACCCGGTCACGTTACGTCCGGAGACGATGGGCAAGTCTGCAATGCTGGGGTCGTTGGAGGATACGCTGGCGATGAGCAAGGCGATCAAGGGAGTTCAACCCTGCCTTGACTTTGCTCATTTGCACGCCCGGCCCGGCGATGGGTCGGTAAATTCTGTCAAAGAGTGGACGCAGATCATGGAAGCGTATCAGGCGGTGTTGGGAAAAGAAGCGTTGAAGAATTTACACATCCACTTGTCGGGGATCGAGTACGGCCCCAAAGGCGAGAAGAAACATCTGGCGTTGGGTGAATCCGATCTGAAAGTAAACTTGCTTTTTGAAGTGTTGAGGGACTACGGTTGCGCGGGGCGCATCCTTTGTGAAAGCCCGATCATGGAAGAGGACGCGTTGAACATGAAGAAGGCGTGGATGAAGGTGAGCGGCGAGAAGGAATAACCGCTACTTCTGATTCATGTAGTATTCGATGTTTTGACGGACATCTTCACTGATGCGCAATTGCACTTCCTGCAATTGCGCTTCGACATCAGATGTTTCCCCATATTGCTCTGTAAATTGCTTTGCCCGCTCAAGAATTTGCGGCAGTTTTTCACGTAAAATCGGAAGCGGCGCATCGGTCGCAAGTTCCTGTCCATTAAGTGTTATCGATATTTCGTTTTCAGTATTAGGGGGCAGGATTGTTTCCCAATAGATCCTTCCGGTCAATGCTCCCGCCAAGTCTACAACAAGTCTATAGAGGGTTTGGAATTGGATCAGATGGTAATCTGCTATTAATTTCTTGGTTGCTTTGTCCTCGTCAACGCCGGCGGAACTCAGGAGATACTTAACCATGGCCCGTGATTCTTTGCTCAGTTTTCGATCGAGCGACTCGCCTCCGCTGAAGAACCTTAAACATAGATTCGCGCCCTCGTACTCTCCCTGATTCTCCAAAGCCAGCCCGCTAATGAGGACCGTATGTGTTTCGCCCGACCTATTCTTTAGCTTTACAGGATGATCCGAAATGCGCCTGCGCCCTCTTAGGGCTTTTTCTATAAAATCACCATCCTGTTCTGATAGCCCCAGCGCTTGCTGCAAAGTCATATTGACCGCATTGGATATGCCGAAAAAGTATTCGAAGTTCACGCTCGTATCAATAATTGTATTGTCGTTAACGATATAGACGAGAATGTGTGAGTTGGGAACCGGTTTTAACTCGATATCTACCTTTATATGGATCGGGGCATCCAGCAGGCGGACAAGTGCGAACAAACCGACCACCCATATCATATAGGACAATGCATAAGGAACATCAACGCCAAAACGACTGACGAAATTGGAAATTTGATCAGGATAATATAAGTCAATGGAAGTCGTATAAGCGAAGATCAGGTCGGAAACCGACATGAACACAAACCCTATGGAAAGAATCATCCAGGCAATGCCGTAGTTCCCTCGTTGGTATACAAAAAGGAGTCTAATAACAATAACCAGTAAAAGAAGATCCACCAGTGGGTAGGTGACGTTGAGAATACTTTCGACGAGACTGGCAGGATCGTATTCCCTGATAATGGGCAGGAGGATAAAGAAAAAAGTAATAAGTATTATGAACGAGGAAATGCCCCAAAGAATTGACTGCTGAAGCAATGAAGGTCTGACTGGAATTTCACGAAGGCGAAGATATAACCCAATGATGATCGGCAGGTATCCAAATATCCAGAACATGTCAGCGATGGATGGGTAGGGGATCTCGCGGCCCAGTAGTGAATAGACACCCCACGTAAGCTCCGCTGCGAACCAGCTTACCCATCCAATGGATAAGCCCGCAAACAACGCCTGATTCTTTCCTTTATCTGTTTTTGACCACAGGTGCACCGCCAGAATGGCATTAAGAAGTGCAAACGGGGTGTAGAAGTTTTGATTGATTAAAAAGATGAGTTCATCACTTCCGAGTAGAAAAGTGTTAAATACTACATAAAGAAGCGCAATTCCGCCCATCGTTATGGTTAGAAATCTGAAACGACTGTCTGTAAAAAGTGTCGGGGATTTCATTAAATTCCTTCCAATGAAATAATTTTACCAGAGGAAAGTAATGGAATTTGAATAAAAAAATTATGCATATCTTTGCGATATGCATAATCATCGGGGGAACCTGGTTCAGGAATAAATATTGATCGTTACTTCGCCCTCATCCGATTGCCTCGTTTGTTATGTTCCACCTCTGCCAGACCCAACTCTTCCATTAACGGCGGGACGTACATGGCAAACCGTCCTCTGAAGTTCTTCTTCAGCCCATACCAGCCGCCAATGGGATTCCTGGATGAGCGCGCCCAATGCTCGACTGTGCCCTCCACGGCTTCCTGCTTCTCATCCTTGCTTCCCAGTTCCATCCAATCGCCGTGTTTCTTTAGCATCGCATGGAGGTCCGTCAGACAGCGGTAATCGTAATGCAGTACGGTCGTCCCGACGGTGCAAACGATGATTTCCTTCCCGTCCTTCTCGTCAACATACATTTCATACGCGGAGGTTTGGGGAGGTGTCTTCAATTTCCAGGGGTTATCCTTCGTTCTCTTTTCCATTTTATATTCCTTTCTGCTAACCTTTCGAGCTCTGGATCGATTCGGCTTCCTTCTTCAGGTCTGCGGCAAACGCGTCGAACGACGCGTCAAAGGAGGGGATCATCCCGGCAAACAATGGGAAGATGGGGCCTCCGATCTTCTCACTCATCATAAACGTGAGGTTGCCTGCGCCGCCTTTGGTAATGGTGTAGACCCGGCTTCCCATGGCATCACCCCAAACTAGCCGCTTTTCGGGGACGAACTCCTTTACCTTCAATTTAAAAACCCTTTTTGCGTCGAGCGTGGATTTGAGTTCGATCATCCCGCCCGCTTTGATCTCACCATTTATTGAAATTACCGTGGAATTCCAGCGGGGATAATCGGATGCGCCCGTCAACAATGCCCAGACGATCTTCGGGTCTGCCTGGATGTTGACGCTGATCGACGTTTCCCGGCTGAACGTCTTTTTGACCGTGACAGCTTTCCCCGCTGGAGACTTTGTACTTGATTGTGCCTGTTTCATTTTTAAACTCCTTTTATCTTTAGACGATTGGGAGTTCGAAAATGATAGGCATTTACCGATTCTCGCCCAGGTGCTTCTCCATGACTTGCCGGTTGTGCTCCAAGTGGTGAAGTTGCAGTTCTGCCGCCCCCGAGTCAAACGGATCGAGTTCCTGCAGGATTTTCATCCGCAGGTCGAATAGCTGTTCCTTGCTTTTGTTTTCGGCGTCTCTCGCCATCTCGAGCTTGACCACCTCCTCCTGCGCTTTTTGTTTGGGGTTGAAGATTCCGTTCAACTCCGTGCACTGGTGGCAAATTCCTTGTTTATTGATGAGCGAACATCTGTGATCGAAAACCTCGATCATTCGGTTACGGCTGACATGCAGGTAGTACTTGACCATCGCATCCGTCTGGTCGATGATCTGCGCGATCTCCTTGACGGTGAAGCCGTACACTTCCTTGAGCAGTAACGCGAGTTGTTGTTCCAACGGGAGCGACTTGGAAACGCAGGTAAAACAAAAAGCGACGTGTTCCTTGATCTCGAATTTACCCTGCGGGGACGTTTCACGGATCTGCATCGCCTCCTGAAAGAACTGACGGTTGCCCAGCGCTTCCTCCCTGCAAATGTCGGTCACATTTTCGGGCCAGCGTTGTTTTGACCTCAGCAGGTCCTTCGCAAGATTGGACGCGATGCTGAACACCCAGGTTTTCAGCGACGATTCGCCTCGAAACGTTTTGATCCTGGCGTGGGCTTTGATGTAGGTATCCTGGACAATGTCCTCTGCGTCCTGCACGCTGGCGGTCATCCGCAAGAGAAAGGATCTTAATTCCCGCTGAAAGGTCTCGAATTCTATAGTGAGGTCGTCGGTGGTCATGTTATTTGCCTGTACTTCAAAAGTTCTCTCCTGCCATTTCGCGATGTTCGATCATATGCTACTCAGCCAACTTCGAGCCGCACGGTCACTTTGTCGCCCTTCTCAAGGTCTTCTGCTTTGCGGACACTCGCCTTGATCGGTACAAGGTAGCGACCATCCTTGGGGAACAGGGAAGTCTTCCATTCTGTACTGCCGATCTGAACATGCACTGGAATTACTCCCCAACCGTAGGTCACCAAACTTGATATCGCCTTCAACTCGCGGCTCTGCTTTGCCGGTATGGTTACAAAGAACCACGGAGCGGGACCGCGCCAGAACAAAATTTTACCTTTGAACTCGATGTTCATTGACACATTATATCGAACTTGCGCTGAATTACTTCTGTGGACAGGACAAGCATTATTACAATATATTTGGAAGAATTCCTCCAAGTCTTATGGTTTTCTCTAACCATTTATTTTTCGGTGAGTTGTCTGGTTAGAAAAGGTTGAGGCGTAGTAAAACTGCCTGAAAACGTACGGATTCCCATCCTGTCCACTACATGCATCGTTGGTCGCAGTAGATGATACTTGAAAGGCTATGGTTAAACCTATTTTGCGAAATTATCCTAGATAGATATCATAGATATCGGATGGATCCGAATCAAGTACTTCAATTTCAAGGATTACTTTCTTCACTCGAATTCTTATCCCGGGTTGTATTGCTTGTGGGCTGACAGCATCCCATGTCTCGCCATCGACTTCTACACTACCCCCTTTATGGACAATGGTTTTGGTTACACCAATGCCCCCATCCACCATCTTAAGATCTTGAGCTTTGGTCAATTTGTCACGTATATCAATTCGTACCGCACGATCGATGATCGGCAACATCACAACCAGACCAGGTCCCCGTTCACCTATATGTCGACCAAAACGGTAAATACTCAACCTCTGGTGTTCGGGCACGATGCGGATGGCATTGGCAACAAACACAAAACCAATAACCAGGATCGCACCGGCAAAACAGACAGAGCCCCCACCAATTCCGACTATATCCATATTCTTCTCCTTTTCTCTATATTACATAAATAGACAGACTATTCGTTTTTTTCAACGATCAGGAGAATTACTGATACATCATACACATTTCTAACTCCGAAATCTCATGATATAAATCCATCTGCGCTGAACGGTCTGTTCCACTCCCCTGAAGGGGATCCGCAGAGAATGAAATGGCGTGGGAACCTGCCTGAGACTTGTGCAGAATCCCCAGCGTCGGGTGCATTATCCCGATGCTCTTACGGGACGCT
>DNDO01000045.1:9871-10562 GCA_003484265.1 Anaerolineae bacterium
GCATTATCCCGATGCTCTTACGTGACGCTTTGTTGGGCGGCGATTTTCTAAGAAGACAGATTTTGAAGCAAAGATTCATTTTTCTAATTCATCTTTAGACAATTTGGCTATTCCAAGAATCGCTCGACTAAGATTTAAAAGGATGGAATTGAACTCTGTTATAAGCAATAGGAAATAAAAATCTTGGGATTGCCATCTTTCGTAAATTTCACGCTTCTTTTTATCATCAATATGAAGTATTTTGCCATAAATGAATGTATCAAGGATCGTTCTTCGTATTGGTAATGGTTCGCCTGGTGCTGAAATAATGGCAGGGTGAGAATCCAGATAGGAGTTTACTGCTGATTGGACAGATGTAACCTGTGTCTTCCATTCTTCTGATAAATCTGGATCGTCACAAAGGCTGACGATGGAACTAAAGGAGATTGGTTTTTGCTGGAGAAATGGTCGAAATGTAGCTATCATGGCTTTTGTTGCTTCATTGTCAGGACCAACTGCATCAATCAAAGAGGAGCCATCCTCTTGACCTGTTATGTTAATACCAATGGGGCGCTTTTCGCGCACGTAATTGATGAAGCCTCCCTGTTCTAGTTCATCCGCTCTCTCTACATACAATTGAAGTACTTGTTTTGTTTCGTCACGCATAAGAATTCCCGTTCGTTGAATTATCATGAATTTACAAAGGCTTGAC
>DNDO01000045.1:10754-11615 GCA_003484265.1 Anaerolineae bacterium
GACACCTAGCCGCCCAATGGCTTGCGTTGCTTGCGGGTGGGTGGGCGTAGATAAAATCCTGAGAGCAGTATAAACTCGAAGCGAGAAAAATGCTTGTAAAGCCGCATCGTACTTCAGCGTCCAGTGCACACTTTGTTAGATGGCAGGTTTTGCCTTTTTAATGTTCTTGAGCTTTTTCTTAAATTTTTGAATTTCATTATTCGTGTGTTCTAATGCCTCTGCATCTTTTTGTTTACTATTATCGTGGAAATATATAACTGTGGGTATTGTAAGTACAACCGTGATAATAATGTAGTAAACCATCAATATTGGTCGTTCGCTTATTTCCTCACTTAAGGATGGACCTATGAATGTATTGGCGCCTGCGATGCCGATAACGCAACTAAAAATCATGAAAAAAACAGCAACTGCCACCGCTATCATCGTACTGTCGGGTACCGATTTCTCAAGATTTTTTTTATGATTTTCTAATCTCTTAATTTGTTTTTCTAGAATTACCAATTGTGCAATATATGCAACGCCCGGAATTTCGTCCTTGGTTGCTGATTCAAGGGCAATAAGAGCATCAGGTGAAACCGATGTCGAAGCTCTAAATTGCACACATGCTTCATAACGTTTATCTGGGTTACTGCTTCTAAGCATCTCTATGAGTCTTTGCATTTCAAGCCGAAAATGATCATCCTTGCTTTTGCGGTCTGTTTTCGGAATCCAATTTATTGCCGCACTCGACAAGATCAATACAAAACCCAAATAAGGAAGCCAAAATGGTAATGAAAAATTTGGTGACGACTCTGTGCTCGCGCCATTAATAATTAGAGCAATGCCTGATAGGAGGAGAATGACTCTGATAATTTTCATTGG
>DNDO01000045.1:11803-14880 GCA_003484265.1 Anaerolineae bacterium
GCAGCCCAACGGTTTGCGTTACCTGCGTGTGGGCGGGCGTGGACAATGCCGGTATGCACGTAAAAACGTCGGTATCCTTGTTGGCAGAAGAAAAAAGAGTAATACACATGATTATTGCTCTTATGGCCAAACTACAGTCTCGCTATATATTTCGCACCCTGGAAAAACGATGTTTATCTCAAGTTCCTTTGGGTTTGGTTCCCCTGAAGGTGTATCATATTCAACAATCACAAAATTCTTTTCTTGAGATTTTGGCGGTATTGTAACAACTCCTACAAAACTATAAGGCTCCATTTCTGGAATTGTTGGGTGGATAGCATAGATAAATCCTTTTTCCTCGGCAGATGGCGCAACTATGATAATTAATCCATAAGAAGGAATAGGCTTACCTACATTTTTTCCGATCCATACCTCAGGGCATCTTTTTGTTGTCCCTGATTTCTTAATTTCTTCCAATGTCTTCTTAAAGTTGTCCTTGGGAAATGTCAAAAGGGTTGAATCCAGTGGATTACTAAATATTTCAACATCTTGAATTTCTATTCTTTTAATTATTTTGGTTTGAGGAGTGGGGGTTGATGACAGCGTAGTTGTGGGTTTCGCAGTAGGCGTATTTGTTTGGGTTGGGGTTTGTGTTGGTGCGGCAGTTTGAGTTTGGTTTTGCGCGGCGTCGAAAGTTGCAGTCAATTGTTCCGTTGATAAACCACAGGCGGATATCATAAAACATAGCGTTACAACAATAAAAATTGATGTTTTCATGATTAATCATCCTGGCGGAAGAAGGTTGATCACTCGCACGATTTCACTGTACAACTTTTAGAACCTGATGTCAACAGGCAATTTTAATTTATTCTATAACACCCATACCAAGCCAAAACTTCTATTAATTATTCTCTACCCCGCCGTATGACCTCCATCCACCAGCAGTAAATGTCCTGTCACAAAGGATGAATCGTCCGATGCCAGGAACAAAACCGCACTCGCGATCTCCTCAGGCTTTCCGAAGCGCCCCATCGGGAGGTAAGCGCTCGCGTCTTTCACCGCCTTCTCCAGCGACACGGGATCTGAATACTCGAAGTATCCCTTCTCCAGCCACCTGTCCACAAACGTATCGCCCGGGCAGACCGCATTCACGCGTATGTTATCGCGCGCGAAATCGAGCGCCATCGCCTTCGTCATCAACCCCACCGCGCCCTTGCTGACCACGTACGGGAAGGCATCCCTGCCGCCCACCACCGACCAATCCGACCCGTTGTTCACGATCACGCCGCCCCCCTGTTTCTTCATGTGCGGGATGACCAGTTTGCTCATTCGCCATACCCCCGTCACGTTCACCGCCAGCGTCTCGTCCCACACATCATCGGATGTGGTCTCCGCCGTCCCTTTGGTGACGATGCCCGCATTGTTGAACAGGATGTCTACGCGGGAGAACTCGGCGAGAGTCCGCTCGACGACGCGGGAGCAATCGTCTGCTTTGGAATGGTCCGCTTCGACAAACACGCATCGGACTCCTTTTTGCCTGATCTCCGCTTCGACAGCCTTGCCCAACTCTGCGCGCCGCCCCGTGATGACAACGTCTGCCCCTTCGCCGGCGAACAACAACGCCGTCGCCTTCCCGATCCCCGATGTCGCCCCTGTGATGATCGCAACCTTGCCTGTCAGTTTTCCCATAAATTTCCTCCAGAAATATGTCCACGGTTTTCGCAGATAACGACGGTTTTTAATATCTGTGAAATCTGCGGATGTTATAAATGGCTTGACAACCTCATTATATACGCACTACCATAACAGCATGACTTCAAACAATCACATCAAAGCCATCTTTTTCGATCTCGACGGGACGCTCCGTCATAGTGTGCCTGAGGGCGGGCAGATCTTCGATGAATACGTTGTGTCGCTGGGGCTTCCGCTCAGCGGCGAAGACCGTTTGCGCGGTATGCGCTGGGAATACCTGTATTGGGCGAACTCCACCGACCTGCGCGATGACCTGGTCGCCCACACCGCCGACACTGAAAAATTCTGGGTTGAATACACCCGCCGCCGACTCATCGCTGTAGGCGCGTCGCCCGAGTGGGCTGACGAACGCGCCTCCGCTGTTTCAATGCACATGGGCGAAATGTACCGCCCCGAAAGCATCGTCCCCGAGGATGTGCAGCGCACCCTCCCTCAATTGAAAGAGGCGGGGTATTACATGGCGGTCATCTCGAACCGCGAAAAACCATTCATCGATCTACTGGAGAGTCACAAGCTCAGCCCGTTCTTCGAGTTCTCGCTCGCGGCAGGCGAGGTGGATATCTACAAGCCGGAGCCGGGCATCTTCGACCACGCGTTGAAGCGCGCAAAACTGACCGCATCCGAGGCGGTATACGTGGGCGACAACTATTACGCGGATGTGATCGGTTCGCGCCGCGCCGGACTCCTGCCTGTGCTCTTCGACCCAAACGGCATCTTCCCCGAAGCCGATTGCGTCACGATCAAATCGTTCGACGAGTTGAAATCAGCCATCGAAGTTATATAAGTTATATAATGTAAGTACCCTTTTACTTATATGTCATGCTGGGCGGAGCGAACCATCCCTCCCGTGGTGGTGGAGACTCTTCTCTTTGCTCAGAGTGATATGACTGAAAGGAGCATCACATGGCATGGGAACGCAAGATCATGCGGACCATCCGCGTCCGCAATGAACACAAGGTGGGGACACTGGCGCGTTTGATGACAGCCATTTCCAATTTGAAGGCGGGCATCGGCACCATGGAACTGGTCAATGAGACCGCGCAATCGGTGGTGCGCGATATCACCGTCTACGCCGAAGACGCCGAACATATGGACCATATCATCGAGGCCATACGCGCCAACGAAGGCACGCGCGTCCTGGCTGTGCGCGACGAGGTATTGGAACTGCATCAAAACGGAAAGATCGCGATCCGTTCGCGTTTCCCCATCGATTCGGTGGCCACGCTTCGCCGCGTCTACACGCCCGGCGTAGCGGAGGTCTGCTTGAAGATCGCAGACGACCCGGCGCTGGCGCGCCTGTATACGAGCGTCAGTCACATGGTCGCCATCGTCACAGACGGAACAGC
>DNDO01000180.1:0-189 GCA_003484265.1 Anaerolineae bacterium
TGTTATTCGATCACATCACCTCCTTTATATAGATAATAACAGATACGCAGAAAGATACACTGCGAACAATACAATGACAACCGCCAGCCAGGCGAGCATTTTGCCGGAACGATTAACTTCAGCCAACTCTTCCCGGAAACCGGGGAACGAACGCCACGACCAATACAATCCCGCAAGGAAAAGTATGGA
>DNDO01000180.1:500-905 GCA_003484265.1 Anaerolineae bacterium
AGGATCAATGACGATATATCAAACCCGCCGGGTGCGAACAAAACGAAAAGGCGAAAAATTCCATAAACGCCAAAGCCCAGCCCAGCCCCGAAAGTCATGGCGCGAGTGTACACAAGACCTCCGCTCTGAGCGGTGAGCGACAAACCCACCAGCCCAATCGAGCCGATCAAAAGAACTGTCGACAGGGCGTTGATCTCAGGGGTAATTCCGCGCCGGATTAGAGAGTAAATATACAAAGGCATGGTCTGGTCACGGACGCCTTTAGTAAAAACCGTAATCAAATAATCATCAAGTGATAGCGTGAAGGCTAGTAATGCACCGCCAATGATACCGGGCATCAGCAATGGCAGGGTGACTCGTTTGAATGTCTGCCACTCGTCGGCACCAAGGTCGGCGGCGGCTTCC
>DNDO01000180.1:1088-26659 GCA_003484265.1 Anaerolineae bacterium
AGGTCGGCGGCGGCTTCCTCAAGGGTGCGATCAAAGTCTGCGAGGCGCGCGCGAACGATCACGTAAACGAAGGGGATATCAAAGGCAATATGTGACAGCGTGATGGTATGCAAGCCGGTCGTCAACCTGAGCCCCAGCAGATTGTTGATCAACGGAAAAAGGGCTTGATTGAAGAAGAGCAGTAAAGCGATGCCCAGCACGATCTCAGGAATAACGATGGGAAGGTACAGATTTGCATCGAAGGTTGTTCTGAGCTTAAAACGATAACGGTCCATTGCCAGCGCGGTTAGTGTGCCGATCGCAGTAGCTACGACCGTGGTGATCAGCGCGACTAGCAGACTGTTACGCGCTGAATCCAATAACTGATCGTTCTGTGCCAGCGCGGAATACCATTCTGTGGAAAAACCAGAGAACACAGCGACAGAACGTGTATTGTTGAACGAGAACACGATCAGAATCAGGACCGGCAAATAGATAAAACCGAATACAAGCAAGGCATTCGTACTTAATAGCCAGTTTCCAATTCGTGTTGATAACCGCACCTGTTCCTTCGGATAAACTGGGAATTTTCCGCTCATAATGCGCTCCGTTCCCGCTCGCTGCCTGATCTGAAGTAGGCAATGACACCGATCATAACAAGCACCATCAGGATCATAGACATTCCTGAACCGAAGGGCCAGTTGCGCGCAACACCAAACTGACGGTTGATCAGCGTGCCGATCATCTCAACCTTACCGCCACCCATGATATCGGGGGTGACGAATGCCCCAACGACGGGAACAAATACCAGCACAAATGCTGCGATGACCCCGGGCAGGGTCATGGGGAGCATCACACGCCAGAACGCACGCCGCGGCGACGCGCCCAGATCCGCGGCGGCTTCCATAAGAGTGTGGTCAAACTTTTCTATGGAAGTGTACATCGGCAGGATCGCAAAGGGTAAGTAACCGTAGATCAAACCGACCACGACCCCAAACTCGTTGAACAACATTTCAAGAGGTTGATTAATAAGTTGGAGAGTGTTCAGCAGCGAATTGAGCAAGCCTTCGGATGCGAGTACCTGTTTGAGAGCATACGTCCGCACGAGAAAGTTAGTCCAGAATGGGATGATGACGAGGACCATCAGAGCGTCGCGCAATATCGGTTTTTGTTTTGCAATGAAGTACGATAGGGGATACCCAACAACGATACACCAGAATGTGACAATCACGCCGATACGCACCGAGTGGCCAAAGATGCTCAAGTAAAGCCAGGGATTACAGGCAGGACCTGCGAACTCGGTGGCGCAGGCATTGAAAAACAATCTGTAATTTTCGATCGTGTAAACGGGAGGGATTTGTATGCCGCCGGCACGACCGCGCTCGACGAAGCTGATGAATAGCATGATCAACAAAGGCAGATTGAAGAAGATCAATATCCACAACGCACCGGGGCTGATCAACCCCATCAACTGCCTTTTTTCATTGCGTCTGAAAAATTTCATCATCAGATATACCTCTATTCCGTTAGAAGCCGCGGGGATGTGGTCGAGAACCCAACAGTTACCTCGTCATCCGCCCTAGCCAGTTCTTTTTGAGACTGCTTTATATTCTGTTCGCGTACACGCAGCTTGTGACCGCCGGGGAAACGAACACCGTAATGGGTATCCGTACCAATATAGATGACGTCCTCGACCCGCCCCTTTAGATTGTTCCCGCCTTCGATCTCATGATTCAGACGAAGCTTTTCGGGTCTTACCGCGACTGAAACCTGCTGCCCACTCGTGAATGTTCGACTCGATTCCACACGGACTTCGCCGCTGCCCGGCAGATCTACAACCACTACCTTGCCATTCTGTCCTTTTACAATACCGTCCATGAAATTCGTTTCCCCGATGAAATCAGCGACAAATTTATTCGCGGGACGTTCGTAGATCTCTTCGGGCTTGCCCACCTGTAGCGCCTTGCCTTTGCTCATTACGGCAATGCGATCGCTCATCGTCAACGCTTCCTCCTGATCGTGGGTCACATAAATGAAAGTAATTCCCACTTCACGTTGGAGTGTTTTTAATTCCAATTGCATTTCCTTGCGGAGTTTTAGATCAAGTGCGCCGAGAGGCTCATCGAGAAGTAGAACTTCGGGTTTGTTGACCAGGGCCCGGGCGAGGGCGATGCGTTGTTGTTGTCCGCCGGAGAGTTGTTTGGCCCGGCGCATTTCCATGCCGGGCAAACGCACCATTTCCAAAGCTTCCGATACACGCGCCGAGCGTTCCGCCTTGCCCACACCTTTCATTTCCAATCCGAAGCCGATATTTTGCTCGACTGTCATGTGAGGGAACAACGCATATTGCTGAAATACCGTGTTGACGGGACGTTGATGAGCAGATACCTGACTCATTTCGTTGCCCTTGATCATTATTTTTCCAGAGGTTGGAAGTTCAAAGCCAGCGATCATTCGCAGGGATGTCGTCTTGCCACAGCCAGAGGGACCCAGCAGAGAGAAGAATTCCCCGTCCTTGATCTGCATGGTGACGTGATCGACAGCCGACAGGATACCGCCTTCGGGTGTCACGAATTGCTTTAATACGTCCTGCATTTCTACAGCAAACTCATTTGCCATGTTACTTCTCCTCAAAGCAGAATGTTTTTATTGTATACGCATTTCATCCCAACGCAAGGAATTTCTTATCCAATTTTCCGGCTCATGCTTACAACGCCTTCGCCACAACACCTACTGCGTCGGTTAGTCTATTCAATCCCTCATCGATCTCTTCCTGAGTGATGACGAGGGGAGGCTCGATTCGGATGGTCTTCGCGCTCGTTAACGTTCCAGAGACTAGAACATTCCGCTTGAACAACTCCGCCGCGACCTTATATCCGATTTCAGGAGTATTGAAATGCTGGCCGATCAACAATCCCTTGCCGGTTATCTTATGATAGACCTGTGGAAATTCCTGGGCAAGGTCATCCACTTTTTCGGAGATGTATGCGCCCTTCTGCGCCGCGGCTTCCCACAATCTGTCTCGCAGAATAACGTTGATGGTGGCAATCGCCGCTGAACATGCCAGCGCGTTGCCGCCTGTCGTCGTGGTATGCATAAACGGATTCGGGTACATCATCGGGTGGAATATCTCTTCGGTGGTCGTCACCGCGCTGACAGGCATAACCCCGCCGCCGAGCGACTTGGCTGTGCAGATAATATCAGGGGTAACATCCCAGTGGTTGACGCCCCACAGCTTACCCGTCCGACCCAGACCCGTTTGTACTTCATCCGCGATCAACAGGACATTATGTTTCTTCGTAGCGGCACGGACACGGGGCCAGAAATCATCGGTCGGGACTATCGCTCCTGCCTCGCCTTGAATGGGTTCGAGCAACACGGCCGCAACTCCGATACCGACACCTGCGCAAATTTCCAACTGCTTTTCCAACGCGTCAGCATCGCCAAATGGGATGTGATAGACCTGCCCGCCGTACATCAATCCCATGCGTTCACGATAATCAGATTTGCCCATCATCGAAAGCGAGCCCATCGTTTTACCGTGAAATCCCTTGGCTGAAACAATGAACGCTGATTTGCCCGTATACAGTTTTGCGATCTTGATCGCGGCTTCGATGGACTCTGTCCCGCTGGCGGCAAAGAATGAATATTTCAGATCACCAGGTGTGATCTCCGCCATAAGCTTTGCCAATACGCCGCGCAATGGATCGATCAACTCCTGTGAAGGCATGGGACTGCGCTTTGCCTGTGCCATCACAGCTTCCACCACTTCAGGATGGCACCAACCCAGATCGAACATGCCGAAACCGCCGAGCCAGTCTATATATTTTCTTCCCATTACATCGATGAACGTTGCGCCTTTGCCAGACCATTCAACAGAAGCCCAGTCGCCCGCCTCTGTCACAGACTTGCGATACTCCAGCCAGTTGCGGTTGAAATGCTCGGCAAAATTATTTTTCGATTCGTTGATGATCCACTTCGCCTGAGTCTCTTCGGGGAAGTGTTCCTGCTTGATGATGTCGAGCCACTGCGATGAATAAGATAGTGCGTTGTTGTAGTTCATATAATTCCTTGTATCCATGCTTCGGTGGATTCGATTCGCCCTTCGCAAAACCCCTCATGGCTACTCAACCACCGATTACTTTTAGAATTTTCTCGACCATTCCTTGGGCCAGCGTTCGACAACAACTTTTTTCTGCGTAAAGAATTCCACCGCGTCCATGCCTTGCCCATGCATATCGCCGAAAAACGAATCCTTCCAGCCGCTGAATGGGAAGAATGCCATCGGCGCGGCGACACCGATATTGATCCCGATGTTGCCCGCTTCGACCTCAGACCTGAACTTGCGCGCAGCCGAACCGGACGAGGTGAACAGACTCGCTTGATTGCCATACTGTCCGCTGTTAACAAGTTCAATGGCATCTTCTACGGTGTTGACATGCATGAGGCTTAATACGGGTCCGAAGATTTCTGTTTTTGCGATCTCACTTCCGCGCGGGACGTCTGCCAAAATGGTGGGACGTACAAAATTACCGCTTTCGTATCCTTTGACGGAAGTACCGCGTCCATCAACGGGGACGGTTGCTCCTTCTTTGACGCCTAGTCCTATCAATGATTCGACTCTAGTTAATGACGCAGCGTTGATGACGGGTCCCATCTGGATACCTGAGTCCATGCCGTAGCCGACGGTGCGCGTTGAGGCGGCGTCACAGATCGCTTCGGTAAATGTATTTCGCGCAGAGTCAACCGTCACTGCGAAAGAAACGGCGAGACAGCGCTGTCCCGCACATCCGAACGCAGAGTCCGCGATGATTTTTGTCGCCATGTCCATATCTGCATCGGGCATTACGATGACAGGGTTCTTCGCCCCGCCCTGCGCCTGCACACGTTTGCCATGAGCGGCTGCAGTGGCGTAAATATATTTGGCAACATTGGTCGAGCCGACGAAGGTGACCGCACGAATGGACGGATGCTCGAGAATGCCATCCACCGCATCTTTGGCGCCGTTGACGAGATTGACCACACCCTTGGGAAAACCCACCTGCTCGATGAGTTTCATGATGAACTGCATTGTGGTCGGTACTTTTTCGGAAGGCTTGATAACATAGGTGTTGCCGGCCGCGAGCGCGTAAGGCAGATACCAAAACGGAATCATGCCAGGGAAATTGAAAGGCGCGATCGTGGCGCACACACCGACAGGCTGACGGATCATGATCTCGTCGATTCCCGTTGCGATGTCTTCGACAAAATCGCCCTTCATCATCATCGGCATACCGCATGCCACTTCGATATTCTCGAATGCGCGCACCATTTCGGCTTTTGCTTCTTCAAAAGTTTTGCCAGCTTCATCAGTGATCAGTTTTGCGATCTCGTCATGGTTGGAACGCATCAGATCGCGCAGTTTAAAGAGATATTGCACACGGTCATTCACAGGCACACGCCGCCAACTTTGAAAAGCATCGCTCGCCGCTTTTGCCGCCGCGTCCACGTCAGCTTTCGTGCTGAGCGGGGTCTTCGTAATCACTTTTCCCGTGGCAGGGTTGATGACATCAAAATATTCTTTGACGTTTGGTTTAATCCATTCGCCGTTTATGTAGTTGAGGATTTCCATGATTGCTCCAGTTTTTGATAATTAGAGAGTAGATGATTAGTCGAAACTCATCGTTATTCCCTACTCCCTAACCAGGTTAATTCACCTGTTTATCCGTCACTTCCAACGCCTTCTCCACAATGGCGAGACCTTCATCAATTTGTTCTTGTGTTATACACAGCGGCGGGACGACGAAGACCATACTGCCCATGTTGTTCGCCATGATGAAGGTGAATAGTCCGTTCTGGCGCAGGACTTTCCCCACCTCTGCCATGACGGCGGGTGAGAAACTTTCCTTGGTCTCATGGTTGACCACCAACTCAATCGTGGAAAACAAGCCGATGTAACGTACATCGCCCACAGATATATGTCGTGCTTTGATGTCTTCCAACGATTCGCCGAGATATTTTCCGAGCAAGGCAGCGTTTTCAATCAACTTATCTTCTTCGTAGACTTCGATCGTTGCCAATGCAGTTGCACATGAAAGCGCATGTGCGCTGTACGTGAGTCCAGCGTAGAGATATTTATCATCGAAGAACTTGGCAATTTTGTCAGAGACAATCACCGCGCCGAGCGGAGCGTATCCGCTGGTTATCCCTTTGGCGGTGGTGATGATGTCAGGTACGACATTCCAATTGTCCACGGCAAACCATTTGCCCGTGCGACCCCATCCGCTCATGACTTCGTCGGAAATTAAGAGAATCCCATACTTATCGCAAATCTCACGAACCCGAGGCCAATAATCATCAACAGGAACAATGATCCCGTTCGATCCAACGACTCCCTCCATGATAACCGCCGCGATTTTATCGGGTCCTTCATATTGAATAACTTCTTCCAAATGAGAAATGCATTCACGTTTGCACGACTCTGGTTTCTGCCCAAACGGGCACCGATAACAGAATGGGTCAAGGAAATGGACACCGCCTGGCATAGCTGGCTCAACAGCGTTGCGCCGGTAGTCACCCGTCAATGCAATGGACCCGTGTGTCGCGCCATGATAGGAGCGATATCGCGCGAGGATCTTATGCCGTCCTGTATAAAAGCGTGCGATCTTGATGGCGTTCTCATTCGCTTCCGCACCGCCAAGAGTGAAGAAGGTCTTCTTCAAGTCGCCGGGTGTGACTTCAGCAAGTTTTTTACCAAGCAAGCCGCGCGTTTCTGTGGCGTTGCCCGGGTGAGTAAAGGTCAATTGGGCGGCTTGGTCTTGAATGGCTTTGACTACCTTGGGGTGTTGATGTCCGATATTGGTGTTCATCAACTGAGACGAGAAATCGAGATAGCGCTTGCCATCCGCGTCCCAGAAGTACACGCCTTCGGCTTTGGTCACAGGGATCGGATTGGTCTGCGATTGAACAGACCAGGAGAAAAATGTGTATTCTTTGTTTAGATCTATGATTTCGTTTGATGTCAATTTGGTCATATGGACTCCGCTGTCATTGCGATGATCTCTCGTTCCGACGAAGCACATCTCAACTTGATCAGGAGATTGCTTAGGGCTATCGCTCTTGCAATGGCATGAAATTACTTCTTAACTTCCTTCACAATTTCAGCATAGACATTCAACGTCTCATCGATATCCGCATCGGAATGCTCGTAGCAAAGGAACCAGGGTTCACGGGCGTCGTGGTCAGGCATCACGCCTTTTTCGATGGCTTTCTCGGTAAGATGCAGATTCAAGTTGCGGTCACTTTGAGTCCATTCGCGTTGGTTGGTCACTTTGTCGAGACCGATTGAAAACGAGAACATTGCAGGATAGCCTGTGATCGCCACGGGAATATCATTCTCTTCAAAGATATCTTTTAACCCGTCCATCAGGCGTTGTCCACGATTCTCGATGGTTTTGAGGATGGGCTTCTCTTTGAGCAGTTTCAGTGTCGCATATGCGGCGGCTACACCGGGTTTATTGTTCGTGTACGTCCCGCCGATCGCAACCCCATCGCCAATAATGGACATGATCTCTTTTTTACCGCCGAACGCTGCAACAGGGTAGCCGTTCCCGAGGGCTTTGGCATACGTGACCAGGTCCGGTTTGATGCGGTAGTATTCCTGCGCTCCGCCGTTCGCGATGCGGAATCCAGTTTTAACTTCATCCAGAATGAATACACATCCATGTTCCTCTGTTCTCTGACGAATGAGTTCAAGAAATCCATCCAGTGGATTGATCGCCGCGCAATTTCCCTGACATGGTTCGGTGATAACAGCCGCTATCTGATCCCCGTATGAATGCATGACGCGCTCGAAACCTTCCACGTCGTTGAACGGAAGAGTGATGATGAATTCACGCATGGACTTGGGGATACCAGAAGATGCCGGGACAGGGATTGGACTGCGGGCGTTGCCATAAGATTCGGCGGGCGCATAGGTTGACCATAATGTGTGGTCATGCATCCCATGATAATTACCTTCGAACTTCAATATGATATCCCGCCCAGTGTATGCACGCGCCACACGAATCGCGTGCATGGTGGACTCAGTACCCGAACACGCCAGGCGCACCATCTCGATGGCAGGTGACATTTCCACGATCATTTCGACAACTTCGACTTCGAGCTCGCTGGTCATGGCAAAAAGAATCCCTTTTTGGATCTCTTCGATTACTTTTTGATCCACTTCATTGAATGAATGTCCGAGGATAATGGGTCCGAATGCCATGCGGTAATCTATATATTTCGCCCCGTCTACATCCCAAAGATATGCCCCTTTAGCCTTCTGTACATAAGGTGTTATGCCATCTCCCCAATAACGGAAGTTCGAATTCACCCCCAGCGGGATGACGTCCTGAGCTCTTTTTTGCAGGGCGTGGGTCTTCGGACCAAACATATAGATTCCTCCAGAAAAAATTATTTGTTACTTAATGCCTTCTTTTTCAGCAAGCGCATCTACGATCCGTTCCGGCACCCTCCATTGATAAACATCCTTTATGATCAGCGGCACAATGGACGTGGTCGTTTTGCGGACGCCGGGAGTCTTCCTTACGACTTCCGTAATGAATTGATAAATCTCGCCTGTATCCTTCGCGACAATTTGAATACTGACATCTGACTCCCCGATCCCGCAGGCGACATAGCTGACATTGTCGTACACTGCCATTTTTTTTGCGACCTCGAGAATACGGTCCGATTCCACTTCGAGCCAAACATCAGCAATTGAGGTCAACCCAAATGCCTGCGGTTTCGCAACCGCGCTAATCTGAATTATTTCATCATTAACCATACGGTCAATGCGATAACGCACAGCGCGCTCGGATATATTCCCAATACGGCGCGCAATTTCAGATGCGGGCTTTCTACCGTCTTCAAGAAGGATATTGACGATTTTTACATCCGTTTTGTCGAAATTATACATATTTGCACTACATTATTTCCGAAATCAACACTATTACTCAATAATAAGTGTGTTCCTCGTCTAAGTCAAGCTCACCTCATGTTGTCACCGTAATTAAAGCGACTGCCTCAATCTCGACGAGAAGTTTAAGGCAGTCGCTTTAGATTATGAAATGAAACCTATAATTAACTCATCACTTACGCGCTGCGCGGCGAGTGTTATCTTCTATATCCAGGAATATCAATAGTCCTTTTGAGATTGCCTGCAGAGCAAAGAAATATAATATTCCCGGAATCGGTTCAGTAACATATGGCTTGAAGAACGAAAATAGATCCAGGAATGTCATCCCTTTGGTGATAAATAGCCCATTATAAAACTGGGCTAAGAACAGCAGCAGTGAAAGTATCCAGGATACGACATACACTACGAGTATGATCCATCCAAGAACGTCGGCAGAACGGGAGATCCGCAGAACGCTGTCCCTGTCAAAGTATGCGCCGAGGAATTTCTCTTGCTTTTTATACGATTCGCTCATTGAAGCCTCCATCCATATTATAAATCATCACGTTTGTTATAATTACCAAATAGTCTCTGTCAGCTGGGTAGGATTTTGGGTGGGATCGGCAGGCTGAGGTCCAATAAAGAATGGAAATTCAAAATGAAGGAAAACGAATGAGTTTAGAAAACACCAAACCCACAGATTTTATACGCGAGGCAGTTGCCGAAGACTTAAAGAGCGGACGCTTCAATTACGTCCGTACGCGCCTGCCTCCCGAACCAAACGGCTATCTCCACATCGGACACGTTAAGGCGTTCATGATCGATTATCTCATCGCCAGGGAAAATGACGGTGAGTTGATCTTACGTTTTGATGATACAAACCCAACCAAGGAAGAAACCGAATTTGTGGAAGCCATCATGGAAGACGCGCGCTGGCTTGGCATTGAATGGGTAAAAGTAACATATGCATCCGATTATTTTGATGAGCTATACGAGTGGGCAAAGAAGCTTGTTCTGATGGGCAAAGCGTATGTAGACGATCAAACTCCCGAGGAAGTGAGTGCCAACCGAGGGACATTGACTGAGCCTGGAAAAAATTCTCCCTACCGCGACCGCGACGTCGAAGAAAACATGGACCTGCTCGAACGAATGAAGGATGGCGAATTCCCTGACGGCTCGAGGATATTGCGTGCCAAAATAGATATGGCTCACCCCAATATAACAATGCGCGACCCCGCCATGTATCGCATCATCCATCACCCGCCGCATCACCGCACGGGCGATAAGTGGAAGATCTATCCCATGTACGATTGGGCACACGGTCAGAACGATTCAATGGAAGGCATCACGCATTCGTTGTGTTCATTAGAATACGAAAATCATCGACCTTTGTACGAATGGTTCCCCGAACAACTTGGCGTGTTCAAACCACGACAGATCGAATTCGCGCGACTCAACATGACCTACACAGTAATGAGCAAGCGCAAACTTCGCCGCCTGGTTGAGGACGGTCATNNAGTTCGAGGACCACCGCCCGCTGTACGACTGGGTGCTGGACAACGTCAGCGCGCCCTGCCATCCGCAGCAAATCGAGTTCTCCCGGCTCAATCTGGATTACACCGTGATGAGCAAGCGTATGCTGAATGAACTGGTGGCGCAGAATTATGTCGACGGCTGGGACGACCCGCGCATGCCCACACTGCGCGCCATGCGCCGCCGCGGTTATACCGCCGCATCGATCCTCGAATTCATTCGCCGCGTGGGCGTAGCAAAAAACTATAGCATAAGCGACGTCTCACTATTGGAATCGGTTGTACGCGAAGATCTCAACAAAACATCGCTCCGCCGCATGGCGGTCATTCGTCCGCTGAAGGTTGTGATCGACAATTATCCAGATGATCTTATAGAAGAAATGGATGCGGTCAATAACCCCGAGGATGAATCGGCTGGCACGCGTAGAATCCCGTTCTCGAAGGTCATTTACATCGAGCAGGATGATTTCAGTGAAGAGCCACCGCCAAAATATTATCGTCTGTTCCCAGGCAATGAAGTCCGATTGCGTTATGCTTATTTTATCAAGTGCACGCATGTCATAAAAGATGACAACGGCGAAGTAATAGAAGTGCATGCCACCTATGACCCCGCCACACGCGGAGGCGACTCGCCCGATGGACGCAAAGTGAAATCCACCATCCATTGGGTATCCGCAAAGTACGCAAAAGAAGCAGAGATTCGCATGTACGACCGCCTTTTCACGAAGGAAGATCCTGAAGAAGGAGATGAGGGCTTCCTCAATTGTCTAAATCCCAACTCTTTGGAAGTATTACCTGGATATGTAGAACCGATCCTCTCCTCCTCCAAGGCTGGTGATCGCTTCCAATTTGAGCGCCAGGGATACTTTTGCACGGACCAGGACTCAACTGAAGATAAGCCCGTCTTCAATATGACTGTCCCATTAAGAGATTCCTGGGCAAAGATCCAAAAGAAATCAAAATAACCGCTAGCAGGTGGACGAGTACAGCCTTTTCGATGCTCCCATGAAAATTCGCGAATCAATTTCACCGTCATGAGTTGTCGAATTTTGATCTATATCAATCTTGGTTCTCCCCTCCTAATAGTTCTACAATAACAAATATATTGCCTACGCGCAACATCTGGTTCTTAATTATCCTGAATTCTACCCAATTTTAACTAGTTCCATTTTGTCCGGAGAGGCTGATTTTTTAACGTTAAAAAATTTCAATTCCAAAAATATTGGCTATATAATCGCCGCACTATTAACCCTAGAGAGGCTGCCAAAATGTCCAAACCTGCCTTCCGCGTCTTCTTCAACGACAACAAACAATGGGTCAATATCCATGTGGCAAATGACCCAGCCCGGTTCAAACGCAAGAATCAATGTCACGCCTATTACATTGCCGCTGAAACCAGAAAACAGCGGCAGGGTTTATTCGGGTACATTTACCTGAGCGAGTTGAACCTCTCCCCTATGGCGCACGAACTCGTCGCTCACGAAGTCCAGCACCTGATCTTCGACTGGGTGCTCACCCGCAAGGGCATGAACATCAACGAGAAGAATGAAGAACGAATCGCCACAATGACCGGTGAAATTTCCCGCAGACTCTGGCGAAAATATGAACGCTGGTCAAAGCCCCGCACCAGGAAGACCCCCCGCAAGCAACGGCGAACCCCGCGAAAGACCCGTAAATCGATCTAACAAAAAACATCCGCTTAATTAAGCGGATGTTTTTTGTTAGAACTTCCCCAAAATCTCAACGGCATTTTTAAGTCGCTCCAACACCGTCTTCCTGCCGATAACTTCCATTGATTCGAACAGCGGCGGGCTGACTTTTTGGCCCGTAATCGCGGTTCGCATCAACCCGAAAACCTGACCAGCGGTGAATCCGCTTTCTTCCACGTAAACGCGCATGGGAGGCTCTCCGGTTGCATGCGTCAATTCATCCAAACCCGATAAGATCTCATACGACTTTCGAAGAATTTCAGCTGATTGCTTAGCATCCAGTCCTTTGACAATCAGTTCGGCTGGGTCGATCTCCACATTTTCTTTGAAGAAGAAACTCGCGAACGAGAGACAATCATCAAGCGTGACCAACCTCTCACGAATCAAGGGAGTGACCTTATATAGCGTCTCATCATCGACGTGTAAACCTGCTTCCGAAAAATAGGGTTTGATCCTGGCTGACAGGTCTTCGTTCGTCAGAAGGCGGATGTGAGTCCCGTTGAAATGATCGAGTTTTTGGAAGTTGATCGCGGAAGGTGAGGCAGTCAACGAGTCCACATTAAAGCGCTCTATCATTTGGTCGAGAGTCAGGACATCGTCTTCAGCCACACCCCACCCCATCAACGCGATCCAGTTATTCACACCTTCGGGAGTGAAACCAAGCTGTCCAAAGTCCTTGATGAATACGGAATAGCCGTCCTTCATTGCGATAGCGCCATCTCGCTTGCTCAGTTTACCTTTCCCGCTCGGCTTGAGGAAAAGGGAAAGGTGAACCCAAGCCGGCTCCTCCCATCCAAACGCGCGGACGATATTCACGTGTAATGGAAACGTGCTCAGCCATTCCGCGCCGCGCAATACATGTGTAATGCCCATATCATGATCATCCACCATTGCCGCCAGATGATACGTTGGCAGACCATCTGATTTCATAAGAACATAATCATTCAACTGTTCATTCTGTGTAATGATCTCGCCGCGCAAATGATCATGGGCAACTGTCTGCCCATCCTTCGGCATTTTGAATCGGATGATATTCTTTTCTCCACCTGCAACACGACGGGCGGCATCGTCCGGGTCAAGGATGCGGCACATCCCATCGTAATGCGGATTTTCCTTGCGCTTCATTTGCTCTTGTCTTACTTTTTCCAATCTCTCCGGTGTGCAAAAGCATGGATATGCGTGGCCCTTATCCACCAATATCTTTGCATGAGCGTGATAAATATCACGGCGCTCTGTCTGGCGATAGGGACCGCGCGGACCGCCGATGTCGGGTCCTTCGTCATACTCCAACCCCAGCCAACGCAGACCATCCATTAATTCCTGCTCGGCTCCCGGAACTGTACGTTGCGTATCCGTATCTTCGATGCGCAGAATGAACTGCCCGCCTGTTTTTTTTGCGAGCAAATAATCGTATAAAGCCACACGTGCTGTGGCGAGATGCATATGCCCCGTGGGTGAGGGGGCAACGCGTGTGCGTGCAGGTTTCAATTAATTAGCTCCTCCATCATAAAGTTAGAAATCCAGTTGCTTATAGCGCATCGCGACACTTTCCACAAGTCCGATGCCGAGCATTAAAGAAGTAAGACCACTGCCACCATAACTTATGAAAGGCAGAGGCAAGCCCGAAACCGGCACGATATTCAAATTTACACCGATATTTACCATTCCCTGAAAAAAGATGAGTGTCGCCACGCCATAAGCTATTGACATCCCTGCAACATCATGCGCTTTTTGAGCGACACGCAGACAGCGCCATATGATCAAAAGGATAACCACGATGACAAACAGCGCACCGACCAACCCAAACTCTTCCGAGACAGCGGAAAAAATAAAATCTGTATGGCGCACCTTGAGGAAGCGGAGCTGGGTCTGTGTGCCATGTCCATAACCAGTCCCAAACCAGCCGCCTGAGCCGATGGCGATCAAGGCTTGTTGTACGTTATATGTCGCCCCGAACGTAGCGTTGGGGTCAGGAATAACGAAGGTAACAATACGCTGTTGTTGATATTCCTGCAGGAATGGAATACGAATCCCTGCCACAGAGAGAATCACTATAGCGCCTGTAATCAAAACCCCGATACCACCAAACAAAGCGATGTGCTTCAACTCGATCCCGTTGAACCAAAGCAATGACGCTAAAATCACCATCAATACCACAACATTACTGAGGTTGGGTTGGAGAAGAATCCAAATGGCTAGACCCATCACCCATAGAAACGCGCTTATGATCCAGCGGAAGTCGCGCGGCTGGTTCTGGACTTTATTAAAATATCGAGCCAAAAGAAGGATGGCGGCTATCTTCGCAAATTCCGTCGGCTGGACGAATAACACGCCGACTTGAAACCAGCGTGCTGCACCAAACACCGCCTGCGCACTCAGGAACAGTGAAAACAGAAGAATGCTCATTACAAAGAAAATGGGTTTGTAAATCGACAGCCAAAAACGATAGTCCACAGCTGCTACGATAAATATGAGAGCCAGCCCGGCAAGGGCAAAATAGATCTGTCTATTTATAAGCGGCAGAAGTTCTTCATTCCCTGCGATTGCCGAGCGGATCATGGTAGTGCCGAACGCCGTAGCAAGTACCACGGCACCCAACAACCAGAAATCAAAGTGCCGCCATGAAAGATTACGGAGCATAAAATAGCTTATCTGGCTTTAGACTTCCCTTTTGCGCGGCGGCGAGGTACACGCTTGATGGGAATATCAGCGACCAGTCTTTGCGAACGACCATCGTGCTCAAGACCAAATTGCATCTCGCTTACGTCAATTTCAATGTGACGGCTGATCGTGGCGATCAGATCGTCTCTAAGCGATTCAAGCTCGGATGAGGTAAGATCCGTACGGTCATGGATCAGGACGAGTTGGAGGCGCTCCTTTGCGCTATCTGCGCTCGGCTTCCGTCCGAGGAGCTTATCAATAAAGGACATGGCTACTTCCTCCCTGCCAGTTTTTGAATTCGATCCCAAAGTCCTCCGGAATGATCAAGATCAAGGAATGGGACCTCTTCACCGGTAATACGGCGGGCGATATTCCTAAAAGCCTGCCCCGCTTTGCTCTTTGGATCGGAAGCGACCGGTGTTCCTCGGTTTGAGCCTACAATCACGCCTTCATCCTCGGGTACGATCCCAATCAGTTCAATCGCCAACAGATCGAGGACGTCATCAGGGGATAGCATATCGTTTTTCTTTACCATCACAGGATTTAACCGATTCAAGATCAACGCAGCAGGACCTTTCCCTTCTGCTTCGAGAATGCCGATCACGCGGTCAGCATCCCGCACTGCGCTGACCTCCGGGTTGGTGACTACGAGGACGCGGTCCGCCGGTGCGATGGCATTTTTAAAACCGCGTTCGATACCGGCGGGCGAATCTATAAGTAGATAATCACATTCAGAACGTAAGTCCTTGGCAAGGCGGTTCATGTCGTTCGCGGAAACCGCATTCTTATCTCGGGTTTGTGCCGCCGGAATAAGGTATAGGTCCGGAAGTTTTTTATCCCGGATCATCGCCTGTTTCAAGCGACAGCGTCCTTCGATAATGTCCACAATATCGTAAACAATGCGGTTTTCAAGCCCGAGAATGACATCCAGATTGCGAAGACCGATATCACCATCAATACAAACCACTTTCGAGCCGTTGGCCGCAAGTGCAACAGCGAGGTTTGCAACAGCAGTGGTCTTCCCCACCCCGCCCTTCCCGGATGTAATTGTGATGACTTGTGCGGGCATAATTTTTTCCTGTGTGTATTAATTTAACCGGCTGACCAATTTTCAGCTTGTAATTTTCCAAGCTCGTTGACGCGGGCAACTTGCGGGCGGTCTTTCTCCTGCGTGCCAATCGACTCTGATGCTTCATCCGCAATTCGCAACTGCATAGGCGAAAAATCCAGAGCGCAAATGATGGCTTCACGATTACCCTGCGAGCCCGCATGGACTATCCCGCGTAGGCGCCCCCAGATTATAACGTTTCCTTCTGCAATGATCTCAGCGCCTGGATTAACATCGCCCAAAACAACTACATGTCCTGCAAATTCGATCCGCGTACCAGACCTCAAGGTACGGTCAAGAAAAAGGGCAGTCCCTTCTCCGAGGTCATCAACACCAAAATCCTTTGATTCTTCAGGTCTAGGTTTTGAAATTCGAGTCGCGAGACCGAGCAATTGTGATGTCTGCTGGGTGGTTGGCGATTCGCTCAACACAGCCCACAGTGATATACCTCGGTCGGAAAGCTTATCACGCAATTCAACCAGTTCGTTGACGCGGAGTATCTGACTCGAAACATCCAGTGCAAGACGGGCGCCTTGAAAAAACGCTGGCTGGGCGTCAACATGGGAAATCAGGACAGAAAGCTGTTCGTCCCATGGGGCATCATTCAATGAGACGAGAAGCCCATCGCGCAAGCCTTTAATTTGAATTAATGAATTCGTCTCATCCATGATGGGATCTGCCCGCAAAATTATAGCATGAAGTGCCGGGTAATTTTCTATCCGCCCGGCACTTGCGCTGCCTGGATGGATTTTAATTCGAAGTAAGCCTGCATCACTCTTGCAACGATTGGCGCGGCAACCGAACCGCCCTCGCCTCCATTATACGCAAATGCCAGAACGATGATCTCGGGGTCTTCAAACGGAGCATATGCCAATGTCCATGCGTGTGTCGGCCATGCGCCGAACTGACAGCGATTTGCCTCTCTCGCAACGTCGTCACAATATTCCGCGGTACCAGTCTTGCCAGCTACTGCGGTCGCCAGCGGGTAGGTTTCCAGAAACACATCATGCAGGGTGCCCAGCGAATCAGTGACGGCCAGACGAGTCCCAGTCCTAACGGCTTCCACTGATGCCGGATCCACTGCTTTGGTTACACCTGTTTCGTCACAGTAGCCAAATTCACAGCTAAATTCCTTGATCATTGAAGTTTGGGTAATATCCCATTTCATATTCGGTGTGAAGGGGGATATTTGATATCCGCCCGGCGTGGGGGTTTGGGAAAGGCTGAAATCTTCCGGGTTGAACCACATAGGAATGACTCTGCCTTCATTATCCTGAACTTCACGGACAATGGTTGGTTGCATTAACTTGCCATGATTGGCCACGGTCGCACCGGAGAGAAGAACCTGCAGAGGCGTTCCCAAAACATATCCCTGCCCCACGCTGGCAATATAGGTATCGCCTGTGGACCAGTTCTCGCCGGTATTGATGCGCTTCCATTGCGGCGACGGAACGAGTCCGTCTTCCTCGCCTGGTAATTGTATTCCTGACTTCACGCCATAACCCAATGCCCGGGCATATTCTCCAAGGCGAAAAATACCAAGCCCCTCTTCGATCTCGTTTTCAAACCCTCCGCCTAACTTATAAAAGCACACATTGCTTGAATACGCTATGCAATGAAAGAAGTCCAATGCACCGAACCCGGCTTCGTTTATGACTCCGTTGCGCTCGTATATCCAGTCCACAAAGGGGCGTGAGTTGGCTTCAGTACAGGGATCGTTCGGGGAAAATCTCTCGCATAATACCAGCTTACCCGGTGTTTCCACGATCTCTCCAGGTTCGATGACATTTTCATTAAATGCGCCTGTGGCAGTCGTCAGTTTATATACAGAACCCGGAGCAAGCTCAGCAGAAATCGCATTATTCACCAGTGGGCGCCGCGGGTCTTCGAGAAGTTGTTCATAGTAATATCCTGGAATAAATCGCGCCATACGATTGTTCTCGAATGTTGGAAAAGTGACCATCGCAAGTATTTCGCCTGTCTTTGGATTCATGGCGATCACCACACCACTCGATATGCGATTCGTGCCAAAGAATGTATTCCAAAAAGAGATTTCGTCTGCCAACGCGGCTTCAGCTGCGTCCTGCAAACGCGCATCAATTGTTAGCACAACATTATTTCCGGGAGTAGTCGGGACGGGAGGCTCAAGATTCCGAAGCACCTCGCCAGCCACATCGCGCTGGACGACGCGCAATCCGTTTCTGCCGATCAGAATATCATCAAGCGATAACTCCACGCCTGCGTAACCAATCTTGTCGCGGTTGGTGACATATCCTCGCTCTTCGTAGGAATCCTGAAGGGTTGCAGGAATGGGGCCGAGAAATCCCACTACATTTGCCGTCAATGAGCCTGTCGGATAATCCCGTACAGGTTCGATCTCCATCGAAACCCCGGGCCAATCCACAGACCTCTCGCCAATGACACGCGCAAGTTCTTCAGATATATTACAGGTGATTTTTACAGGTGTAAAAGGCGCTAGAGATGCGCCCAATGCGACCATATCTGCAATAGTCGGACCGGGTATGCAAGCAGAAAATAATTTTGCAAAATCCAACGTTTCATCGGTGACTGGTCCGCCCGCAGGCACGCCGGTTAATTCTGAAACTTCCCTGTAAATCCTTTGGATGTCGCCGTCATCGTCAGGGAGGTTGGCTGGGGTGATCACAACATTATAAGAAGCGACATTACGCGCAAGGACAATCCCATTGCGGTCATAGATGATCCCGCGCTGAGCGGGATCCCTAATCGTCTGAGTATAATTATCAACCGCCTGATCCATCCATGTCTCAGTCGTCAGAATTTGCAGATTCACCAAACGGAATAGGATCGCTCCAATAACTGCAACGATTACGCCGTAAATGATCACCACGCGCCATTTCGGTACCTGATATTTGCTCACCGATCCCGAACTCATTCTGTCTCCATGGTGGGATACACCCAGCGGGCCAGGTCTCGTATAACAGCATACACAGGAATAGATAATAACAAATTCAGCAATGTACGCGGAAGTGTCTGCAATCCGAACGCATCCCGCAGGGGAATTGATACTCCCGAGACACGCAGTGCGCCATAAACAAAAGCATCCAGCAAAATCGTCCCTAAAAATGCAATACTGAACATCGCGAGAAGTGGCGCCTGCCAAACGCGCAACTGCAACACCTTTGCCAAAGCCACCACGGCCAAATACGCGACAACAGGCACAATCCAATAAATCCCGGAGGCAAATCCGACCAATACACCAGTTGCAACCGCCCAATGCCAGGCAGTATCAACATGCTCCTGCAGTGCCCATGCCGCAATCATGATTAACGGCAGGTCGGCATAACCGGAAAGGAGGGTGACTCTGCTGATAATTGAAGATTGCAGGATCACTGCCAAAATAATAACTGGGACGGCAATAAGGTTACGCATTTTATGGGGTTGGGAATAGTGGAGATATATCCACCGGTTTGAAATTTACGATAACAAGAACGATTTGAAGCCGGTTGAAGTCTACAACCGGTTGGACAGTAGCCTGCTGGAACAGATCAAAATCCCTCGAGCGGACGTTGACCACCTGCCCAACGATCAAGTCGGGAGGATAACCGCCACCTAAACCAGAAGTCAAAACAAGGTCCCCTGTCTCGACAATCGAATCCTGCGGAATCAATTCAAGAGTGATATCACCGGTCAACGACCCGACTAGCGATGCCTCTTCCTCAGCATTCTGGAGGTAGACATTAACCCTTGAAGCAGGATCAGTTATCAGTTGGACACGAGCCGCATCCGCAATGACAGCGTCAACACGACCGACCAAACCCTGATCCGTCACCACCGGCATACCGCGCAATATTCCATCGTTCGAACCGCGGTTGATAATCACATAATACAAAAAAGGACTTGGGTCGCGCCCGATAACAGCCGCAGCTTTATATGTGTTCTCAGGTCTCGCGCGGGAAAAATCTACCAACGCGGCTAATACCTGAGTCTCACCAACCTGTTGCTGTAATTGAATGACTTGTGCCTGCAAATCAGCCACTTCGTTCTGCAGTTCGGAATTCTGTTGGCGAAGTGTGGTGATATCCCTCGGCGCGGTCAAAAGGTCTTGCAATGCAACAAAGCGGGATGAAAACCACTCTTGTGTATTGATCAATGAGCTGGTAACAACATTCGAAGTACCGCTAAAATATCCACCCAAAGCGAGCGCCATCACCCCGCCTGCAACAAGGAAAATAATCGTCGTTTGAATTGTACGTGATAATGGATTTTTCATAAAAGAGTATAACAGTATCGCCTTTGAGGCGATGTGCACATCAGGTAGAATGGCGCGTGCTTCCGCGTTCCAAACCAACCAAGTAACGGCTCAACCCGTCAAAATCTTCGAAGACCATGCCGGCGCCGCGCGCAACGCAAGTGAGCGGGTCTTCCGCCACCCATACACGCAATTTCAATTCGTCTGTCAGCCTGTCTGCAAGCCCTTGTAGTAACCCGCCGCCGCCTGCAAGACATATTCCGACATCCATCAAGTCTGACACGATCTCAGGAGGGACCTCATCCAGGGCATCGCGGATGGTGTCCACGATCACCTGCACGGAGCCCGTGAGCGCCTCGCGCATTTCAACGGAGGATATCTCAATGCTTTCGGGTAAGCCTGTAACCAGGTTTCGTCCGCGTACTTCCATCGTCTTTTCAGGGTGGAGCGAAAAAGCAGAACCGATCCGCCATTTGATCTGTTCGGCGATCCCCTCACCCACCAACAGGTTATATTTATTCCGCAAATACTGGACGATGTCCGTATCCATCTCGTCGCCGGCAACACGAAGGGAGCGTGATGCAACCACACCGCTCATTGACAACACCGCCACCTCCGTCGTGCCCCCGCCGATGTCAACCACCATACTACCCCGAATATCCGCAATGGGAAGACCCGCTCCCAACGCCGCCGCAATGGGTTCCTCGATCAAATAAGCTGAACGAGCGCCTGACGCCATAACTGCATCGTAGACTGCGCGCTTCTCAACTTCAGTAACGCCTGTTGGGATACCGACTACTACGCGTGGTCTTGGTAACGGTACAACACTTTGTTCGTGGACACGGCCAATAAAATACTCCAACATGACCTGGGTAATATCAAATTCAGAGATCACGCCATCACGCAGAGGACGTATGACCGCAACGTTGCCAGGCGTCCGCCCAAGCATCTCCTTCGCTTCCAAGCCAATGGCCAGAGGCTGGCGTAATCGTTTATCGATCGTTACCCACGAAGGTTCATTAATAACAATCCCCTTACCGCGGACATTGACTAGTGTGTTCGCGGTCCCCAGGTCGATTGCGATGTCAAGTGAAAAAAGGCCTAAAAGCCAATTAATCGGGTTAAACGCCAAAACAGGCTCCTCGATGGAAATATCCGGACTTAGTATTGCGAAGGTATTATACCTAACAATTCGCAACCACGCGCTACGCATAAGTGTTAAAATAAGCAAAGAAAATAATAATAATCGGATCCACCAAGGAGAACCCATGTCAAAAATCGCCGTTGTAACAGACAGCACCACCTATCTACCTGCAGACCTCGTGAAAAAATACAATCTTTCCATTGCGCCACAGGTCTTAATCTGGGGCGAGGAGACCTACAAGGATGGGGTGGATATCCAATCACAGGAGTTCTTCACGAAGTTGAAAACGACCAAAGTAATGCCCACCACTTCGCAAGTGTCGATACCTTCCTTTCAAGATATCTTCGAGAAACTAGTCAAACAGGATTACGAAGTCATCGCCCTTCTCGTATCCGCCAAACTCTCAGGCACCAACCAATCAGCCACCCAGGCAAGGGATTTAATGGGCGCGGCTGGAGAAAAAGTTCACATCGTAGACAGCCAATCCGTTGCCATGGCGCTTGGATTTCAGGCAATGGCAGTCGCACGAGCCATTGAATCAGGTGCAAATCTAAAAGATGCGATCTCCCTGGCAGAACGGTCTCATGAAAACACCGGCGTATTCTTCGCGGTTGATACGCTCGAATTTCTCCATCGCGGAGGACGAATCGGTGGGGCACAGCGCTTCCTTGGCACGATGCTGAACATGAAACCGATCCTTGCCATCCAAGACGGGCGCGTCGAGGGAATCGAACGAATCCGGACAAAGTCAAAGGCACAGGACAGAGTTCTCGAATTGGTTATGGAAAAGATCGGTGGACGATCGCCGGTACGCGTTGCGACACTTCACGCCAATGCCGCAGATGAAGCCCGAGCATTGCTTGACCGCGCAGCGAAGGAATTGAACCCTGTCGAGACCATTTTTACGGAGGTCAGCCCAACGGTCGGCACACACGCGGGTCCAGGCACTGTCGGGCTTGCCTTCATGGCAGGCATGTAGATCGAATAAAACCCTCTCACAAAAGAGGGTTTTTCATTCAAGTGTATAATTCCATCATGAATCACCCAGACCCACTGGTTATCGGTATCGCTGGCGGATCAGGCTCGGGAAAAACAACCGTCGCTCAAGAAATTCTTCAGCGGGTTGGTCCGGAGCAAATTGCATTTTTACAACACGACTCCTATTACAAGGACCTTAGTGGACTTCCTCCCACCCAGCGGATCGAAGTCAACTTTGACCACCCCAACTCTCTTGAAACAGACCTTCTCATCCAGCACATCGCATCATTACGCGACGGAGAGTCTGTTGAGATCCCGATCTACGATTTCGCCACTCACAGCCGCACGAACCAGACATATACTGTCCAGCCACGCCGCGTTATTCTCGTGGAGGGAATATTGATCTTCACAGAATCCACACTGCGCGAACTGTTCGATGTGAAAATTTTTGTCGACACTGATTCGGATATCCGCTTTATCCGCCGACTCGAACGCGACATTACCGAACGAAAACGCACAACGGAGTCCGTCATCAAGCAATATCAATCTACCGTCCGCCCTATGCACATGGAATTTGTCGAACCGTCCAAACGTTATGCAGATGTGATCATCCCCGAAGGCGGATACAACATGGCTGCGCTTGATATGGTCACTGCGCGCGTACAAGCGTTATTGAAATAATAAACCGCAGTGGCGGGTCTTCCCGCCCTGAGAATCTATAGGAGAAAAAGCTATGACAAAACAATGGTCCACCCCACCTGCAATGCAGATAGATCCGAAGAAAAAATACAAGGCGCACATGGAAACAGATAAAGGCACAATGGTCATCGAATTGTTCGCCGATAAGACGCCAAATACTGTAAATAGTTTTGTGTTCCTCTCGCGCGAGGGATACTATAACGATGTTATTTTCCACCGAGTTATTGCCAATTTCATGGTGCAGGGCGGCGACCCCACCGGCACCGGCATGGGCGGACCGGGCTATAAATTTGGCGATGAATTTCATCCCGACCTCAAACATGACAAGCAAGGGATTCTGTCCATGGCAAATGCAGGACCTGGCACGAACGGCTCGCAGTTCTTCATCACCCACGGACCTACCCCCCACTTAAATAATAAACACAGCGTTTTCGGACAGGTCGTGGAAGGACTCGATGTCCTCATGTCAATCCCGCCTCGCGATCCAGCCAACCGCAGTGCGCCTGCAGTCAATATCATCAGTGTCACCATCGAAGAAAGCGAATAAGCAGGGTTCGAATAAAAAGAAAAAGAGCGCGCAGAAGTCAGCAAAAAAAACATCTGCGCGCTCTTCCCGCGCCAAAACTCAGAGACCGCTTTCCTCTCGATCAAGGGAGCAGCTTGAACAGGCAAACATTACAGCGGAGAAGCCGGACTCAAGGAAATCGGATGCAACCTGGCGAACCAATCTTCTCCGCGCAGTCGCACTACTCGGGGTGATCGGAATTACCTTATATATCTACAACATTCGAGACCGCGTGGAGGAATTCCAACAATTTGGATATGCCGGCGTTTTCCTGATCGCGCTCATGGCAAATGCGACTATCCTTTTACCCGCGCCGGGTGCGGCAATCGTATACGCAATGGGAGCGGTGTTCAACCCTTTATGGGTCGGTCTAGCCGCTGGGACCGGGGGCGCGATCGGCGAACTCTCCGGGTACCTGGCAGGCTTTAGCGGGCAAGCCGTAGTCGAGCGGTCTGATATATACAACCGATTCAAACCTTACGTTGACAAATATGGCGGATGGGCAATACTCGTTCTATCCGCCGTGCCCAATCCATTCTTCGATATTGCAGGCATCGCGGCAGGAATCGCAAAGATGCCGGTACGGACCTTCCTGTTGTTCACATGGGTCGGGCAGATCATCAAAATGACTTTATTTGCAATCACCGGATATTACTCTCTTACATTTCTCATTAATTTCATTCGATAAGGAGCACGAAATGTCCGACTTCAACAGGATCGACTCGTACCTGGAAAAAAATCTCGCCAAAAGCCTTGAAGAATTGGGAAAACTTGTAGCTCAGCCAAGCATAAGCGCACAGGGAATTGGATTAAAGGAATGCGCCAGCCTCGTCGCAGATATGCTCCGCGCGCGCGGCTTTACCGCTGAGATCATGGATACTGAAGGCGCGCCGGTCGTGTTTGCCGAGCGGAAAGGCAGGGGCGATAAAACATTGCTTTTCTACAATCACTACGACGTCCAACCGCCTGAACCGCTTGAGTTATGGGACTCGCCCCCGTTCGAGCCAGCCATCCGCGATGGCAAAATGTTTGGTCGCGGCGTCAGCGACGATAAGGGGCATATCGTCTCACGATTGCATGCAATCGATTCGATCCTTGAAATTGATGGCGACCTGCCCTGCAATATCAAGTTCATCATCGAAGGCGAGGAGGAAACTGCCAGCGTTCACCTGCATGAATTCATATTGCAAAATATAGACAAACTCAAAGCGGATGCCTGCATCTGGGAATTCGGCGGCGTCGATCATCGTGACGTGCCGATGCAATATCTCGGACTGCGCGGCATATGCTATGTGGAACTCTCCGTTGAATCGCTTGGCACAGACGTCCACTCAGGGCTGGGCGGTTCGATCTTCCCCAATGCAGCGTGGCGTTTGACGTGGGCATTATCCACCCTGAAAGGACTCGACGAGCGCATCCGCATCCCCGGGTTTTATGACGACGTAAAAGAACCCACCGGGCGTGACCGCGAATTATTTGACGCGCTGCCAGATGTCGCTGAAGATTACAAAAAACGTTATGGCGTCAAACAATTCATAAAAGGACTCACTGGCGGAACCGACCTCAAAATGGAGGAGGTCTTCACCCCCACCTGCACGATCTGCGGGTTGACCAGCGGGTATCAGGGACCAGGTTCGAAAACTGTTCTACCCGCATTCGCCTCCGCCAAAGTGGACTTCCGCCTCGTTCCCGATCAAAAGCCGGAAGATATCCTCAAAAAACTTCGCTCCCACCTGGACGCGGAAGGATTTGGTGACGTGCAAATTAAATTCCTGGGCGGCGAACCAGCTGCTCGAACGGATCCTGATGACAGCTTCGTAAGAACCGTGGTTCAAGCGGCGGAGGAGGTTTACGAGGAGCCGATGCAACTTGTCCCGATGGTGGGTGGCTCCGGTCCAAGTTATCCGTTTGTACACGATCTTGGATTACCTGTCGCTACTGCAGGGCTGGGACATCCAGACACGCGCGCACACGCGCCGAATGAGAACATCCGCATTGATCTGTACCTTAAACATGCCCGCCACATGGCGCGCGTCATCAAGGAGTTT
>DNDO01000180.1:26955-27214 GCA_003484265.1 Anaerolineae bacterium
CGACCCGGTCAATGATGTGCTGGCCATGTTCAACAGGGAACACATCCGCCGCGCGCCGGTGATGTTGAAGGGCAAACTGGTCGGCGTTGTTTCACAAACCGATCTCATGAACGCCTCTCCATCGAAAGCGACGTCGTTGAGCATTTGGGAGGCAAATTATTTGGTGAGCAAGATCACGGTCAGGCACGTGATGACAAAGAAAGTGATCACAGTGGATGCAGATACTCCCATTGAAGAAGCCGCCCGGATCATGGCGGAT
>DNDO01000159.1:0-1354 GCA_003484265.1 Anaerolineae bacterium
CGCGGAAAAAGTGGATCGGTGGCGATAGCCACTCGGCAGCCCTGTGAGATCGCCCAATTTATTAGTGGAACCGCTTCAGGATGCTGGCTGGTCGTTACACGTAGTTTTGGAAATACGTTATCGTAGAAATCATCAAGTAACTCTCCGATATCCTGTTCGGGAATTCCTATCTTTGCGTAGAAATCATCCTTAAATACTTCCTGTAATGTACGGGATGGATCATCGCTGTCCATCATCAATCGGGTCGCCGACAACAACGCCGAAAGCATAATCTCAGCCGACACATAAGGCGCCATATGATCAGAAAGAGCCTGAAAATAAGCAGGCACAAATGACTCGATGTTTGTATTCAGCAATGTATCATCGAGATCAACCAACAATGTGTAAGTCATATATTAATAGATATCCTTAATCTAAATCCAGCCCTGCAAATTTAAACGAATCAGGATTTGACTTCGAACTCAAATGGCAATGTATGACATTCACCACAGCCGACGTGTGGTTCCTTCACGTTCTTTTTTGATTTGTCGCAATGTGCCTGCACTTGCACCCTCCGCATAAACGCGGCAGAGAGCGGACGGGCAACCTTCGGACGCAACTGCATGAACTCGCAGGCATTTGCCTGGCTGATTCCGGGTACAGGGCATGTAATACAAAGATCTCGAGTCCAGTTCTCGCCTGCGGCTTTTAGCAACCGGCACTCTTCCGTGTTACGACCCCGGAAGTAATCGCCGTAAAAATGTGGGCATTCTTTTCCTGCTGGTGTTTTCATGGTTGAATTATAGAATGGCTTCCTAAATAAACGATGAGCGGGCAGCCGGTTTAATTACCTGGCAATCCCGCTCGATTTATTTCGGCTGCATGCATCAATGTGATGAATCAAACTGATTATGAATCCTTAAACGCGGGTGACGTATTCACCCGTCTCGGTATTTACACGAATGGTATCGCCAACTTTTACGAATTGAGGACACTGCACTTCCAAGCCTGTTTCGGTGATAACTTTTTTTGAGACTCCTGTTGCCGTATCGCCTCGAATGGCTGTCTCAGCCTCAACCACTATTAATTCAACAGAAAGGGGTATTTCAATATCGAGTGGCGCCTCTTTATAGAAGGTTAATTTGACTTCCATCCCTTCCTTGAGGTAAAGGGCATCATCGCCAAGCATTTCCGCTTTTATGGCAGGCTGTTCAAAAGTCTCGTTGTCCATAAAGTGATAGTACTCACCGTCGTTGTACAGATAGGAAACGTTGTGGAAATCCAACCTTACATCCTGAACAGACAGCCCGGAATTAAAGGTGCGCTCTATATTTGCGCCGGTCAGCAGGTTTCGCGCCTTGACCCGAATGGTAGC
>DNDO01000159.1:1482-11644 GCA_003484265.1 Anaerolineae bacterium
CCTTGACCCGAATGGTAGCGCCGCCGCGACCGGTTTTATTATGGCTGTAGTCAAGAACCTTGTAGAGTCCGCCATCAAATTCGAAGGTGACGCCTTTGCGTAATTCATTTACATCGATCATTATTAATTTCCTTATATGTTATTTATTTAAGCCGCGGGATTATACTATGAGAATAGATACTAATGAGAGGATTCTGATCCCGGATCTTCCTTGAGAAGCTGGACTGCGTGTGGCAAAACCGGCACGATCACCTGTAAATTTTCGACTGCCCCTTTGGGACTGCCCGGCAAGTTGACGATCAACGTCTGGTTACGTATGCCAGCAACGACTCTCGATAACATGGCGTGAGGGGTAATCTTGAGACTCGCCGCGCGCATTGCTTCCGCTAGACCAGGCGCTTCGCGGTCAATGACGGAGCGAGTCGCTTCGGGTGTGACGTCGCGAAGCGAAAAGCCGGTTCCGCCAGTGGTAAGGATGACGTCCAGTTCATTACTATCCACCCATTCAATCAATAATTGACTTATGGCAGCTTCTTCGTCAGGGAGGATTGATTCTTTTGCAAGGGACCAGCCTTCAGCCTGGATAAGACGCGCAAGAGCGGGTCCGGATTGGTCATCCCGTTCGCCGCGTGATGATCTATCTGAAAGGGTTATGATCCCAAATCGAATCGTAATCAATTTCTTTTACCCCATTAATAAATTCAGAAGATCGTCCGGCATGAAAGGCTTGAGTAGAAAATGATTCGCACCGCGCCTCAGACACTCATCCTTCATGTTCATGCCGGATGTCATTACTATGTTTATCTGCAATTGTTCCGGGTTCTTCCGTATTTTCTCGACGATCTCCATGCCGCTTTTCCTCCCAAGGTGCACATCCATCAGGAGCGTATCGGGCCTCTCGCGGGTCACTGCGGAAGGGATATCATCATGCACGTCTACTTCGACAACATCATACCCCTCCATCTTTAATAGTGTTTTTAACAGAGACACCATCGTGTGATCGTCTTCAGCGATTAGGATTTTTGGCATTTGTCTTTTTCTTTCCAGGTTTTTTCCGCGATTTTGATTTCGTGGCAGTCTTCTTTTTTCCTTTGCCAGGCACAAGCGCGGACTCGATCACTTCATCCACGGTATCTACGTAGATAAACTTCATGGCTTTCTTGATCTCATCTGGAACTTCGGTAGTATCCTGTTCGTTGCGACGCGGAAGAACTAGGGTACGCAACCCCATTCGGTGTGCGGCAAGGACTTTTTCTTTCACGCCACCGATACGAAGCACCTGCCCACGCAATGTGATCTCACCTGTCATCCCGAGGCGAGGTTTTACTTTGCGCCCTGAAGCGAGCGAGACAATTGCAGTCGCCATGGTTACACCTGCAGAGGGACCATCCTTTGGTTGTGCACCGGATGGAATGTGCAGGTGAATATCAGATTTGTTGAAGAATTCGTCATCCAGTCCCAGCTTTCCTGTACGCGAGCGCACAAAAGAAAGCGCGGCGCGCGCCGACTCGCTCATCACATTACCTATCGAACCAGTGATCTGGAAGCCTTTATTGCCGGGCATGCCGGTCGCCTCCACGAATAGCACGTCCCCTCCATAGGAAGTCCACGCCAGTCCAGGTACTACACCAGGGATGGACACGCGCCGATTTAATTCCTCATCCGGCAAAAATATGGGATGATCAAGATGCTCCTCGACACGCGCAGGCGTGATGGTTGTTTTTTTCAACTTCTTCTCAGCGATGCGGGTACCTACTTTACGGCAAATCGCCCCGATCTTCCGCTCCAAGTTTCGCACCCCCGCTTCACGCGTATACTCGCGGATGATCTTCCGCAGCGCTTCATCTTTAAAGACGATCTCTTTTTCACGCAAACTATTCTCACGCACCTGCCGAGGAACAAGATATCCTTTTGCTATTTCGATCTTTTCATTCTCAGTGTACCCTGATAGATAAATAATCTCCATCCTGTCACGTAACGGACCTGGCACTGTCTCCAATGTATTCGCAGTTGTAATGAAAAAAACCTGTGAAAGATCGAAGGCAATTTCGAGATAATTATCCCTGAATTCTCTGTTCTGTTCGGGGTCAAGCACCTCAAGTAATGCAGATGCAGGGTCGCCGTGAAAGTCAAAAGTCAGCTTGTCAATCTCATCAAGCATGAACACCGGGTTCTTTGACTCAACACGTCGGAGTGCCTGCAAAATTCGCCCTGGCATCGCGCCAATATATGTACGCCGATGTCCGCGGATCTCGGCTTCATCGCGAACACCGCCAAGCGAGGCGCGAACAAATTTGCGGTCCATTGCACGCGCGATGGACTGCCCAAGCGATGTCTTACCTACACCCGGAGGTCCGACAAAACATAGGATCACACCCTCGCGGTCGTGCCGAATCAGATCACTACTGACAGTCTTATTTTCATCCTTACGCTCCAACCGTAATTTTCGGATGGCAAGAAATTCAAGAATGCGCTCTTTTACATCCTCCAAACCATAATGATCAGTATCCAAAACATTGCGTGCGTGTTTGATCTCAAGATTATCGCTTGAAGAGACAGACCAGGGAAGGGTCACCAGCCAATCCAGATAGGAGCGGATTACACCATATTCAGCCGCAGCTGCCGGCAGACGAGAGAGCCGCTCCAACTCGCGATTAGCCTGCTTCAGCGCCTCTTCCGGCATTTTCGCATCTTCGATCTTTTTACGGAATTCTTCCACTTCCGCCGCTTGTTCGTCCCTCTCCCCCAATTCCTTTTGTATGGCTTTCATTTGCTCGCGAAGATAATAATCACGTTGAACTTTTTCGATCTCGCCGCGTGCTTCATTCTGGATTTTTTGCCCTAATTGCAAAACTTCCGCTTCGCGCACGAGCAAGCCGATCAACTTCTTGAGCTTTTCAGAAACAGAATTGAGTTCAAGAATTTCCTGCGCGTTTCTGATATCCATACGCTGGAAGTTGGCAATGGTATATGCAGTCTGAAGTGGGTCTTCGACCGAAGTGATCGACATCTCTAACTCTTCCGGGAAGGAAGGGATCATTTGCGTGATCTGATGGAACTGGTCGCGCGCATTTCGAGCAAGCGCATCGATCTCCAATCCGTCTTCCATCTCTTCGGGAGCAAGTTCGATCTTTGCCCTAAGGTAGGGTTCCTCTTCAATAAATTCGCCCAGCTTAAAACGATCCAAGCCTTGTACGAGCAATCGAACGGTTCCGTCAGGCGCGCGTAAAAGCCGATGGACGGTCGCGATCGTACCAATTCGATAAAGATCCTCGGGGCCGGGAGTCTCAAGTTCCGGGTCGAGCGCGGTGACCAAGCCGACGAGTTTATTCCCGCCGACGACATCATCCACCAAACGGATAGAGCGTGGCTGACCAACCGTCAGAGGGACGGCGGTGTGCGGGTAAACAACAACGCCGCGCAATGGAAGGATGGGAAGAGAATCGGGATACTTCATCCCGCCATCCGAATCATTTGAGTTTTCTTCTGTTGATTTATCTTTTTGAAATCGGGAAAACATGGTTGGGACCATCGCTGACATCATTTCGTCATCAGCGTCTTCCATCCATCGAAATAGTTCATTGAAACTGGTTTGCCATCTTGATGCAGGCATTTATTATTTATCCTTGGGAAAATGAATTGTCAGAAATCCATCCTGATAATCTGTGAATGCGCCTTCGATTACTATGCTTGCAGGCATTACAACGCTTACAGTAAACCTGCCAAATGGGATTTCCATCTGGTGATAAGCCCGCCGTTCAGGTAAATCGGAGCGATTGCCGCTGATCAAAAGCAATTCTCCTTGTATAACGACTTCGATGTCCTCTTCGCGTAATCCCGCGATTTCGACTCTCACCACCACACCAGTCTCTGTCTCATAGACATCTGTCGCCGGACGCCACACATTGGACCGTACGTGCCAGGTTGTGGAAATATGAGTCTCGCGTCGGGTTTCCAATAAATGAGATTCTGATTTTCTAATAATCGTGGGCATGGCTAAACACCTTCTTACTAACTAAAAAACTACAAAACACGAGCGCCCCTGGCGGGATTCGAACCCACAACCGACAGCTTAGAAGGCTGGCGCTCTATCCATTGAGCTACAGGGGCATACATCTATCTATTGTATTACGTCCTCACAAAGGAGGCAAACCCTCCCCCAGCTCGAAGGTCAACCACGTACCGGGCGTATCCCTTTGTAGACGCGAGCACCGCCCAGCGTGCGTAAAATTGTATTCGCGGGTCGGTTCAAGCGATTTCCCAATTCTTCGGAAGACATGGGTATATTCCCGTTCGTAAGGAAAAGACGGAAGACCGCTTCAACCAACGCTGTTTGTTGGGTCAGGAAGTCTGGCTGTTTAACACAATGCGACATAAGAGCATTCTGCACCCCATCGACCGGTTTTACCTCGGCTGTCTCAGGGTCAACCCAGTCGATAGGAGTGTCTTCCTCAATAGTAGCAAATGCTTCCTGATGTTCAATGCATAAGAGGGAACGCAAATAAACATGCCAATCACGCTCGTTCTTCTGCCACCAATCGAAATCGATATGGAATGGTGTGGTCATGTCAGTTCTTACAAGTGTGGCTCGTTTGCCTTCAGACATTTAGATCCTTTTTACTCGCTTAATTTATAATGCAGGTCGCCTACATGTGATATCTCCGGCTTCGTTTCCAACATGGCAAATAACGGTGCGGGAGGGATTCGACGGACGATATTAAGGGCAGAATAAAGTTCCTGCGCATGGACATGCCCCTGGGGCGTCAGTTTGGACATCTCGCGGATCATACTGACGACCAACTGATCCAGCGGGCGCTTCGCCATCTGTGACCAGGCTTGGTCCACTGTTTCAAATGCCGGGGTCGCAATTGCCATACGCTCATTAAATTCGGCAGACACTGCCTGCTTCAACATTGCAAACACAACGATGCCGTCTGTGCCAATGATGGCGGTCCGTAACCAATCCTTCGTGGAGCGATAATTCTTCGCCTCAATAATTACTTCACCGGGAATTTCACCTTTACGAACGCTCACTAGGCTGCCGGGCATCAGTTCGTTGTCCTTGTAAAAATCAAGCAGTCCATATACGTATTTATGTTCGCGCACAACCCAACCGGGAAATCTTTTTTCAGTCTTGCCGTCCACCAACGTAAACCGGACGCGCGGCGCTTCATAAGCCGTAGGGAACAACGATTGAACGCGGTTCGAAAGAGGCAGGGTGCCTGCTCGCAAATGGGGATAGATCAATGGGATTGTAACCACTTCCGGCTCTGTCTCTTCATTGATCTCGATATCGCTTAACTCATCGTCCAGTAGTTTTTCCAAATTGATCAATTCTTCAGTAAGAACAGTACGATCATAATCCAACTCGGAATACATCAAATAGAAGGGAATATCACGCACTCCCTCTGGCTCAAGCCGGTGAAGGCACCATAGCACTTCCCCGGCGGGACCGACCTCATCAAATCGTTCGTCTTCCTGCAACGCCAGATTCAGCGAGAACTCGGCAAGCTTTGGATTTACGCCTTCAGGCAGGGACACATCCTTTAACAATGCGCTGGTGGGAAGCGGTTCGCCTCCGGACATATCTAAAACTGCCTCTGCCAGATTGAGGTTCCCTACATTTACGTCGATCAGCAGTGCCCGCGGGAACCAGCGACCAGCAATGCGTACAATGTTTTCGTCATCTTTCAGGGTAGTTTCGAGTTTCTTGTCGATGGCATGACCGTGGCTGCGCAAGATGGCTGCAGAGTCATATTCGGCCTCTTCATCTGAAACAGGTTCATTGTTAAGAGAATGAGCAGCAAGTCCCGATGCGAAGAGCCGCTCCGTTCCATCTTCCATTTGAACAGTAAGAACGTCAAACTCACCAAGACTTGGGTTTGTTCCCGGACGCGAATCAGAAACCTCGCCATGCTTCCAGTCCATTGCGGGAAATACCAGGCTATCGCCTGAACGATACGATTCTTTAGGGAAGTATATTTTCCCACCGGATTGCCGCCGTTGCTGAACTGCGAGGCTTTCTGCTCGGTAACGCTCATGAATTAATACACCTACCAGTTCGCGGGTAGTGAGAGGAGTTTCCATCTCGAACAAATGAGTGTGTAAATATTCGAGATCGTGTTTTGATATTTGTAGGTTTTTCCAATAGTCGGTTGAAATAATGGGTTCGCTTGCCATATTATGCCTTGATGAAGTTTTTTTCCTGCACTCCGATAAACGGAGCGACGCAATTATACCTTACTTGCATATGCATTCACGATGATGGATGTATAATCCGAACATGAAACTGCCGCTGAAAAATGCCTTGCGGATACAAACACCTTTATGCGTTGCCTTTGTTGGCGCAGGTGGTAAATCTACTGCCATGTTTACACTCGCGAGAGAGTTTTCGTCTCCCGTGATCGTATCTGCGACAACACATCTCGGCATCTGGCAAACTTCTCTTGCGGACTTGCACATCGCCACGGATGATATTGCACCTATCAAGCAGCTAGATGAAAAATTAAATGGCGTAATTCTGATCACCGGCGAGGCGGAGGGAGACCGCACAAAGCCCATAAATGAAAAACTGCTTGCATGGTTGAATTCGTTTTGCCTTGCTCACTCGTTACCCCTTTTGATTGAAGCGGACGGATCACGTCAAAAACCACTCAAGGCGTGGGCAGATCATGAACCACCCATACCGGAAATTGCCGATCATGTCGTCCAAGTTATTGGGTTGAGCGGAATGGGAAAACCACTGACAGATGAATTCGTCCACCGTGCGGAAATATTCTCCAAACTAAGCGGACTAAAGACCGGGGAGCCCGTTACAAGCTCAGCGATATTGAAAGTATTAACTCACAAGAATGGCGGTCTCAAAAACATGCCACAGAACGCCAAAAGAATCATTTTGCTGAATCAATCGGATACCCCCGAAGCCCAGTCCATCGCACATGCAATGGCTGCGTCACTTCTGCCGCATTATCATTCAGCCCTTATTACAAGTATTAAGAACCAGCAAATATATGCCGTGCACGAAAAAATTGCTGGGATTATTCTCGGGGCAGGAGATTCGACTCGTTATGGCGCGCCGAAGCAATTGCTTGATTGGAAGGGAACGCCATTTATCAGAGTTGTAGCTCAGACGGCTCTTCGGGCGGGACTTTCGCCGGTCGTGGTTGTGACTGGGGCAAACGCCGGGCAGATCGAAGAGGTTGTTGATGACCTGGATGTATTGGTTATTCATAACAACGATTGGAAAAGCGGACAGGGAAGTTCGATTCGCGGGGGAGTTTCCGCCCTGCCAAAATCATGCGGAGGAGCCATCTTCCTGCTTTCCGACCAGCCGCAGGTAAACACTTCCATACTTCATGCTTTGAAGGAAAAACATACAGAGGGTTTGTATCCCATCGTTGCACCGATGGTGCTCGACAGGCGTGCAAATCCGGTATTGTTCGACCACACGACCTTCAGCGACCTGATGACCATCGAAGGCGATACGGGCGGACGGTCGATTTTCCACAAGCATCGTGTTGAATACCTGCCCTGGCACGACGATGCCCTCCTGTTGGATGTGGACACACCGGAACAATATCAGAGACTCATAGAGAACGAGAATTTATGATCACCGCAATCATCCTTGCTGCAGGCGATTCCAAACGGATGGGACATCCCAAAATGCTCCTGCCTTGGGGAAATAAATCCGTGTTAACGCATGTAGTATATGTTTTTCATCAAGCAGGCTTGGACAATATTTTCATCATCACAGGCGGGGCAAGGAAACGTGTTGAGAATGATGTATCACATCTGAATGTAAAAACCATTTACAACCAAGACTTTGCCAAGGGCGAGATGTTGTCGTCACTGCAATGCGGAATTCGAGCGATACCGAATTGGACGCAGGGAATACTGATCGGATTGGGAGACCAGCCTCAAGTCCAGGCGGAAAGCGTGCGGAGAGTTTGCGAAGTGTTCCTTGAAACTCAATCGAACATCGTTGTTCCAAGTTATCAAATGCGGAGGGGCCATCCATGGCTGGTTGCACGTCCTCTATGGGATAAACTTTTACAGATGACAGCTCCCAATTCACCTCGAGATTTTCTGAACTCGCATCACGATGAAATCCAATACGTTGATGTTGACGACCCTGGCGTTCTCGCTGACCTCGACACCCCAAATGATTACAAAAGATGGAAGCCGTAAATTCATGATAAACTAGCCCGCTGATAACGCGAGATATCATGATCTATAACTTTGTATTATTCCTTGTAAGAACTGGCACTAAATTTCTCTGCCGCATCGACGCGCCTAATATACAGCTCGTGCCTCAAAAAGGACCGTTGATCGTTATTTCAAATCACACTGGACAATTGGAGGTTGCAGTGTTCTTCGGGCAATTGGCACCTCGCCCGATCACCGGCTGGGCGAAAATGGAAGCCTGGGATAACGCCTTCCTGAATTGGCTGTTCAACTTATGGGGATTGATCCCCGTGCGGCGCGGAGAGGGCGATACATCCGCCCTGCGGAAAGCCGTCAAAGCGCTCAACGATGGGTTTATATTTGGCATCGCACCGGAAGGTACGCGGAACAAGACAGGCAAACTCAAACGCGCTCGCCCCGGGGCGGTATTGTTGGCTGTTCATTCAGGAGCGCCGATACTGCCGGTTGCACACTGGGGCGGTGAAGATTTTTTGAGCAATCTTCCTCGCTTCAAACGAACGGAATTTCATATCTGTGTAGGGAAACCGTTCAAGCTAAATTTGAACGGGGCCAAAATGACGCGCAATTCCCGCCAGCAAATCGCGGATGAGATGATGATCCGCATAGCGCAATTGTTACCAGAAGAATATCACGGCGAATATAGTGGGCGAACTTCCGATGAAATGAGCTTCACCACTTTACTGGATTGAATGACATAATTTATTCCAGTGCCAGGCTATATGCGTTCGTTTCCCTCTTTTGAAAACCCATTGATAAATACAATTGATTTGCCGCTTCCCGATCAGGTCTGGAAGTGAGTGACATATTCCTCGCTCCCGCCTCTTTTGCGCGGAGGATTGCCTGCCCCAAAAGCGCTCTTGCCACCCCCTGCCGGCGAAAAGAACCGTCCACCACCACATCTTCGACAACAGACCGAATCCCGGTCGGGACGCGGTAGATCGAAAGTGCAAGCATGCCTGTGATCTGAGATTCATTGTCCGCCGTTCGCGCAACCAATAGCATTGATGATTCCGACTCAACAAGCGCAGTCAGGTCTTCACGTGAAGGGATCGGCTTATGTGCCCCTAACAATCGAACAAGTCTGCAAATTGCGGCGTAAATTTCTTGTGTAACTTCCGTTACAGTCTCAACTTCAACTAACATCTATGCTGATTTTGCTGTTCCGAAATTGGGGAAGAAACTCATTACCGCGTAATACGCCACATATATAAATGATACAGGCGTCACCCATTCAGGAACATCCGGATATTGCAGTAAGCCCCACACTCCAAGCGCGCCGTATGCGTATGTGATCCCCAGCGTGAAACGGCGCAATCGGGTATTGCGCGTTGGATACAGATATTTTATTGGAACGAAAATCAGAATATTACAAAGAACCAGTAGAGCAAAATTGATCCACGGGTTCAATCCCAACAGCATCATATAAACTACAAGAAAATTCCAGACTGACGGAAACCCTTTGAAGAAATAAGACTCTTCGTCCGTCTTTGCATCCGTCTGTGAGAATTGATATGCCGATGTCAACAGGATGGAGATTGCGGCAGGCATGGCAAACCCATTCGGCATCAGCCCTTCCACCTTGATCAGCAGCAAAGCTCCGACGACGACATAATTTAAGTAGTCAATAATGTTATCCATCAACCCGCCGTCAACCCCCTTCGCATATGTCTTCACGTCAAACCAACGAGCCAGCATCCCGTCGAAGCCATCTACAAACATGGCGACGATCATATATATGATAGCAAGCCGGTAATTCTCATCCCATATCGCAAGAAGAGTTAGGAATCCCCACACCGCTCCTGTGGCGGTAAAAAAGTGGACACCATTAGCTAGGGTTTTTTTGGCGAACAGCGGCAGTTTTTTCATTACATCTACACCTCGAAAGAATATTACTCGATTATAAAAGAAAAGGCGCGGCGCGAATATGCGCTGCGCCTTTCAATGTTGAAGTCTCTGA
>DNDO01000159.1:11962-13623 GCA_003484265.1 Anaerolineae bacterium
CCAAACACAAGATCGGACGTCAGTGTTTCGAGGGTGATGTATTCCTTGTGCGCTTCAATCGCGGACTTCAAACCTGCTGATGCTTCGATAAATAACTTTATGCGATCAGCCACGTCCAGGTCAGCGCTCTTGCGTAAGTCTTGTACACGCCGGACAAATTCGCGCGCCAATCCTTCCTGTGCGAGATCAGGTGTCAATTCAGTGACGAGCGCCGCGACATACGGACCGTCCTCTGCAACGGCAAAGCCTTCCTTGGCAAGAGCTTTCACTTCAACTTCGTCAGGTGAAACAAAATACGTTTCGCCATCAGCTTCAACTCGCAAAGATTCGCCCTCCAACAACGGACGTGCTGCATCCTCAGAATTCATAGCAAGGATCGCCTTTTGAATGGCAGGGAATTTGTTGCCGTACTTCTGCCCCAATTGCTTGGGCAATGGCTTGACCGAGTGAGAAACTGCCTCCGTAGCCGCATCCAACAAACGGACTTGCTTAACATTCAATTCATCGATGAAAAGGTCGGCATAAGTCTCGACCGCCTTGCGCTCATTGGCGTTGCCGAGCGAGAACGCTACTTCCGCCAACGGCTGTCGGACCTTGCGATTCGCTTTTTGGCGGGCGGAATGCCCGAGTGAGACGAGTTTCATAACCAGGTTCATGTCGCTGTTAAGCGATTCATCGATCATCTCTGGTAATACTTCGGGCCATTCAACAAGATGCACCGACTCTGGTGCAGATGGGTCTGCCGAGCGCACGAGATTTTGGTACAACTCGTCGGCAAGGAAAGGCATGGCGGGGGCGAGCAGTTTCGAGAGTGTGACGAGAGCCGTGTATAGGGTGGAGTAAGCGGCTTGCTTGTCAGAGTCCGACTCCGATTTCCAGAAGCGGCGGCGGGAACGCCTCAAATACCACGTGGATAACTTTTCCACAAATCCTTCGATGGGGCGTGTCGCATTCGTCACGTCATACTTTTCATAGGCTTCCGTCACGTCACGGACAAGCACATTAAGTTCAGATAACAGCCAGCGGTCGAGATCGCTGGTTGCTATCGGCGCAGTGGTGACGGTGGGTTTATCGAGATTCGCATAAGTTACAAAGAATGAATAGACGTTCCACAACGTGAGCGTGAAACTGCGGATGACTTCGCCCACCAAATCTGAAGAGAATCGTCTTTCCTGTCCGGGGGGAGAGGCTGTGTAGAGATACCAACGGAATGCGTCGGCGCCGTTCGCATCCAACACATCCCATGGAGCGATGATGTTGCCCTTCGACTTGGACATTTTATATCCATCACCATCCAGGATGAGACCGAGACAGATCACATTTTCAAACGAGACCTTGTCGAACAATAAGGTGCTGATGGCGTGAAGTGAATAGAACCAGCCGCGCGTTTGATCTACGGCTTCACAGATGTAATCAGCGGGAAATTGTGCGTCAAACTTTTCTTTATTCTCAAAGGGATAATGCCACTGCGCGAGGGGCATCGAGCCCGAGTCAAACCAAACGTCGATCAGGTCGGGGACGCGCGTCATTTTACCGCCGCATTTCGAGCAATCCCAATGGACATTATCAACATGCGGACGATGCAGGTCGAGTCCACTCAAATCTCGCCCAGCCTTCTCGGACATCTCTGCCACTGAGCCAACGCCCTCATGGTGTCCGCA
>DNDO01000159.1:13907-16310 GCA_003484265.1 Anaerolineae bacterium
GCCCAGTCGATGTTGTTGGAAAGCCAATTCCCAAAGCGGCCCTCCTTTACATGCTCGGGAACCCAATTGATCGTGTTGTTCAGGTTAACCAGTTTTTCTTTGTACGCACTCGTGCGGATATACCAGGAGTCTCGTGCAAAATACAGCAGCGGGGTCTTGCATCGCCAGCAAAACGGATACGTGTGGGTGATCTCGCCTGATTTGAATAACAATCCACGCGCGTGCAGATCGTCGATAATAAGCGGGTCAGCTTTTTTGACGAACACGCCGCGCCACGGAGTTACATCGGGGATGAATGTGCCATCCGGTAAAACGGTCAACAATACCGGCAGGTCGTACTTCTTCCCGGTTGCCATATCGTCAGGTCCAAAGGCGGGAGCGGTGTGAACCAAGCCTGATCCGTCCTCCGTGGTCACGTAATCACCCATTACAACGAAGTATGCAGGCTTATCGGTGGGCAGGAACGTATAAAGCGGATGGTATTTCAGTCCGTTGAGTTTTTTGCCTTTGAATGTGTCAACGACCTTAACCTCTTCATCCCCAAACACTTTTTCCAACAATGCCTTGGCAACGATCAGTTTTTCCTTCTGACCGTTATTATCTCGCTCGACAGTGGCGTATTCCACATCAGGATGCGCAGCGACGGCAACGTTGCCAGGTAATGTCCACGGGGTTGTCGTCCAAACCAACAACGATGTACCGGGTTTATCCACGAGCGGCATACGGACGAAGATCGAGGGGTCGGTCGCATCGTCATAACCGAGGGCTACTTCATGGTCAGAAAGAGGCGTGCCGCAACGGGGACAATAAGGCACAACTTTGTAGCCCTTATAAAGCAGGTCCTTTTCCCAGAAATTTTTCAGGATCCACCAGACCGACTCGATGTAGTCGTTGGTATAGGTCACATATGCGTCATCGAGATCGACCCAGAACGCGATGCGATCGGTAAGCCGCTCCCAATCTTGAATGTAAGTAAAAACAGACTTGCGGCAAAGTTCGTTGAATTTGTCAATACCGTACTCTTCGATCTGCTGTTTGTTGGTAAACCCGAGTTGTTTCTCAACCTCTATTTCAACAGGCAATCCATGCGTGTCCCAGCCGCCTCGGCGCGAGACGTCATATCCGCGCATGATCTTATAGCGCGGGAACATATCCTTGAATGCGCGGGCAAGCACATGATGCACGCCTGGCTTCCCATTCGCGGTCGGCGGTCCTTCGTAGAACACGTACTCTGGTCCACCTTTGCGTTGTTCAACGGTCTTCTTGAAGATTCCAGCTTGCTTCCAGAATTTCAGCACGCCTTCTTCCATCGAAGTTACGTCAAGTTTTGAATTTACGGGTTTGAACATAATAGTCTCCTAGTTTCCTAGACAAAAAAACATGTACTTAAAACAAATCTCTCATCTCAAGACAGAGACGAGAGAAATCCCGCGGTACCACTCTGATTTCATACTATGAGTATGACGCTTAACGAACGACCAACATCGTCCTGTTCTGATAACGAAGAACAACTTCGGCTTGCTTACTAATTTTCAGCGCACGGCTCCAAGATGATTTTCAATTTGCCTAACTGACCTGCTCTCACTTCACCAGGCTCGCTGACAGTATCGTCAAATTTACTCGTTCTCTTCACTGCCTTTATCGTTTCGCGGATTATCCCACAAGGTTTGACCTACGTCAAACCTTCGATGGGATATAAGTCAGCGCTTGCACTGCGCCACCGCTTGCATGATAATCCATAGCATGACAACTCTCCAATTGGATCCAGATGCATTTGCCGAATCAACTATTCCCCAAATCATCACCGCTTCAAACGTGGACCTGCGCCTGACTCAGCCTCCGAAACGCTTTTTCCGCCACGGATGGCAATCCTGGACATTAACCACCTGGCTCGACCCCTCCGACCCGCCGCTCCCCATCCGTGCGCCTGAATTTCGCGCAAAGGATGAAGATCCTGTGTATGCGTTTCACAAGAACCACGTCAGCGCTTGGGTCGGCGCGGTCGAACTTGGTGAGGATGACATCATCCTTCTCGGATCACTTGGCTTGGGCGGTCGTGTTGAATTGGATGGAACAACGCTCAAAGGGTTTTATGAAGTTGTGCAAACTGGAAACCTGTCAAATGAATGGTTTGCTGCCCGCGGAAATGAAGACGATGTCTTTGCTAAATACATTTCATTTCTTGAATCGAAGTTTGGCAAGACACGATTTGAAAAACCACCGCGAGTCTGGTGTTCCTGGTATTCCCTCCTCAAATGGATCAACGAACCAGCCCTTGCCAAAGCCCTGCACGGATTAAAAGACCTTCCCTTCGACGTTTTCCAAGTTGACGATGGATGGCAGGATAACAGTGGACATTGGGAACCAAATAGTAAGTTCTCATCAGGCATGTCGGCGTTCGCT
>DNDO01000159.1:16557-17185 GCA_003484265.1 Anaerolineae bacterium
TTGTGGCTTTCACCATTCATTGTCACTCCAGACTTGAAAATTTTCCACGAACACAACGATTGGATTCTCCGCGGCGAAGACGGCAAACCCGTCACCGCAGGCATGAATTGGACGGGCAAAACATTTGCGCTGGATGTTACACACCCAGAGGTGTTGGAATGGCTTGATTCAATAATTCGAAAAGTCGTCGGTTGGGGATATGGGTACCTAAAGCTCGATTTTCTTTATGCAGGTGCTCTTAACGGGAAGCGCTACAAAAATATTCCCAGGGAAGTCGCCTACCGAAATGCCGCAAAGGTATTGAGAGACGCCGCCGGCGACGCATATATCCTTGCCTGCGGTGCGCCGATCATCCCGTCCCTTGGGTTATGCGACGGGATTCGCTCGGGACCCGATGTCAGTCCCTATTGGCTCAACAAACCGTTAAGTGTATGGCTTAATAATCCAAATGACCAGTCTACACAGAATGCCATTCGAACAAGTATTCACCGCCTGTGGTTAAAACCACTGGTCAACATTGACCCTGACGTGCTGTACTTTCGGTCGAAGCACAATTCACTTAAACCTCATGAAATTCAATTGCTCCAAGATCTGGGTACGATTACAGGCTTTAAAGCCACCTCTGATC
>DNDO01000159.1:17421-17685 GCA_003484265.1 Anaerolineae bacterium
CCGAACTGGATGAATGCGTCAGAGATGGAAATTGCCCGGGAATTTTTGAATGCAAGTTTATCGGTCCAGAAAAGGACGCGGTACGAATATCGAATTGACGGGCGTGATGTGGATTTTAGTACTGCAATTCCCATCAGCACATCAAATATTGGTATTCCCATTTGGCTGGCAAAGTACGCGGGGTTAATGAAGATAGGTTGGCGCCAAGTTTTGCCCGCATTTTTGGCATCGTTTTCACAATAATTCGGGGGCTGAATGAGGGAA
>DNDO01000159.1:18030-21504 GCA_003484265.1 Anaerolineae bacterium
ATGACTCAACTCCGTATTAGTTATTTCCGTAAATAAAACAGGATGATAATTGGACCACATGTCATTGACTTCCACAAAGCGAACCGTTCCTAAGGGCAGCACGAAGAGTCCAAACAGACTCGTGACCTTGGAAGCATTTTAGTCGATGACCCAGCAGTACGGCGAACCCAACACCAATTTTTCCATCTAACGATCGAGTTGCAATCGACTTTTTATAAGATTTTTATTACGGGGTATTAAGCACAGGGCTTGCAAATTAGTCAGCATCACAGGTGTTACCAACAGTAGTAGAATATCAGAAGACTGGATTTTGCTGCTTGAATAATCTAAATCTACTTTTAACTCAGGGTGTAATCAAGAGACTTGGTATTAATTTCGGTTGAGGCACAAATGACCCATGCAAAAATATTAATCGTGGAAAATGATCTTGTTGTGGCAAATAATCTTGTACTTTTGCTTGAGCAGTTACGATATGAAATTATTGGAGTAACCCAATCGGGTGAAATGGCAGAAAAAATGACGGACGACTTGAAACCCGATCTGATCCTGATGAATATGCAGCTCCGTGAAAGGCAAGATGGTATCAAGACAGGTAAATTGATACGCGAGAAAATCGACATCCCAATTATTTATGTTTCATCCAATGCAAGTCAATCGACAATCAAGCGGGCAAAAGACACTGGTCCTTTTGGTTATATATTCGAGCCTTTCGACAAAACGCATATATTTGCAGCAATCGAAACAGCGATTATGCGTCATCATTTGGAAAGTCGAGTCCAAAAAAGCAGACAATGGCTGAAAGGCATCCTGACCAGTATTAGCGATGGCGTAATAGCGATCGACGGGGACGGCCGAGTTCAATTTATCAACCCTATCGCCGAGAAATTGACCGGTTGGTCAGCAACACATGCACTTAATCAAAACTTGTATAGCATATTTCATCTAAGGAGCAGTGTCACCGGGGAACTTGTTGATATATCGCAAATCTCCGACGGGGGTACTAAGGGATATTTCACAGATTCGGAAATTGATCTGATACTACTATCAAATAGCAAAGTAAGCGTTCCGATCGATTTAAAGGTTTCGTCAATAACAGGGGAGAGCGGAAACATACTAGGAACAGTCATTGCTTTCCAGGATATTACTTCTGAAAAAAAGGCAATTGAGAAGATAAAACAACAAGCCAGCCGCGCAGAGGCGCTCGTCCATGTTGCGAAGCAATTAAATTCACGGCTTGAGCTAAAGGATGTTCTAGAACTGGTTTGCAGGATCACTAATCAGGTAATCGACACGTCCGCCACTGTTGTTTTTCAATACGATAACAAGACAGGCAATTACACGGATGTTGCGCGAAAATTTGAAAACAATATTGCCCTTGCTCAAAGACACCCTATAAGAGTGTCTTTTTCACGCACAACACTCGAAAAGTATTTACCTAACGACAACTCGGTTTTCGTTATTCAAGATGTGCGTCACAAGAGGGATATTCCATATAGATCCATCTTACGAGTCCTGGGGATCAATCACTTGATCATTGCTCCTTTACTTCGTAACAATGAAGTAATTGGAGCTTTAATCTGCGGTTCGGTTAAGCAGGAGGGGATTTCAGATGATGACATCATGTTGCTCGAGGGTCTTGCAGAGCATGTTTCGATAGCGGTTACCAATACTCTCCTGTTCGAAAAAGTACGATCGGGAAGAGAACGGCAACGTTTACTATCAAAAAGCGCTGTGGATATACAAGAAGCCGAGAAACGGCGTATCGCACGGGAACTCCACGACCACCTCGGACAGGCACTAACCGGCATACAATTCATGCTTGAATCGACCAAGAACCTGTCGGGTGAACAACAAAGGGGAAATTTGGTTAAGATTCAGAATTCTATATCCGAGATTATCCAACAGATAAGGGAAATGTCACTAAATTTGCGCCCCAGCATGCTGGATGATCTGGGCCTGATAACGACTTTAAGATGGCACATGGACAATTATAAAAATCAAACAGGGATAAACGTTATTTTTAATTGCGAGGAAGCATTTGAACGATTTCCAGTCGATATCGAAACCACTGCCTATCGCATTATTCAAGAGGCTCTCACAAATGTCGCCCGTCATTCACAGGTATCGGAGGTATTTGTTGGGCTCGCAGTTATAGAAACCACGCTTTGGATCGAAATCCTTGACAAAGGAAAGGGATTTGACACGTCGAGAGTGTTGAGCAACCCGACCTCTGGATTAAGCGGGATGGTCGAAAGAGCTGATTTAGCCGGAGGATATTTAACTATAAATTCCTACCTCGATCAAGGTACTCAAGTCGTTGTAACTCTTCCTCTTACCGGGCAGCCGCTTGAAAGGAGACGAAATGACCGCAACAATTCTGGTCGTTGACGATCATCCCATGATCCGAGAGGGATTACGTAATTTAATCGGGAAAGAGACCGAATTTCAGGTTATTGGTGAATCAAGTGACGGAGTTGAAGCCATTCAAAAGATCGGGTTAAAAAAGCCTGATGTTCTTATTATCGATATGATGATGCCTAATCTGAACGGGTTGGAGGTATTGTTGCAGGTTAAAAAACTATCACCAGCAACGCGTACGATCGTGTTTTCAATGCAAAGTGCCCAACCATATGTCATACAGGCGCTCAGAAACGGAGCTGATGGCTATATTCTTAAAGATACCGGCCCCGGCGAGCTGATCGCCGCCATCCGTGCGGTATTGCAAGGCAATCGATACCTTAGTGAGAAACTATCCGAAAAGATCGAAATGGGATATCTCAGTCTTGAAGAAACCCCTTTGGATTTGTATCAGACTCTTACGAAGCGTGAACGGGAAATCCTCCAAATGACCGTTGAAGGCAAAACCAGCTCTGATATGGCGAAAAAGCTAGTGATTAGTCCGCGTACAGTTGAGATTCATAGGAGTAAAATAATGAAAAAGCTGGGACTCCGGAATCAACCCGAGCTTATAAAATACGCGATTAAACGGGGAATAATACCGATAGACGATTAAAATCTTACGTTCCTTTCACTAGCTGCTAATTGCTTCGGTTATTTTTGATGTTTCCATGTTCTCTCAGTCAGATATCTGCAAAAGCAGAATTACGTAGGTTTACGTATTCTAGTCCTTTCATACTTGACCTAAAATATGGCAATGAATAAACCAATTAAATTATTTAATTTGAAAGGATTCAAATGAACAAGCAACTTATTATCAAAGTCGGATTTGCAGCATTAATGTTATCGATATTAGCGGTTTCCATGCTCTTTGCGAGCGGCATCAGTAGTCAACTTGCGAGCCGATCAATGAATGAATCTGCGGCTGGACTGGCGAGTTACGGTGGAAATCCACAGCCCATGGGAGGCTGCTGGAAATGTAGTGGCTAAACTCATGGACAGACCATAAGAATTTAAGAGCTGTCTGCCACCCATACCTGTATTTAACCATCAGGTAAAAGCCAGGAACATCAGTAA
>DNDO01000159.1:21782-27631 GCA_003484265.1 Anaerolineae bacterium
TTACTGATGTTCCTGGCTTTTATTTCAAAGTTGGCGGATGACTGAAATGAGCATCTTGCACTTTATTCACTAATCTCATATACTCTTTTAAATCCGTCTGTTACAAACATAGAATCCTAAAGTGACTAACCTTCCTTTATCAGCCCAGTTCTATATCATAATTGTAACTATAAGCACAACTGCTTTCTGTCTAGAATTACCAGATTGGAGCAGTGAAAATTCGTGGTTTCTGACGGCACTGATTGTATTAACGATCGTTACACAACTTTCCCAAAAAGACGGACTAATTCCCAATGTATCCTATAATGCTTCGATCTTTGGCTATAGTTTAGCCTTTTTCGCTTTGGGAAGACCAGAGGCGGTTTGGGTTGCATTGCTATCGCACCTAGCGCTCTTATTTAGAAGAAGCAAAACCATCCCCTGGTTTGTCCTAACATTCAACATTGGAAGTGTGGTTGTCCCCCTTGTTCTTGCAAGCCTGGCAGTCGAATCTATTTTCGGAAACAATCCTCAGGGAATCTACTCTGCACTGGAAATTATAATTGCGGGAATAACATTTATCGTGTTCAACCACTTAATGATCGGAATAATACACTTGCTTACAGAGGGCTCGAGTATAAAAGATTCTGGGATGTTTGAACGAGTATTGGTTATTGTGGACGCAACTTTGTTTAGTCTTGGGGCGGCAACCGCTATTATTTGGAACTACTCCCCGTATGCAGTCTTCCTTACGATAGGTCCGCTATATCTGCTTCAACTCACATTACAAGTACCTAACCTGGAAAAGCAAAAAAATATAGAACCAAAAACGGGTTTATTCAACGCCCGTTATTTCAACCAGGAATTGGATAGAGAGCTAGCTCGAGCCAACCGGCACGACAGACCGTTAACCGTAGTTGTTGCTGACCTGGATTATTTAAGGAACATAAATAACACCTATGGGCACCTTGCCGGGGATATTGTCATAGTTGGAGTGGCAAAGATATTAAAAGATGCAGTACGGGAATATGACATTGTGGCTCGATTTGGGGGCGAGGAATTCACGATCCTTATGCCAGAGACCACTCCAGTTCAAGCCTTGTCTCGAATCGAAGACATAAGAAAGACCATCGAAGCGGCTGATTTTGACGCGACAACTCACCAGTCGTCATTAAAAATTACCATGAGTTTCGGTATTGCCGGTCGCAATTCTAATAACAATACAGCAACAGAAATATTACACCTCGCAGATGTCGCTGTATATCAGGCAAAACAAAACGGCAGGAATCAGGTGTTTATTTCGGAAGAGTAAAGATCAAGGCAGCCAATTGTGTTATAGGTGGAACGAGACTCAATTTATTAATTCATCGGTCTTTGCCGCCATAATGAAGTCGTTTTTGTGCAAGCCCTTTACCACGTGCGTCCACCAATGGACGGTGACCCTCCCCCATTCCAATACGATCTGAGGATGATGATCTTCCTCTTCTGCGATCGCGGCGACTTTATTTGTAAATTCCAACGCGTCAGTATAATTCTTGAACTTAAATATCTGTCGTAAACGCAGGATACCATCCTGCTCAACAATTTCCCAAGCTGAAACAAGCGGATATAGTTCGTTGATTTCACCATCGGTTAATTTTGGATCGCCGCCACGACAGGCGACGCACTTAAGTTGCGATAAGGCGGTCATTTCAAAGCATCCATCAAAGACTTCACACCTGCGACCGACGGCAAATGCACTCGTAATACTTTCTTCTTCGCATCGATCAGCGCTTCATAATCACCCAGCGCCTGCGCGCGGATGAGCGTCCCAAACGTCAGTCCCTCAGCGGGGATATCCATATCATTTTCAGGTTCAAGGGTTATTACGAGGAACAAACCGTCTTTAATTCCACCTTTATGGAATTGACCCGTTGAATGCTGGAAGCGCGGACCAAAACCTGCGGTCACGGCATTGCCCGTCCTTGCGCGGATCGAGACCCGCAGCTCCTGCAACATGTCAACCATCTCACCATTACGAGGCAGATAGGCATTAATGGCAATATAGCCGCCGGGTTTAGCCTTCTTCAAAAAACCATTCAAGACAGTTTTCAGAGACGCACCCTTAATGGCTGTCGATGAATAGACAAGCACGCCGTCTTTTTTCCAGGCAGGCTTACCCTCTTTCAGCTTGCCATTATTTTGGTACTCAGCGATCTTCGTCTTTGTGATCTTCTTGCTCGATTCCACATTCGGCTGGTCGAACGCGTTGATATCGAGGATCGAGCACGCGATCACTGTTGCAACCTCCCATCGGTAAATCTCTGCGCCGAGATCGTAAAGATTGGAGATCGGTGACTCGATGACAGGATGACCTTCATCCCGTAATAGCCTAATTGTTTCATCAAGATCGCCAGTTTGGCGGAGATATACAAATACACGGTCATCACCATAAGACTTGACGTCACTGATCGGCTCCAACGGCACGGGCAAGATTCCTTTGCCATGCTTGCCGCTGGACTCGGCTATGATCTGCTCGATCCAGCCAGCAAAAGCGGAGAGGGGCGCGTCGGTCAGGATTGTCAATTTGTCTCTACCTCGAATCGCCGCTTCTCCAATGACGGCTCCCAAAGCCATGCCGGGATTCCGCGCCGCAGGAACGTGCTCGCCGCACTGGAAACGCATCCAGTCGGCTTTGTCGATGAGACGGTTCAAGTCCATGTCAAGCAAGGCGGCAGGGACAAGTCCGAAATCTGTCAGAGCAGAGTATCGCCCTCCGACGAATTCGTCAGCTGAAAATATCTTCCTGAAGTTATTTTTCTTAGCCAGGGCTTCCAGCGATGTAAGTGGATCAGTCGTAGCAACGAAACGCGAACCGTCTTTCTTGCTTAGTTTCCAAAAATAATTAAAGTTTGCCATTACCTCAGCGGTGCCGCCTGATTTGCTGGCGACAATGTATAAACTTTTGTCAGGTGGATATTGCTCTGCGGCCAATGCAACTTGTGCGGGATCTGTTGAGTCAAGAATCGCAAGTGATAGCGGAGCATCCACCTTCGCGGCGGCGAGTAGCGAGCTAAAGACTTCGGCAGTCAATGACGAACCGCCCATGCCCAGGACCAACACGCGGTCAATCTTTGCATCGTGAATCTCTTTTGCAAACGATTGATATTCCTTGAGTTTCCTGCGCGCCTTGTCAGGTGATGTCAGCCAGCCCATGCGGATCTTGACTTCATTTTGACCCGCATGATCGCCATCAGGAGCCCATAGCGTGGGATCATGCTTCCAGAGGCGTGCGGGAACAGCGTCCGCTTCGAGTTGAGCTATCCGCCTGGAAACGGAATCAGCTATCGGTCCAAGGGAAGATGCGGCGTTCTTACTCCTATCATCAATTGTTGCGAGCAGTTGCGTGAATGCATCCGCAAACGCTTTGACACCTTCGTCCTCTAATTCTTGTGTGACGACATCCATTGAAACGCCTGCGGCTTCGAGAGCATCAAGATCGCTTTGCGCCTGATCGACGCCGCGCATGAGAGTCATTTCGGCATTGCCGTGATCGCGGAATGCGTCGAGCGTTGCAGGCGGAACTGTGTTGACGGTTTCAGGACCAATGAGTTCATCGACATACAGTGTATCGGGATAATCGGGATTCTTGGTACTTGTGCTCGCCCACAGGGGACGCTGGACCCGCGCACTCTTGACCTTGAGAATCTCCCAACGCCGACCGGCGAATGTTTGATGATAAAGATCGTAGGCAAGTTTTGCATTTGCGATCGCAGCTTTTCCTTTTAAGTTGGAAGCGTCAGGGAGTTGAGGGTCGATCTTGGAATCAACACGCGAAACGAAGAACGAAGCGACCGAAGCAACATGATCAATGGAATGCCCAGCGGCAGCGCGATCTTCCAGACCGCTTAGGTAAGCTTCCATTACTTCGGCATAACGGGCGAGGGAAAAGATCAAGGTCACGTTGACATTCACGCCTGCGGCAATTGCCTTGCGAATGGCAGGGATACCCGCTCTGGTGGCGGGGATTTTAACCATCAGATTCTTACGCGCCACTCGCGCCCAAAGTTGTTGTGCCTGCGCGACAGTGCCATCGGTATCGTGCGCCAGATATGGACTGACCTCGAGGCTGACATATCCATCGCCGCCATTGGTCTCTTCGTAAAGCGGGGCGAACGCATCGCACGCAGCTTTGATATCTTCGATGGCTAATTGCCAGAATATCTTTTCCGCGTCCCAACCTGCCCATGCAAGCGGAACAAGCGCCGAATCATAATCGTTTGACTTCGCTATCGCCGCATTGAAAATGGATGGATTGGACGTGACACCGCGAATATCGCCGCGTTCGATCATTGATTTGAGTTCGCCATTCTCCAGCAGCTTACGTTCAATGTTGTCGTACCAGATGGATTGTCCTAAGGTTGTTAATTTCTTAATTGAGTCTGACATATGTTTCCTCTATACCTCAATGGTTGAGGTATATCTATTATTCATCTTCTTCCAGTTTATGTATCTTACCGACTCGCCTTGCCAATCGTTCCCCCCCTGCCTTGTTGCCTTGATACTCTGCGTTCAGAAACGCGGGAATGAGAACCTTCGCAAGTTCGGGACCAACAACACGACCACCGAGGCACAGCACATTCATATCATCATGCAGGACGCCTTGCGCAGCGGAATACGTGTCATGGCAAATGGATGCGTACACGCCTTTCATTTTGTTCGCTGCGATACATGCGCCGATACCAGAACCGCAGACCAATATACCGCGTTCGGCTTCCCCGTTTTGGATAGCGCGTCCAACCTTTTCGGTAAAGTCTGGGAAATCCACGCTGTCGACAGAGTCCGTGCCCATGTCTGTTGGTTCATGTCCCGCGGCACGAACGGCATCCAATACGGTTTGTTTAAGCGGGAAACCCGCGTGGTCAAATCCTACTGCGATTTTCATAGTTACTCCAAGAAGATCTCAGGACTTTGCGACCATTGAGATCTGATATTTATAATAGTTCTTTGGCTTTGAGAACAACATTTTCGACAGTAAAACCAAACTTCTCGAAGATGACCTTCGCAGGTGCGGATGCGCCGTAATGGTCAATGCCTACACCAGACTTCGCGTATCTTTCCCATCCGAGGGTTGCTCCCGCTTCGACAGCGAGTCTCGCTTGAATATTTTTCGGTAACACAGACTCTTTATAGGCTTCATCTTGCATCTCGAATATTTCCCAACTTGGGAATGACACAACACGAACGCCCTTTCCTTCTTCATGAAGTTTCTGTGCGGCATCCATGATTAGTCCAACTTCTGAGCCAGATGCAATCAATATAATTTCGGGGGTGCCAAAGTCCTTCAACACATAAGCACCTTTGCTAACGGTCTCTTCATCTCGCGATTCGAATGTCGGCACAGCTTGACGAGTCAAAGCGAGAGCGGTTGGTCCATCGCGGCGAGAGACAGCCACCTTCCAAGCTTCTCTTACTTCGTTCGCATCGGCAGGGCGGATGACAACCAGGTTGGGAACTGCACGCAACGCCATCAAATGCTCGATCGGCTGGTGTGTGGGTCCGTCTTCGCCGAGTCCAACGCTATCGTGAGTAAAGACAAATATCGAAGGGATATGTGAAATGGCGGCGATGCGCATCGCTGGTTTCATATAGTCTGAGAAGATCAGGAACGTGCCCCCGTAAGGGATGATGCCGCCAAACAATGCCATACCATTTAATACAGCGCCCATCGCGTGTTCACGCACGCCAAAATGGAAATTCCTCCCGTCACGCGACGATTTTTGAAAGTCAGGACTGCCAGCGATCATCGTGTTATTCGAGGGAGCCAAATCAGCAGAACCGCCGATGAGTTCAGGAAGAATGGGAGCCAGCGCATTGATGATCTTGCCCGA
>DNDO01000159.1:27943-29541 GCA_003484265.1 Anaerolineae bacterium
GGAAGTTTCCCAGCTAAGCGACGTCCTAATTCTGCGCCCAAAGCTGGATGAAGCTTTTTATAGGCATCGAACTTCATCTTCCAATCCGTTTCACGTTCCCGTCCGACTTCAACGGCTGTGCGATAAAACTTAAGTACGTCTTCAGGAATATAGAAACGCGGCTCGGTCTGCCAGCCAAGATTCTCCTTGGCGGCATTTAACTCATCATCGCCGAGTGGTTCGCCGTGCGCTTTCGCAGTTCCCTGTTTCTTTGGCGCACCGAAACCAATAACAGTTCTTACAGCGATCAGTGACGGGCGCGAGTCTTTCTTCGCATCTTGAATGGCTTTGTCAATTGCCTCCACGTCGTTTCCATCTTCGACGGTCTGTACATGCCAGCCATAGGCTTCGAAACGGGCATTGCGGTTTTCGGTAAATGCCAATTCAGTGGAACCATCGATCGAAATATTATTATCGTCGTAGAGATATATGATGCGTCCCAGACTTAAATGCCCGGCCATGGAAGCGGCTTCGGAAGCGACACCCTCCATCAGGTCGCCGTCTGTTACGATACCGTAGATAAACGATTGGATCAACTCGTGGCCGGGTCTATTGAAGCTCGCGGCGAGATGTTCCTGCGCAATTGCCATGCCCACGCCTGTGGCAAATCCCTGCCCAAGTGGTCCGGTTGTAGTTTCTACACCGGGCGTAAGTCCGTATTCAGGGTGCCCCGGAGTCTTGCTTCCAAATTGTCGAAAGTTTTTTATGTCATCGAGAGTGAGATCATACCCCGTCAGATGAAGTAAAGAATAAAGGAGCATTGAACCATGCCCACCCGAAAGGACGAAGCGGTCTCGTCCCATCCACTTCGGGTTGCGCGGATTGTGGCGCAGGTGGCGCGTCCATAAAGTATAAGCCATTGCGGCGGCGCCCATTGGTAGTCCTGGATGACCCGAGTTCGCCTGCTGGACGGCATCCGCCGAAAGAAATCTAATTGTATTGATCGCGCGAATTTGAAGATCGTCTGTCATGTTATAAAACCTGTCCGTTTAAGATACTCCATTTTACCATCGGTGTTCGGGGATATAATTTCAGTCTCACTTTCCAATGATTACTTAGTCAAGATATCCGAATGAACGAAAGAGATTAGAACGCAAGGCGGATTTCGCAGTTTGGCTGCGTGGATCGTCACCTGTCTGTCCATGGCGGTCATCGCTTTCACTCAGTTCGGTAAGGAATTTCGCGGCGGCAAAAGTGCTTCTGGCCGGGGGCAACCCATATGATTATTTCTAGGTTGCGCCAATTCTAATGGACGCGACAGGACACATCGGAAACAACCCATTTCAATATCCACGATAGTCTCTATTTAATAATAATTTGGAGCAAGGAGCTTAGCAATAACGCCAATCTTTCAGAAATGTTGAGTTGATTCAAAAATCTTATCTCATAGTTCTTTGTATGCGCCGTGGCGCTAACACTGACCTGGAAGAAATGTCGAGTAAGAAAAGATGGGGCTAATCGAACAGTACTATATCTATGGCCACTTCACATCGCCGCATTACATACATTATTATCCTCACCCTGGGCTTCGCATGGATACTCGTCAGCGCGGATTCTTC
>DNDO01000159.1:29837-30962 GCA_003484265.1 Anaerolineae bacterium
GATCCCCGCGCCGCAACAAGGATTCCTTGCGCCTGATTTTGAACTGCAATCAACGACTGGTGAGACCATCAAACTCTCCGACCTGCGCGGACAGGCTGTACTGATCAATCTATGGGCAACGTGGTGTCCGCCCTGCCGCGCTGAGATGCCTGCCATCGAAAAAGTATACAAAGAATATAAAGACGATGGTCTGGTCGTCCTTGCTGTCAACATGACTTATCAGGATGCACAATCAGACATCGCGCCATTCGTCGGTGAGTATGAACTTACTTTCCCGATCCTGTTGGATCGTTCGGGCAGCGTTGGCACCGCATATCAATTGCGCTCCCTCCCCTCGTCTTTTTTCGTCGACCGCAACGGAATTATCAACGAAGTCGTCATTGGCGGACCGATGGCAGAGGCGTTACTTCGCACGCGCGTCGAGGAAATTCTAAAATGATCGAAACCTTTCGCTCGCTCTTCGCGCCTCCCCGCCACTTCATCCTGCTCGTCGCCGCCTTGTGGATCGGTCTCACACTTGCCGAGAAACGAACACAAAAATACGGTGTCTCAAAAGAACAACTTAACAACATGGTTTTTTATGCTCTCTTTGGCTATATCGTCGGCGGGCGAATTCTGTTTGCGCTTTCAAACCTTTCCGCCTTCACACATAACCCGCTCAACATTTTCTCACCGAATCCCGATCTCTTCGACCCGACAAGTGGATCACTGGCTGCGCTTCTTGTTGGGTTCGTTTACGGTCAAAGTCAAAAACTTTCGTTGTGGGGGACGCTCGATTCGCTGACTCCCGTATTCGCTCTTCTCGCCATCGGACTTTCCCTTTCGCATCTCGCGGCAGGTACGGCATTCGGAAGTCCGACAGACGCAGCTTGGGGAATTGATTTGTGGAGCGCAAAGCGGCATCCGACTCAGATCTACGAACTGGTCGCCTCACTCTTAATCTTCGGCTTGCTCTGGTTCCGAAAAACGAATTCGCCCCTGGGCATTTCCTTCCTCACCTTTACCGCGCTGACGGCGGGTTCCCGTCTCTTCCTCGAAGCCTTCCACGGCGACAGCACATTAATATTTGGAAGTTTACGTCTTGCGCAAGTCACGGCATGGTTCATTCTTGGAGTCGCGTTTTAC
>DNDO01000159.1:31155-32703 GCA_003484265.1 Anaerolineae bacterium
GTCACAGCATGGTTGATTCTTGGAGTCGTGTTTTACCTGCTTGAGTCGATACGCCGAAAAAATATATCAGGGTGATAAAGTCTTATTAAAACAGAAGCCGCATCCCTCAAAGAGGGATGCGGCTTATTATCCAGCAAATTATTAATTTCGCGCGGCAATCGGACCCAGATATGACTCCAGCAATTCATCCATCTTGGCAAGAGATTCGCAAACAAACAACATCGGATTGAATGCATAGACCGTTTTAGGGATACGCGAGATCATATCAATATCGAACGGGGCGATGATCACCTCGCCTCCGAATATGCCCTCCTGCTTGATTCCCAAATTCTTGTAGAGCGAAAGAACGACATTCCAACCCTGGTCGGCGGAGGACATTTGTCCCTTTTGATGAACCGAGTTTACCCCGTCAATGATGCGGTGTAAATTTTTCTTGTTGGCGAGAAAGTGCTGATACAGCTGTTCGTATACATCCTGGGTGTAATCGATCACATTATCGCGCCCAAGTCTGTAGAATTCCATGATAGTGCGGGTCAATTCCTTGCGACCAGAGATAATGCCTGCTCCGAAGACTTTAAATCGATTCTCCTGGGTTACAAGCCCAAACTCGGTACTGTACCAAGCAAGGCGTTTTATTATCTCCCTTTCTTCCCGGGTCGCTTTCATGTATGCAGGTGCAAATTTATCTTCGATTTCCGCATAGAACTTTTGCGTTAAGAACGGAAGATGTCCAAATATATCGTGGAACATATCGGGCTCGGGAGTAAATTCCATTTGGTCGCGCGTACGCAAATAATCTGTAATGAGAAAAGTTCGGTTGGCAAATTTTTTATACCAATCGTCTGCCAGTGTATAACGCACAACCGTGCGTTCGATGCGCCACCCTGATCGGGGAGTGATCCGCTCGTTGAGATATTTTACAGTTGGAATATGATCCGGGTCCAGTTGCAACAGCTCCAATCCCTGATTGTATTCACTGCAGAGATGCTCAAGCAAATAGGGCTTGTGAATCCCGTCGAACAGGTCAGCCCAGATGGCATGCTGTTCTTCGGAAAATATGATCTCTTGATTTTCAGTTGTATATTCTTTGTTCGGGTCAATTTGTTCCGCAACGATATCCCCCGTGTAAATCGTTGAACTTTGATTTTTATCCATTGACATGCCTTTCATTATACAGATGGATTTATGGTTCCAATATTTACGACAAGTGCATTGAAAATATATCACCGCCAAACAAGCGAGTCAAGGAATGGGGAATTTTTGACTTGAACACAACAATCCCTTTAGAATGGATTAAAATCCAATCCGTGAATACGTTTCCATTGCTCGACAAAACTATCCTAATTACCGGAGCCGCGCGGCGCATCGGCCGCCTGCTTGCTTTGGCATGCGCTCGAATCGGTGGAAACATAATCATTCACCATGCGCATTCAGATTCCGACGCAAAATCCTTGCAAGCTGAAATCGAACGACTGGGTCGTCAAGCCTGGACATTCAAAGCGGATTTAAGTGATTCGCCTCAAACTCAAAATTTGATCCCCTCCATCA
>DNDO01000203.1:0-7853 GCA_003484265.1 Anaerolineae bacterium
GACGACGAGGATAGGCATGACGAGCGGCAATATGTGATGAATGACAATATGACGGTTACCCGCGCCGATGGCTCTTGCGCGCAAAACAAATTTACGTGATTTTACAGCGAGTGTCTGCGAACGGACAATTCGCGCAGTTGTCGTCCAGCCCAGCAAACCGATCACAAAAATGATATTAAGAATGCTTGGCTTGGTCAGTGCCACGATCACCACGATCAGTGGCAGGTCTGGGATGACGAGCATTAAATCAGTGAGCCGCATCAAAAAGTTTTCTATCCGCCCGCCATAAAAGCCAGCAACGATTCCAAACGTCCCACCGATGACAATTGAGATGAAAGCCGCAAAAAAACCGACAATGAGCGATACCCGCGAACCATACATAAAACTGGAGAGAACATCCTTGCCTGCATCATCAGTCCCAAACCAATGCGCCGCGCTTGGGGGTTTATAAATATCTGTCGTCTGAACTCCTTCATAGGAGCGGGGATCATACGGCGCTAGGGCGGGAGCAAAGACAGCAAGAATAATAATGGCTACTAACAGCACAAGTCCGACAACAGCCATTCGATTCTTGTTGAATGTGTTCCAAAAACCGGATAGAGGAGCAGATGGAACAGTGGCTTTAAGTTCAATTTCCTGAATTGCCATAGTGAATTACTCCGATTGCACTCGCGGGTCAAGGTATGAATAGGTCAGGTCTGCGATCAGGTTCGCAATGATCACGCTTACGGCGATCAGAAGGAAGGCTCCCTGCAACACGGGAAAATCCCTGCGAATAACCGCTTCAAAGATCGCGCCGCCCAGACCCGGCCACGAGAAAACCGCTTCAATTTGAATCGCACCTGCCACCGTGAATCCCAGGTTGATGGCAATGATGGTGACAATGGGGAGCATCGCATTCTTGAGCGCGTGGTCCTTTAGTATCTGGAATGTGCTCAATCCCTTTGCCTTTGCCGTCAGGATGTAATCTTCCGAAAGGACGTCCATCAAACTGGACCGCATTACAAGCATATATTCGCCCATGAAGACAATCGTGTATGTGATCGTCGGCAGGATCATATGTTTGGCAATATCGCCGGCTCGAAAAAGAAATGGATAAGAACTGATACCCGGAGTGATTTTCCCACCGATTGGGAAGCCGTTATTGCTCCCCCAAAACAAAAGGATGATCCCGAGCCAGAAAGTGGGAAGACTCCAGGCAAGCAAGCCCGTTAAGAGCGCTCCATAATCTATGTACGTTCGTGCCTTCCATGCCGCAAAGATACCAAATATGACCCCGATTATGATGGAAAGTATCTGCCCCGCACCTATCAAAAGCAAGGTGTTCCATAACCGTTCGACCAAAACGTCAGTGACGGGACGGTTTGTATGGTAACTGATCCCCAGTTCTCCCTGAGTCAGATTGCGGACGTAAATAAAGAATTGAGTGTCGAAGGGATTGATCCCGCAGTCCCCCAGTTCAACCGGATTGATCGATTGAAAACAATTGATCACGGGCTTATCCAGCCCATAACGAACGCGGATTTTTTCGATGGCTTCCCTTGTGAGGCGCGGGTCATGAATCCCGGCGCGTGCAGGGTCACCCGGTAAAACACGGAAAATAAAGAAATTAAGGATGAGAACAAAAATGATCGTAAATACCGACCAGCCGATCTTCTTCAGAAGGTAGCGATAGCGATTCAAGGATCTCTCCTTTATACACACAAAAGGGGCGGCATAAATCGCCGCCCCTTTTGTTGGGATTCAAATTTACTGCACGGGTTCGACCAGTATCAATGAAGTGATATCAGACAACTCCACCTTGGGCTGATCGGTGATAAAGCCCGTAAATCGATCGGAGCGATATGCCTGGACGTTTTGTGAGTAAAACGGGATGATATACACTACATCGTTGTGGACAATTTCCTGCATCTGCCAAACGAGGTCAACACGCCTCTGCTGGTCAAGTTCGACAGCCTGTTCAAGATACAGCGCATCAAACTCGGGGTTTGAATACCCGGTCTCACTGGAGCCGGTGGGAATTTCATCCGTTGTCATAACGCTCAAGAGCAGGTTCGGGTCAGGATCGGAACCCCAGCCCCAAAGGATGATGTCGAAGTCGAATGCGGGGCAGCATACAGCGGTCAACGCGTCTGCATCCAACGCCTGGGCTTCAAGCTTGATTCCTATGGCGCCCCACATCTCGCTCAGCAACTCAGCCATGCGGGGTGAATCGATGCTGTCGCTCGGCCAACTAATACGGAAGGTGAGGTCTCTGGAACCATCCGGCATTTCTCGAACGCCATTGCCGTCGGTATCTGCGTAACCGGCGTCATCCAATATCTGATTGGCTTGGGCTGTATCGAAAGCATAGTCCTTGAGACTGCTGTTGTACCAAATGCCCAATCCATCGGGAAGGAGAGCCGTGCCCGGTGTGCCCAGACCAAGCAAAACGACGTCAATGATCTTCTGCTTGTCTGTGGCATGCGCCATGGCAAGACGCACGTTGCGGTCCAGCAAAGCTGGATGCCCGGAACAAACCCCGTCATCAGGCGGGCAGTTCTCAGGTGTGACCTGGTTGATTATGATGTCCGTCACGCCCGGTGCAAATGGAGCCCCCGCAACGACCTCGACATTTGCCTCGGCACGCAAGGTTTCCACCGCTGTGTTCGGCATTTCAGTGATCATATCGACCTGCCCGGTTTTTATCGCCTGTACGAGCGCATCGGAATTCTCAAATGTCTGGAAAATTACCTCGTCAATTTTTGGTTTATCGCCGAAGTAATCTGTATTTGACGCCAAGTGGACGAACTCATTTGGTTTATATTCCACCATCTTGAACGCGCCGCTTCCGATCATTGCGGTGTTCTCAAACTCGTATCCATCTTCATTTTCCCAAATGTGCTTGGGCAGAACATAAAGGAATACCAACTGGGCATCGATATTCGGTATGGCTTCTGAAAGGGTGATCACAACTTCATTGTTTGCAGTTGCTTCGACACTTTCGAAGTAATAGGTGTAATCGCCCATCCATGGGTAGCCATCCGTGGTGGCATAAAGATCGTAGGTAAAGACAATATCCTCCGCGGTGAGCGGCTGTCCATCGTGCCATTTCACATCATCGCGAATCTTATAAGTGTAGGTGAGCGAGTCGTCAGAGACCGTTAAGCTCTCTGCCAGGCTTAACTTGAACGACCCATCGAGTTGCAACTGGTACATGGTGTCATATACCAATCCAAAAATGGTATACGCCTCAGACAAGACAGCAGCGCCTGGGTTCAATGTGTCAGGACTTCCCTGCCACCCCACCCGCATTACAACGGGCGTTGATTGACCCAATCCCCCGCACGCAGATAGCACCAGCGCCAATATGGTCAATATGATCACGAACGTGTATTTAACTTTCATCTCGCTCCTCCTTCAATAATTTTTACGACACGTGCCGTAATTTAAAAACTGCATCACGCATTGCAGGCGTGATGCAGTACTTGCCCAAGTTCATTTGGTTGTTGGCTGTGTGAATTTTTACCGGAGACCATTCATAATTATTTTACTGTAATTTTAGAATTGGGGAAAGGAAATTTCGATTTCGTTGTACACTTTATCAGTGATGAAACTTCCTTGGAAATGAATAAAGTAATATACTGACTACACGAATTTTTATACACTCATTTATAAAAGGAATTACACGATGACCTCATATTTCAATTACGATGAAATGACTTGGGATGCTGTTGCAAGTCTCCTGCGTAATACGCCCCTTGTCTTACCTCTCGGTTCAGACTACGACTTGGAACTGCTCGCCAGCCAGTTAAATCATCCTCCACAAATCGGACTTCTGCCACCCTTTCCATTCGGATGGCAAGGAAGCGGACTTGAAATACCCGAGTCGATCCTCTTTCAATATATATCCAACCTTCTTGATAGTTTGCGCGATGACGGTTTCATCAAAGTATATTGCCTGATGCCTAAAGGTTTGAATCCTCAATCGTTCCATACAATACATCCCATGTCCTATATTACGCAACATCATGAGACATATCGGCGAGATAAACAACCGTTATTAAATGATAGTGATCGAGATAAAGTCATATTAATCCCAATTGGTCATACCGAACAACATGGATACCACCTGCCCCTCTCGACTGATACGGCGATTATTGACGCTATAGCAAAAGGCGTAGATGACAAAATGCCTACACGAAGCGTCTCTTTGCCGGCTATGCCTTATGGAGTAAGCACACATCGCTCATCATTTGCGGCAACAATGAACGCAGGCGGGCGGGCATTTGAGGATTTCTGGCTGGCTGTCATTGATGTCCTCGTCCAGCGCGGGTTCGATAAATTCTATTTTATGAGCGGGCATGGAGGAAATGTTTCGTTTTTAGTGACCATCGTTAAGTATGCGGGTGAAAGACATCGCCGAATCTTTTGTGCAACCTCCTGGCTTCATACGTCCGGGAGAATCGGCGCTGAGGCGATTAACAAACACCGCACATCCAAGATCGGCGGGATGGGTCATGCCGGGGAACTGGAAACATCTTTCATGCTCCACCTTCGTCCCGAGCTTTGCAAAATGGAACGGGTTGTGGATGAAACGGATTTTGTCTCCACAGCCGATTACTACATGGATTGGATCGAAGGAGGAAGTCTCGTTGCGAACCCGCCCTGGGATGATGACACAGCCACCGGGGCGTATGGAGCGGGGAGTCATGGAACTGCAGAAAAAGGACGGGTGTGGCTGGAGGCGGCTATCGAAGAAAAAGCTGATCACGTTGAACAAATCCACGAACAGCACGAACGCCGCGAGAAACGCCGTAACGATGGATATGGATTATGGGGAAAGCGATAACTCTTCTAATCAAAATGATGCCGACTGTTGAAAGTCGGCATCATTTTGATTATTTTACGTCTTTCTGTTTTTTCCATAAGCGTCTGTCGTCTTCGTCGTCAGCATCAAGAAACAAGGGGTGAACTTCTTTTGCGATACGGTGCCCATGCGCAGTCCATAATTCTGATGCGGTTTCTTGCGAGTTAATTTTGAGTCCTTGAGAATTGAAATACTCACAGATACGCGTGACATCCCGCAGGAAGATGTTCCATGCAGATGGGTTTGCGCTAGGTGAAACCACCTGCGGAAAATCTATCAACGTAATGCGACCATCCCAGTAGAGGATGTTGTAGGCAGACAAGTCGCCGTGGATTCGGTCATTGGAGAGAAGCAGGTCGACATTACGAAGGACGCGTTCAAAGAGTGCCGTCGTTTCATCAGGATCGAGAGTCACTGAATTGAGAGTCGGCGCGGCGATATCCAAGTCGCCGATATAATCCATCAGGATGGCGTTCTTCTCCATCGCATGCGGCTCGGGGACATCGGCGCCTGCGTTGTGAAGAATCTCGAGCGTTTGGAATTCGTAGGCGATCCAGGATTGGTGGCGGAGCTCCTCGCCGTACTTTGTACGCTTCCCCATCGCGTGCAGGTCTCCATCCTTGAAAATCGCATTGCCGCTTTCATCGAGGTCGATTCGCCCGACTCGATATTGGTGATCGTTCTTGAGGTTGCGCAACTCACGCGGACGATAGACCTTTGCGGTGACAAGCTTTGAGTCAGTTGCTTCGCCGCCTTGACACATGTATACCGAAGCTTCCTTTCCGCCTTTCACCCGCCGTAGAACATCGGTGATCCATTGGTGTTCGTAGAAATCGCCCAGCGATTCGAGAAGCCACCACTCTTCAAATCGTGCGGCTTTATAGGTGAAGTCAATACTCCTGCTCGAATCGTCCTGACCTTTGAGGAAGCCCGCATTGCGCGAGCGAACTTCCTTGAAGTGACGTTCAGGGAAACGCTTACGGCGTTGTCCTTTTTTTAAGAAATTTTCAGTTTGTTCGTTGTCGTCCAGATCGTCGAAAAGATCGATATAGTCGTCAGTTTCCATTTGTAAACTCTACCTTGTTCATCTAAAGACCTGACAGGTTTTATATGCGTCTTCTTGTCAACCTAGTTGTTCACGTGGACAAGGTTACATAATCAAAAATACCTGCGGGGAACCTATCAGGCCGGGGAAATTAAAACAAAAACCGCAGGCTGCGTAGCGGTCGCGCCTGCGGTGGTATGTCAATCAGACCGGATCAATCCGCGATTAAATTTCACCTTGAGGAGGCGCGCTCAATACAATTGGGGTTGTTGTGAATACAGTTTTCATTTTTTCGTGCCTCCTTTCAGAAATTATTGTGATTACAATTTCAAAAGTCTACCATTGGCAACCTACATCGTCAAGCAAGATTACGATTGCATAATAGCACCGATCCACACGCCGATCATGACGAGAATGCCGCCAATAACAAAAGTCAAAGTGACGGTTTCGCCCGCGAGAATAAAACCCGCGATCGTGGCAACGATTGGCAGTAACATTACAACGTAGGAGGTTGCTGATGCAGACCAACGCTTCATCAACCAGACATAGAGGTAAAACATCCCAAACGAACCGAATAGGACCAGGTATATAACAGCTGCCCTTGCCGTTGTAGTGGAAGGCAATGACATCGTCTCACCAAACAATATGGATGCCAGCGCCATGCAAATAAATGTCGATGTCATCATCAGAGCATTGGAAACCCATGGGTCATTGTTTTTTGTATACAACTTAAGGATTATATTACCTTCACCCGAGACCGCTGCACCTATTATCAATGCCAGTACAGGTAACAAAAGTATAGTTCCCAATTGTGCCTGAAGAGCAATCGCAATTCCGACGAGGGCAAGGAATCCGCCCAGGGCATTGCGCCAACTGAACTTTTCAATCCCATGCAGGACGGCAAAGACCAGTGTAAACAAAGGAGTCAAAGAAATGATCACTGAACTGAAACCAGACTCTACATATACCAATCCCCAGTAAAACAGACAATAAGTGACACCTATCGAGAAGAATCCGTTTAGCGAGAGGATGATTATGTCCTTGCGGTCTGGCAGATTGATTTTTCTCAACCAGACCACCAGCCAAAACAGGAGTGCGGTCAACGCAAATCGTAATGCGCCTCCCCAAAACGGAGGAAGCTCAGAGTTACTGAAACGGACCCCCACTGGATTTCCTCCAGCGATGATCCCTGTTACCAAAAACACCAGAACGGTAAGCCGATTAACAGGTTTGGTTTGTCCATTCATGACATCTCCTATTTCTAGAATCGGGTCAACCCAAAACATTTGCAGAATTTTATCAACAATAACGCTATAATCCCCGCCATGACGCAAGCAGACATCCTCATTACGAACGGCAATGTGTTTACAGCAGATAAAGATCACCCAAAAGCAGAAGCCATTGCCATTCAAAGCAATCGACTTATTTTTGTTGGAAGCAACATAGATGCTGAGTCTTTCCGTGCACAGGATACGCTCGTCATTGATGCAAAAGGCAGAACAGTGATGCCTGGTTTCATTGACAGTCACTTCCATTTATTGAACGGCGCAAGGGAATTGCGATTTGCTCAACTGCAGGATGTCCGTTCCTTTGAGATGCTGAGGCAAGTATTGCTCAATTATGCAGAGTCGACCAGGAGTGAATGGGTTGCGGGTATTGGCTTAATCTATGGCATCTTGCCAAATGGAAGTTCAATCACCCGCCAACACCTCGACGAGATCATCCCAGACCGACCCGTTTTTTTGGTAGCTTACGATGGTCATACGTCCTGGGCAAATACAGAAGCACTCCGCCGCGCAGCCTTGTTGAACGGACGAGAGTTGGGGGAGTTTTCCAAAGTGGTCATGGGTGACGACAACATGGCAACCGGGGAGTTGCTCGAAGCGGCTGGGAATATTGTTGAAGATTTGATCCCGCCTATTACCGAAGGTGAAACGCTCGACCTGCTTGCGCGCGCGG
>DNDO01000203.1:8065-14610 GCA_003484265.1 Anaerolineae bacterium
CGGCAGGGTATGGGTTGACAAGCGTCCACAACATGAACGGCAATGTCAAAGACTTACGCGTGTATCAAAAACTGGAAGCACGCGGTGAAATGGCTTTGCGTGTGTATGTACCATTCCTTGTATACCCTGAAATGAAACCTGACGTGCTTAGCGAAGCGATTGAGATGCGCGTTGCGTCAACTGGTAAAGTGCGCGGCGGGCTGGTGAAATTCTTTATGGACGGCGTAATCGAAACCGGCACCGGCTTGCTACTTGACGATTACGAGGGCAGACCTGGCTGGCGCGGCACAGCGCAGTTCGAGCCTGAGCAATTTACGGAACTCGCGCTCGAAGCAGATAAACAGGGATTGCAGATCGCCGTCCATTGCACGGGGGATGGCGCGGTGCGGCGTGTACTTGATTCGTATGAGATTGTCCGCAAGCAAAACGGAGGGCGTGACAGTCGTCACCGTATCGAACATATTGAACTTGTTGGGGATGCGGATGTGCCGCGCTTTGCGGAGTTGGGGGTGATCGCCGCCATGCAGCCAAATCACTCTCCATTGACCGTCAATTCATTCGATCCCTGGCCTGCGTGCGTGGGAGTCCAGCGGTATCGCCGCTCGTTCGCCTGGCGGACGTTACGCGATGCGGGCGCTCATCTCGCTTTCGGAAGTGACTGGACCGTAGCATCCATGAATCCGATGACTGGAATACACTCTGCACTGAATCGAACTCCATGGCAGGAAGGCGACCCAGATCAAAGCCAAACTCTCGAAGAGACGTTACTTTGCTACACACGCGATTCAGCCTACGCCGAACATATGGATCATGAAAAGGGAATTCTGAGAGAAGGGTATCTCGCGGACGTCGTGATGCTTTCGGAAGATATTTTCCAGACACCGAAGAAAGAGATTCTCCGCGTGAAAACTGTGATGACGATCTGTGACGGAGAGATCACATACGAGGAATAATTTCCCGTCCTGAGTGAATTTTGCGAAGTCCGCAATCGAATGAATGAAATTTCGCGTGATAGAATACTCGTGTGGGGAATATTGTGCAAAAGGAGAACGAATGGACAAGGATTCAAATTCAATCCGCAGGCAGGATTGCCAGACACTTCAAACCGAATATCTCGCAGGCCGCAAACTGATCCTCGTCTCTAACCGCGGACCGGTGGCATTTGCTTATGACGAAAACGGAGAGCGAACCGTCCAGCGCGGCGGAGGCGGACTCGTCACCGCGCTGACAGGACTCGCACAGCACGTGGATGCAACCTGGATCGCAGCAGCAGATACGCAGGCAGACAAAGACTTCAAAGAGGGTGATGTCCCATTGGATGGCGACGGAAAGATCCGAGTCAAATTCATTGACCCTGACCCAACTGAATACGAGGGCTACTACAACAATATTTCCAATCCACTATTGTGGTTCCTCCAACATAACATGTGGGACGGAGTCCGCACGCCAACGGTCAACCGTGACACATGGAATGCATGGAACGACGGGTACGTAAAAGTCAATGAACAATTTGCAGAGGCAATCGCCGAGGAAGTAAAAGCCAGCGACAAGCCCTGCCTTGTGATGATGCAGGATTATCATTTGTACCTAGCGCCTCAATTCCTGAGAAGAAAACTCCGAAAACACAAGAACAAAAATATGAAGCTGATGCACTTTATTCACATCCCCTGGCCTGGACCCGAAGGCTGGGCAATGTTGCCGCGCGATATGAGACAAGCCATCCTTGACGGACTCTGCTCGGTTGACCTGCTCGGCTTCCAGACCAAGGATGACGCGTTGAATTTCATCCGAACTTGCGAATCGCATATGCCGCGCGTTTCAGTCAACTTCAAGCACGGACGCATCTGGGTGCACAATCATTCAACGCATGTGCGCGACTTCCCCATTTCCATTGATGTGGATGCATTGCGGTCATTGGCTGGGTCGGACGAAGTGAGTCATTACCGGGAAGATATTCAGGGTCTCACGAAGGATAGAAAACTGATCGTCCGCATCGACCGAACTGAACCGAGCAAGAACATCGTACGCGGCTTCGAGGCGTTCGGCGAAATGCTTGAACTGCATCCCGAACACCGGGGGACCGTAAAGTTCCTCGGGCTTTTTGTCCCTTCACGGCTGGGCGTGGATGAATATCAAAACTACCTCGACGAGATCATGGCCTCGGCTGGACGCGTGAATGCGCAATACGGAAGCAGTGATTGGGAACCCATCCGCATTCTGGTTGGGCAGGATTATCCGCGCGCCATAGCCGCGTTACAGCTTTATGATGTTCTATTGGTCAATGCCATCGCAGATGGAATGAATCTCGTCGCCAAGGAAGGACCGATTGTCAATAAACATGATGGTGTCGTTGTATTATCCGAACGAACAGGCGCGAGACAACAACTCGAATCGGGTGCGATTGTCATTTCACCCTACGACATTTATGCAACGGCAGAGGCGCTTAATAACGCATTGCACATGCCCAAGAAGGAGCGCGCAGAACGCGCCAACCGATTGCGCTGGAGCATCGAACGCGAAGACATAGCAGAATGGCTCTGCTTGCAGCTCGAAACGCTCAAGGAGTTGAGGCTGTGACCCTTCCCTCCGCCGATGAATTGATACCCCGGCTCAAAGAGACCTCGCGCGTTGATCTCTATCTCGATTACGATGGCACCCTCGCCGTATTCGCGCCAACGCCTGATGATGTTTTGCCCGATGGAACAGTTATCGGACTAATCTCCCAACTCGCGGACTCGCCCAAGGTGCGCGTCTCCATCGTGAGCGGGCGCCGCCTCGGACACATCCGCAAACTGATCCCCATCTCAAACATCCTCCTGGCCGGGACATATGGCGTCGAAATGCAGACCCCCGATGGGAAGGAGATCCATCAAATTGCTTATGACTCAATCCGCCCGACTCTCGATTCGCTCAAACCACGCAGGCAGGAACTGATCGAGGGCAAGGGTGGATTCTATCTCGAAGACAAAGGCTGGGCGTTAGCCATCCACGCCCGAAAGGCTGATGAAAAAGAGGGATTGCAAATCCTGGGTGATGCGGAAAGAATGTTAACGCCATCCCTCCTGGGAGAGCATTTGCAGAAGATTCACGGTTTCCGTTTCCTCGAAATCGGACCCAATAACGCAGACAAGGGGCATGCCCTGCAATTCCTGTTCGATAGATTCAAATGGGAGGATTCAACACCCATCTACATCGGCGACGACGATAAGGATGAAGATGCATTCCAGGCTGTCAACGATCGTAAGGGGATATCCATACTGGTTGCCAATGAAGCGCGCGAAACAAAGGCGCAATATCTATTAAATTCACCCGTTGATGTCCATCAATGGCTCAAGGACGCGTTACTTTAAAATTGCCAGACCAATGGCACAACGAGTAGAACGATCACCATTGTGAGAATCGTCAACGGCATGCCCACCTTGAAATAATCTGAAAATTTATAGCCGCCGGGTCCCATCACAAGGATATTCGCAGAGTGCCCTACGGGACTCAGAAACGCCGCCGAAGCAGATACTGCCACAGTCATCATCAATGGATAGGGAGAGATACCCAGGTCGGATGCCGTGCTCAACGCAATGGGAGCAAGCAATACCGCCACAGCGGGGTTCGGCATAAATTGGGACGCAAGCGCCGCGAGCATAAAGAAACCCGCCATCACCATCAGTGGTCCAAAACCTCCGATCAATGCGATCATTCCATTGGCGAGAAACTGCGCCGCGCCGGACTGATCCATGGCGATTCCCAGGGGAAGCATCCCTGCTATGAGAAAGATCGCTTTCCATTCGATGGAGCGATATGCTTCCTCCATGGTCAGGCATCCCGTCAAGATCATCATCGCCACGCCGATGATGGCAGTGATCGCAATCGGAAGCCAGCCGAACACCGCGGGAATTAGAACTAGCAACATGATAATGACTGCGACGGGTATCTTTTCTTTCAACGGCGGGATTTGGGCATCCTCCGTCAACACCAGAAAATCGGGTTCCTGACCCAACATCCGTAAACGCCTGCGAGAACCGTACAGAAGGAGAGCGTCGCCAAAGCGGAGATGTCTGTCGCGCAGGTTTGAACGATAAGCGCGCCCCTCGCTCCAGACGGCAAGCACAGACAGCCCAAATTTGAACCTAAAGTTCAATTCGCGCAAGGTCTTTCCCGCCAATGTTGAATACGGTGACAGGACGGCCTCGACCAATCCGATCTCCTCCGATTCGATCTCGCCGAGATCCGGCAAAGGTTGATCTTCGAGCTGTAAACTTTGCAGACCTTCGATCATCATCAGATCATGTTGTTTGCCCTTGACCAATAAAGTATCGTTGGGTTGCAGTCTCTCGTCAGGCTGGATCATCAAAAGGGTCTTCCCATTCCGGATGATCCCCAGCACGCCAAGCCCATAGGAATCGCCAAGGCGGCTTTCCGTCAACGACTTGCCGATGAGGTAAGAGTCGGGAGGGACGCGTACAACCATTAATCGGTCATCCAGCTTATAGTCGAGGATGGAGGCGGGATCGGAAAACTCCAGACCAAGTTCGCTCACTTGCAATTCTTCCAATTGCCCGCGTCTCATTTGGATCAACAATTTGTCGTCAGCCAGCAAAGGTATGGTTTCGATGTTCGTTCGATAGGATGTGCCTTCACGCATGATTGCCAGCACAAGGACTTTGTACCTATGCCTGAACCCGACCTGCCGCAAAGTTTGACCGATCAGGGACGATTCGGGCTTGATGGTTCCCTCCATCAACTCTGTGTTTTCTGAAACGAGTTGATCAACGGTAAATCCTTCGTCATCGACGATCAGGTGGTTTTTTTCCTGCATCTCATTCAATTGTTCAAGCCGTCCTTCCACGAGGAAACGATCGCCTGCCTGCAAAGCAAACGCAGACTCCGGCGAAAGATGCGTCTGTCCGTTGCGGAGTACAGCGACCACGTTCAAACCAAGCACTGAGCCCAGCCTGCTTTCGGCCAGGGTCTTCCCCACAAGTAGCGACCCTTCGGGCAGACGCAGAATAACCATGCGCGAATGCAATTCGTACACTGACTTCAAATCCTTGCCATTCGACAACTCGCGCGTCGTGTCCCTTGAGGGCAGCAGGTAGCGGCCGATCAATGCCATGTAGATCGTGCCCGCGATCAATACCGACATACCGACTGGCACAAATTCGAACATCGTAAACGGCCGCAATCCCGCATTCTTAAGCGCTTCGGTAATGAGAATGTTCGGCGGCGTTCCGATCAATGTGTTCAGTCCGCCGAGCAATGCGGCAAAAGCCAGCGGGATTAAAAGTTTGGATGGAGGCTGTTTTGTTTTACGCGATATATCGAGGACGACCGGTAGAAACAATGACACGACACCGATTGTGTTCATAAAGCCCGACAATATGCCGACGGTTAACATGATGATGATCATCAATCGGACATCACTATCTCCCGCCAGGCGCATCAAACGCCGACCGATCAAACTGGCGACTCCCGTCCGTGCCAATGCCCCACTGAGGATTAATACCGCCCATACCGTCACAACAGCAGGACTGCTGAACCCTGATAACGCATCCGTAGGTGTGACCAACCCACTGACCGCTAATGCCCCCAACACCAGCAAAGCGACAACATCAATACGCACCCATTCAGTGATAAAAAGAATTACTGAAACGGCTAATATCCCCAGGACAAGGATGATCTCGAGGGTCATGGTATTTGCTCCTTTAGAATAGTATAGGCACTTTACCTTGATTTGAAAAGCGTTTTGCACGAATCTTCATTTGTTACAAGAGTCTTAAATGTCTCCTGGGAACCAATTTCAGGGTAAAGATTTTACATCGAGAAATATCTATCAATATGTAATAGACAGATTCGATAAAGGAGAACGATCATGAAAACATTTACCAAGCCGACAGATACCGAACTCCGCAGCCGGCTTTCCTCACTACAATACGAGGTCACCCAACGCGAAGGAACCGAACGTCCATTTTCAAACGAATTTTGGGATAACAAACACCCTGGCATATACGTGGACGTTGTCTCGGGCGAGCCACTGTTCAGTTCACTCGACAAATATGACTCGGGCACCGGCTGGCCCAGCTTCACCAAGCCGCTGGAGAGCGAAAATGTCGTCGAACGAACCGACTTCAAGCTCTTTATGCCTCGCACGGAAGTCCGCTCGAAGCACGCGGATTCCCACCTTGGTCACGTCTTCAATGATGGACCCAGACCGACAGGGTTGCGCTACTGCATGAACTCAGCCTCGATGCGATTCATACCCGTCGAAAAATTGGAGGAGGAAGGGTACGGACAATATCTGTCCATGTTCAAAGAGTAGTCAGGCAATCTTCATAGGATGACAAAATTAATAACACTATCCATCTCCCCTGCCGAGGACATCGCCTCTGCTTCCCGCAACAACTGCCCTGCGACATTCTCTTCCACATATGCTTCTCCGCAACTCGGACATACTCGCGCAGGCACATCTTTCACAACCAACCGCATCTCCCCTCGCTCAAAATGGACAGTGGTCAATCCATCCACTGTTTCAGCCTGCCTGCAAATGAGGC
>DNDO01000250.1:0-428 GCA_003484265.1 Anaerolineae bacterium
TAAAATCTTCTCTGCCCTGGCCAGCCAGGTGTAACCACCTACATCTTGTAATGCTTGTTTCCCCAAAGTAAGTCTGCGCGGTTCGTCGGCAAGCAACCCTTCAATCCCCAGTCTCCACCCCTCAACATCATCAGGTTCACAAAACACTGCGTTCTTCTCGTTCAACACTTCTCGTATCACAGGCAGGTCGGCTGTGATGATGGCACGTCCAGCCGCCATGTATTCGAACATTTTCATCGGGCTGGCGACGCTTGCTGAGTCTGCTGTTCCGCTTGAGCCCATGATGGAACGGCCGTAGGGCATGAGCAACACGTCCGCGGCGGATTGGTAGAGGGGAAGGATTTGGTTGGGGATGAATCCTGTAAAGGTGACATTGTCCGACGAAGCGCGACGCTTCCATGCTTCGACGTCATCTGGCTTGCCGCCGA
>DNDO01000250.1:600-11097 GCA_003484265.1 Anaerolineae bacterium
CATCTGGCTTGCCGCCGACCCAGACAAAATGCATCTGTGGGATTTCTTTGGCAAGCGCGAGAAACAAATCGGTGCCGCGACCGGCGTAGAGATGTCCCGTGCACATCACGGTTGGGGCGTTAGGTAATGTCAATTTTTGGCGGGCAAGTTCGGGCGTGGGAGGAAGCGAGGCGAATCGTTCGAGGTCCACACCATTTGGGGTGATGACGACCTCGTCCGCGTTGAAGCGGATGTTGTGTTTGCGTTCCAACAAATCCACGAGGGCTTGGGTGATCGAGGCAAGACGCTTGCGTCCGCGCAGTTTAGCGAAGGCACGATGCCACGCGGGACCGAGCGCGCCTGTGGGCTGGATGTGGATCTCGAAAACGGCGGGGAACTTGAATAGCAGCGCGAGCACGGACGATTGAATCAACCATGAGTAGATCAGGTCGGGTTCGAGTTTGCGGGCATGGAAAAATGCCTGCCACGGATAAATGCGTCGGTTGGATGCGGGAAGCCATTCAATATGGAGGTCGATTTGCAGTCCATAGTGTGCTTTGAGATCAACGGATGTGTTCGGCGGGCCGGGAACGATCAGCGTCAGATCGTGACCAAGCTGCACCAACGCCTGGCAGGCTTTCATCACTTGCATGCTATTGGCGGTGTCGGAGGGGATCTGTGAACCCGCAATGGCGACGATCTTCATGGGAGCACATTTTCCTGTTTAATGATGGATAGTCCTTTTAAGGCTGTCCAAATAATGGAGATGACGAAGTAGCCTGAAACGATCGCCGCGCCGACCAGGTATCCGCCGCTTGGTACGAACAGGAAGATGAGACCGATCTCAACCGCGCCGACGATGGCAGACACGACAAGCGGATAATTCGGTTTGCCCAACGCGAGCAACAGCGGACGATTCCAATTTGCGATGTTGGCGACACCGTAACCGATGAGCAGGATAACAAAACATAAGTAGGCGGGAGCCATGTCCGCGCCATACATTAACGGGATGAGCCACCAGCCGATTGCAACGAGCCCGCCGCCTGCGAGGAGAGTCCATGTGGCACCGATGGCGCTGACCTGTATAAGCAGTTTGCGGGTAACAGTCCACTGTTTTTGGGCAATTGTTTTTGTGATCTCCGCATACGTAGGCCAGATGAACGGTTCCAGCGGAGTCATGACGAGGTTGATAAGTCGCGCCGCCAACGTGAAGTATCCGACTTCGGCAGTGGTGAGGATGGCTGCCAAATACAAACGAATGTTGTCGCGGGCGAACAGGTTGACGGTCCCATTGAGATTCGTGCTGAAGGCAAATTGAAGGATGGGTTTCCATGCCGGGACAAGTTTGAGCGGAGCGCGGGTCCAGCCGCGTCCCAGTTTGTCATTCAGTTCACGCAACGCAAAACCCGTGACCATGAATCCCGCGAGAGTTTTGCCGATCAGATAGGCGGTAAGAATCCCTGTGATGCCCCAGTTCAAAATGAATGCAATAGAGATAAGAACGGTCAGCGCGATGCTTTGATAAAAATTGGCAAGCGCCACTTGCTTGAAGTTGTCAACAGCTTGCAAGACACCAACGGATGTTTCATAGACTAGGTTGGCAAGCAGGAACAATCCATAAAAACGAAAAAGCGCCGCAGTGGATATGTCACTGGCAAATGTTCGCGCCCCCCATACAGAAAGCAGGAGCAAAACGGAATAGGCAATAACAGATGTAATCGCCTCGGTGAGTCCGATACCCTTTATGAGGGCGGCGGCGCGTTGTTTGTCATTTTTCGCCAATGCTTCGCCCATGTATTTGACGGTTACTTCGCTCATACGGAATGAAAGCAGGCGGTTCACGTTGGATGCGAAGTCCATGACAATGGTCAACAGGCCAAAGCCGGAGCCGCCCAGCAAACGCACGACGAGAATCCCCTGAATGACGCCAAGCCCGGAGGATATCGTATTACTGCTGAACAGATAACTGCTGTTGCGCAATACGCGTCGCATCAGCGGGTTGTTCTGTAGAAAGGCTTTTATCTTTTGGATGGGGAGCATAAAACTTTCAACTTCCAATTACCAATTGCTTCGTCGAGTAATTAGTAATTAGCAATTTTCTATGGCGTATCGATATCCTTCGCCCATTCGCGTTCGGTGTTATACCATTCGACAAGTTTCTCGACACCGGCGCGCATGTCGTATTGCGGCTCCCAGCCGAGCAACTCACCAGCCTTCGATACATCCGCCCAGTTTGAGCGCATGTCGGCGGGGTTGGGCGGACCGTGGACCACCTCCGCTTTTTTGCCAACCACATCCTCCACCAGTTTGACCAGATCATTGATCGTAATTACCTCGTGTCCGCCGAGATTGATGACTTCATAGCCGACAGGTTTGAGCGCAAGGATGATGCCTCGCGCAATATCGTCAATATAAGTGAAGCCGCGCGACTGCTCGCCGTCTCCATTTACGCGCACGGGACGTCCCTCGCTGACCCATTGCACAAAGCGGAACAGCGCAAGATCAGGACGACCCGCCGGACCGTACACTGTGAAAAAGCGCAGGACACTGACGTCTATCCCGTAGAGGTGATGGTAGGCATGACACATCGCCTCTGCCCCCTTTTTACTTGCTGCATAAGGCTGGAGCGGTTCACTGCTGGACGCATCTTCCGGCGTCGGGTATGGGGGATCTTCCCCATAAATGCTGGATGTGGAAGCAACAATGAGTTTCTTTGTTCCCGTTTCCTTGCATATCTCGAGCATGTTCAATGTGCCGATCATATTGGTCTGCACGAACGCCCACGGGTCATTGACACTATACCGGACTCCCGCACGTGCCGCAAGATTGATCACGGCGTCGAATTTTTGGTCTTTGAAATGTTCGATCACGGGCTTTTCAGCAATATCCAGTTTATGGAAGCTGAAGCCGTTCATTGCCTTTAACTTCTTCAGCCGATATTCCTTTATACGGACATCGTAGGCATCGTTCATGTTGTCGATGCCTGAAACCGTGTGCCCATCCTCGATCAATACTTCCGAGACGCGCGCGCCGATGAACCCAGCCGCGCCAGTAACAAGAAAGTTACCCATTACAGTCTCACGACCTTCCCGCTTTCATCCATAACTTTGCGCGTTGCATTTCGTGTGTCGAACACAAACTTCGCAGACTCAACAATGGAATTGTAGTCATACTCTTTATGGTTCGTGATAATGACAACAGCATCCGCTTCTTTCACGGATTTCATCATGTCCTTGACACTGTCCATCTGCCAGCCATCCGTCTCATGGTGGATGTGTGGAATAAACGGATCATGGTATTCCACGTTTGCGCCCTTCTTCTGCAAGAGTCCGATCACATCCATGGCTGGGGATTCGCGCACATCGTCAATATCGGGTTTGTATGCAACGCCGAGCACCAATACCTTCGATCCTTTCAAAACCTTACCGCGGTCGTTCATGGCATCCAGCACACGGCTGACAACATAGCGCGGCATGTTGGTATTGATCTCGGAAGCCAACTCGATAAAACGCGCATTGTATTGGAACGACTTCATCTTCCATGAAAGGTACAACGGATCGATGGGAATACAGTGACCTCCCAGGCCCGGTCCTGGCGTGAATTTCATAAAGCCGAACGGCTTGGATGCTGCCGCGTCGATCACTTCCCACACGTCCACGCCCAGACGTTCACACATGATCGCCAATTCGTTGACCAGCCCGATATTGATCATGCGGAAGGTGTTCTCGAGCAGTTTCGCCATCTCTGCCGTCTCTGCGGTGGATACGTGATGAACGGTCTGGATCGCTCCCTCGTACCAGACAGTTGCCACTTCGCCGCACGCTTCGGTGATTCCGCCCATGACCTTGGGTGTGTTGATTGTGGTCCAGTCTTCGCGTCCCGGGTCCACGCGTTCGGGGGAGAAGGCGAGAAACCAATCTTCGCCGATGGTCATCTCATTGTCCTTGCTGAGTGTTGGCAGGAGCAATTCGCGCGTCGTGCCGGGATAGGTGGTTGACTCAAGCACAATGACCATGCCTTTGTGCAGGTACTTTACCAACTCTTCCGTGGCAGACATAATGAACGACATATCCGGGTCGCCCGTTTTGCGGAGCGGGGTCGGCACGCAAATGCTGACGGCGTCCATGTCTTTCAATACAGAGAAATCTTCTGTTGCTGTGAGATGACCAGACTTGACCAACTTCTCAACTGCGGCAGTCTTCACGTCCGGGATGTAGGAGATACCTTTCGCGAGCGAATCAATCTTCCGAGAGTCGGGATCGATGCCTGTGACGTGGAACCCGGCTTCAGCAAAGACGACTGCCAGGGGCAGTCCCACATATCCCAGGCCGAGAATCCCGATGCGGGCTTTTTTATCTTTTAGTTTTTTGATAAGCGTTTCTTTTGTAGACATTCTTTTCCTTACTTAGAACAAATTCAATTGTTTCGGATCTTCCTGTACTTCATTCTTCTTTGCCTTTTTCGCAGACCTGCCCAACCCTTTACGCGCTTCATTGAGCAATTCGGGCAGTTTGGCAAAATCGGCGAGGATGGCAGGCTTGAGCGCGGCTTGATGCAAAGCGGCGGCAGGATGGAACATGGCGATCACGTAGCGCTCGCCGATCTTGCGCATCTCGCCGTGCACCTGGCTGATCTTCGCGCCTTTCATGAACTTACCCATCGAAAAGCGTCCGAGCGTGACAATGATACTCGGGTTCATGGCTTCGATCTGGCGTTCAAGATACAAATCACACGAAGCTAGTTCGTCTGCCTGCGGGTCGCGGTTTTCGGGCGGACGGCATTTTACAACGTTGGTGATGAACACGTCCCCGCGTGTGACGCCCGCCTGCGCAAGAAGCTGGTCGAGGAACTTTCCCGCCGCGCCCACGAACGGTCGTCCTTGTTCGTTTTCGTGGAAGCCGGGGCCCTCGCCGATGAACATGATCTCGGCGTTCGCGGGTCCTTCGCCCGGCACCGCTTTTTTGCGATTTTTATGCAGCGTGCAATTCGTGCAAACAGAAACTTCCTTCGCGATCTGGGCGAGCGTTTCTTCAGTGTTCATTCGCATCTCCTGACCTATTCCCGTGCCTGCCGTCTCAGCCAAAGATTTCACTGAAAAATAATCCGTGAAAATCAGTGAAATCTGTGATTAATAATTTTTGCTGTTCAAACTTTCCAACCCCGTCAACGTCATCAAGATCGCATCTTCATTGGTATCTTTGTAATACCGCTTCCTGCGACCCGATTCTTCATAACCGAATTTGCGGTACATCTCCTGCGCGGCAAGATTGCTTTCACGCACTTCCAAGAAGGAAGTGACCGCACCTTCCATCGACATGTACCGCAAGGCATATGTCAACAGTTCTCTGGCAATCCCCTGCTTGCGGTGTTCGGGGTGCGTGGCGATCGTGGCAATATGCACTTCGTCCACCAACAGCCAGGCAACGATCATTCCGACGATCTTTCCATCCAAGTCATATACCCAACACCTCGAGGCCGGGTTATCCGTCAATTCAAAACGGAATGACCTCTCGGGCCATGGCAGGCTGAAAGACATCTTATCCAATGCAGCCACAGCCGAAACATCCTCCAGAGTCATGCGGCGAATGCTCATACAGGCAGTGAACCATCCGTATGCAGATAGATCGGCGCAAGCGAAGCCTCGTCGTCCACGTCGCCCGCCTGCCAGCGCGCCCACGCCAGTTCCGCAAGTATCGCGGGGCGTCTCACAGAATCTGCGGGTGAAGCAAGGCGGATGTTTTTATTTTTCAATTGCTGACGTTCCTCCGCTGAAAACTCTCCGCAGACAATGGATGGACTCTCCGCCTCAGCATCGATCTCTGCGAGTGTCGCGATTCTTTCCCCGCCCTGCGCCATCCACCTTTTCTTTGAATGTTTATACCAACCCAGAGCGAAGCGGCTCCGCCCGGCTTGAATCGCCACCGCCAATGGTAGTTTCGACGAGGGCTGTGCATGCGCGAGAATATCCAGTGTGGGGATGCCGATCAACGGAATGTGTTTTGATAAAGCCAGTCCCTTCGCCAGAGCCAAGCCAACACGCAGGCTTGTGAATGAACCGGGTCCCAATGCCACACCCACCGCATGGACATCGTCCATTGTCAAACCGCAGCGCGTCATAAGTTCTGAGACGGCGGGCGCGAGCTCAACCGTGTGACGGCGTCTGCTGCGCCAGGCAAACTCACCAATAACTTGGGTGCCGTCATACAACGCGACCCCAACCTGTGTCGTGGAAGTATCCATAGCAAGCAACATCAGTCCCCTCCAATCACGGCATGGCGGATGATCTGAAGTAATTCGTCATAACGTTTGCCGTTGGACTTGAATTTCATCTCTCGTTCTTCTTCGTCAACATGCTCTAGTTTTATCCACAGGGTATCCACAGGGACCAGACCGTCGATCCGTTCTGGCCATTCGATAAGAAGTGCGCCCTCAGCCAGCATGGAATCGAGATCGAGTTGCTCAGCTTCGAGCGGAGAGTCGAGGCGGTAGGCGTCCATGTGGAAAAGTCTGCTTTCATCGCTGCGTCTGTATTCATTGACGATGATGAACGTCGGGCTGGAAACTGAGTCCTGGGAGCCCCATCCCTGCGCGATACCCTGGACGAAAGTTGTCTTGCCCGCGCCGAGGTCACCCTGCAAACAGATCACATCGCCAGCCTGCAACGCTCCGCCCAGACGCGCGCCAATTCGGCGCGTCTGCTCGGGACTGCGGCTGAAAAAATCGAACGAATGTGAATCCAGGATGGGCATCGGAGAGATTATACCCAAGTGCAGGCATTTTATTTTGGCCGCGGGAGTATGATATCAAATTGGACGCCCGCCAAACTTTGGGTTAAGATACCTGAATTACGAGGAGTTGAATCATGCAAGAGTATATAAACACATTCATTGATAATTTCATCGAGGGTCTTCCAAACATTTTGACCGCGCTGGCAATCCTGATTGTGAGCATTTATCTCGCCCGAGTCTTCAGCAAGATTCTGCGCCGCGCCATGGGCAAAAGCAAAGCCACACAGAACGTTATCAACCTGCTGGCAGACACAACACGCTGGACGATCATAATCATCGGCATCATCACTGCGCTTCAACGGTTCTTTGATGTGACGGCTTTTCTGGCAGGTCTCGGAATATTGGGCTTTACGGTCGGCTTTGCGCTGCAGGATGTGATGAAGAACTTCGCGGCCGGGATCATCCTGCTGATACAACAACCATTCGAGGTGGATGAGACGATCGGCGTAGCGGGCTTTGACGGAACCGTGCTGGAAATAGACCTGCGCGCAACGGAGATGCGGGCTTTGGACGGCAGGATCGTGAGCATCCCCAATGCAGAAGTACTGGCTCACCCAATAGTCAACTATACGAGGGCAGAACGCCGGCGCATCGAACTCCCTGTGGGGGTCGGATACAGCACGGATACCGAAACTGCGCGCAGGATCGTTCTGGACGCGATACAAAACGTCCCTGGCTTTGTAGCCGAACCCGCGCCAATGGTGGGTTTTTCCAACTTCGGCGACTCAGCCCTGCAACTCGACACCTATTTCTGGATAGACACATCCAAGACCAACCCGATCGCCGCGAAAGATTCCGCGTTTACCCTTATCAAAGCTTCTCTCGATAAGGAAGGGATCGATATCCCATTCCCAATCCGAACTGTGATCAGGCAATCATAGTGTTGTCAGTCTTATAAAATAATAATCGCCGAAGTCGATTAACGACTTCGGCGATTTTGTTTTGTTTATTCTGCCGGGTTACGGCGCGCTGACCTGGAACCAGTCCACTTCCACAATGATGGGGGTCACATTGAGGGAGGAAATATTGAAACCGACATAACCTTCATCAAAGTGCCGGTCTCTATCTTCGTACGTTTTTAGTTCCTTGCCGTTGACGATCAAGGTAATCTCCCTGTCTTCGCAGATCATGCCGTATTCATTGACTTCCTTGCCGATCTTGAGTGATTGTGCACCCCCTTTATCAAGACGTTTATAAACAGGCTTATTCTCGTCGTTGAATGTCACAGCGTACAAATACCACAAACCACCGCCCTCGGTACTGAACTCGTACCAACCTTGCGTGGATGCACGACATATCAAACTGACATTATTGTTGTTCTTGCCGCGGTTATCGGCTCGAATATCTACACGGACGTTATCGTATTCCTGCGCTTCATAAAGATAGTACGCGTAGATCGATATATCTTGAAGATCGAATATCATCAGGCTGTTATCAAACTCAACTGTGATTTTGTCTTCGTCTCCCGCTGTCAGGAAAAAATCCCAACCTGGGTCCTGGTCGAACTCTTCAGTGAAATATGTCGCGCCTGCTGGCTCGTCGACCGGAGGAGGCGGGACATCAGTGGGAGGGTCTGATTGCTGTACAGGCGCTTGCGGTTCAACTGGCTGAGCAGGGGTAACTTCGCCTCCACCAGATACTCCGCAGGCAAGACCGACCACAAGAAGGAATGCGGTCAATAAAAATAAGGGACGAAACGGTTTCATAATTATGTCTCCTCTTTAATATAAAAGTTTTCGACAGTATAGCACGCTTTTTATACGGCACGGGTGTAAAATGTACTATATAGACCTTCATCGTTAAAATGGAATTATGCCCCTTCCCGCCATTATCCTCTTATTAATTTCAGCATCCCTGCATGCATTATGGAACCTGCTCCTTAAACGGTCACAGGAAAAATATATCGCCATGGGATGGCAGGTGCTCATCAGCGGTGTTTTTGCATTTATCCTTTTGTTGTTCATCGGTCTGCCGCCGCGCTCGATGTGGCTGTTTGCCATCATTAGCATGGCACTTGAGGCTGTGTATTTCATCCTATTATCCAACGCCTACACAGACAATGACTTCTCACTGGTCTATCCCATTGCGCGGGGAACGGCTCCCGCATTCTTGATGCTTTGGTCTGTGTTGTTCTTGAAAGAAGAACTGACGCTGGGCGGCATGATCGGCATCGGACTGGTCGTGTGCGGAATGGTCATTATCGGCGCCACCAGTTTGCTTAAGGCTCGAGGAAACCAAATCCAGCTAAAGGGAATCGTGACCGCGCTCTCCGTCGCCGTGGTTATATCGTTGTATACATTGATCGATGGGACGGCTGTCAAGAACGGACCTCCTCTATCCTACGGATTGGCGATGTTCATGTTCGTTCCCATTTTGACAACAACGTATAACGTTCGCCGTTATGGGTGGAGGCAATTCGCCTCTGCGTGGAATGGACCGCGTATCCCTTTGATCTTTGCGGCAGTGCTTGGGGTGGTCGCGTATCTGCTGGCTCTCTTTGCCTACACTATCGCTCCCGTCAGTTATTCAGGTGCGGTTCGAGAGGTGAGCGTGGTGATCGGAGCCTTCCTCGGCTGGCAATTTCTTGGCGAAAAAATGGGGGGCATGCGCGTGCTTGGCTCCATCATCATCTTCGCGGGGATTGTAACGATTGCCCTTTTTGGATGATATCTCTTTTGCACCGCGAGGGTTATAAAAGGTGACCATGCGAACCGATGACCGTATCCAACCCATTACCCGTATCGTTGCAGTGATCGTTGTCCCGTTTCTCTGGCTGGCTTTTCTGATTCTCTTTTTCAACCCCGATTCGTCAGGCGAACGTTTCGCCTGGGCGATCAAGCCGCACATGACCGCCATGTATCTCGCGTCGGGCTATCTCGGCGGCTCGTGGCTCTTCATCAACGCCATCTTCGGCAAACGCTGGCACCGCATCGCAGGCGGATTCCTGCCCATCACGACCTTTACCTGGTTCATGATTGTCTCCACCTTCCTGCACTGGGACCGCTTCTCGAACAATCTTGGTTTTTATCTGTGGCTGGTTTTGTATGTGGTGACGCCGTTCCTTGTCCCCGTGCTGTGGAACTACAACCGCAAAATGGACTCGGGCTCGCCCGAGTCAAATGATATTTTGATTTCCCCAACTGTTCTGCTGATCCTCAAGCTGATCGCCATCGGTTCTTTAATCTACGTTGTAATTGGATTCATCAACCAAGACTTCATCATCAACACCTGGCCGTGGACATTGACCCCCCTGACCGCACGCGTGATGTGCGGATGGATTGCACTGCTAGGCGTGGGTGCATTCACCATGTCCACAGAGAAGCGTTGGAGCGGATGGAAAACCCCGCTGGAGAGCATCGCCATCTGGCACATTCTGGTCTTTGTTGCCGCGTTCATGAATCCATCCGATTTCAAAACGGGATTGGTCAACTGGTATACGCTTGCCATCGGAGTGATGCTGGTTGGGATATTTATTTTTTATCCGATGATGGAAATGAAGAGACAGGCCGTGAAATAAGTCCCTAATCATGTCATGCTGAGCGGAGCGAAGTATCTTACCTCGTTTGAAATCATCCTAACGAAGCAGAGATTCTTCGCCGCTCCGCGGCTCAGAATGACATTACAAAAGAGACAGCACCCACACGATCAACGGCGCGACCAATAAGCCCGGCAGCATATTCCCCACACGGATCTTTTTGATCTCCAACAGACTGCTGATCGCAAGCCCCAA
>DNDO01000250.1:11420-23523 GCA_003484265.1 Anaerolineae bacterium
CCTGAAAAACGAAGATCACGATTGTCGAGAAAATGACACCGACACCCAACGTGGATGCGAACGCCAGTGCCGCGAAGCCATCAAGGACTGACTTTACTGCCAGCAGATTGTAATCGCCCGTCAACCCATCCTGGATGGAACCGAGGATCGTCATCGGTCCCACACAGAACAACAGCGACGCAGTAAGGAATCCGCGCACAAAGTTGTTCGAGCCGTCATCGTCTGATTTTGAGAATCGTTTTTCCAAATATTTCCCCAAGTTTTGCAAACCATCTTCGATTCGCCACCATTCGCCGAGCAGGGTTCCAAGTAATAACGATCCCAGCACGATCAACGGATTTTCCGTATTCAGGAACATCTGCACTCCCATTGCGATGATGAAGAGTCCCATCCCTGCAATGACGGTGGATTTCAATTTGTCAGGGATGCGGGCGCCGAAGAGCAATCCGATGAGTCCGCCGATGATGACGGTTGCTATGTTGAGAAATGTGCCTGTCATAATGACCTTTTAGCCGTAGAGACACTGAGTCTCAGAGATTTATTATGTCTTTCTCGGTTCTCCCTGCGGCCGAAAATTCACGACTTTGCCAACGTTGTCTTATGTCCCAATGCTTGGTTCTCCATTAACTCCAGCACAAAGCACAACGACGACAAACGGTTCAAATACCTTTGCAAATCGGGGTTCGAGAGTCCTTCGGAATCGAACATTTCCACCACGCGGCGTTCAGCCCTTCTAACGATCGCGCGCGCCAGTGAGAGTGCCGCACCAGCCAGTGAGTCGCCGGGCAGGATGAATTCCTTCGGCATCTCAACGATTTTCGATAATTCGTCCGTTTGATCTTCGAGCCACTTTACGCGCGTCTCGTTAATAAAGCGGAACTTTTCTGCATTTTCTGGCGTCGCCGCCACCTCTGCCATCAACTTGTATAAGTCTCGTTGGGCTTCGAGCAGTATCCCGCTTGAGCGTGGGTCAATGCAGTGAGCCCGCGCCAGCCCTAGGGCGGCTGTCGATTCGTCCAACGTCCCCACGGCTTCGATGCGCGCGTCATATTTCATCACGCGCCCCTCGCCCAATACGTTCGTCGTTCCGTCATCGCCTTTTGCTGTATAAAAACTCATGTGGGCATTATAACCCTCCCGCCACAATGGAATTCTTAAACCTTTTACCTTCGCGGTGAAAATCTTTTACGCTTATAATCGCCAGATGCTCACCCAATACCACATTGAGATTATGCTCACTTCACTCGGGGAACGTTTTAGCGCTCGCGCCATGTCCGCCATCACGTATGCGAACGTCAACCAGGACCGGATGAGCGGACAGTTCGGTCACGACGAATTTCACTTCGATAATAACGCCTTCGAAAAAACATACGTCTATATCGAGGATCAGCGCGCGCTTGTGATTTCATCATTGACAGCGGGTGACGCGATCACTGCGTGGCAGGCGTTTGGCAGATTCCTACATTCCACGCAGGATTTCTATGCCCATAGCAATTACATCACCCTGTGGACAAATCGCTTCGATGGGCAGACGCTTCCCCCTCCGCCCGAAGTTGACCCCATGGACCCGAGCCTGATCAACAGCCCCGACCTGCGATCAGGCAAAGTGTATTACCCGTTCGAATTTTTATATTTCTTTCGCAAGACAAGAGCATTCTCACTACGCTACCTGCCCAAAGACTCACACGCATGGATGAATCTCGACTCGCCCGAGCAAGGCGGTTTCAAATTCGACTACGCCATGCAAGCCGCCATTAAACGGACTGTCATCGAGTTTGACAAAACGACAAAGGGGTTTTCAGAGGAGATGTGTCGGTTGTTTTTGGATAAATAATTCTCCGTCATTGCTTCGCTCCGTTCGCAATGACTAGTGGTTAACAAAAACAGGTGAACAAGTCTTTCGACCTGGTCACCTGAAACTTGCAACCTTCGACTTGCCAACTTATAGTTTCTCCAACTGATCCACCATTCCGCTCAATACATCGAAACCTCCCTGCCAGAATTTTGCAGAGCGGATGTCGACTCCTGCCTCCGCCAAAATCTTCGCAGGGGCTTCCGAGCCGCCAGCGGACAGGATCTTGAGATACTTCGGCTTGAACGAGTCGCCCTCGGCTTTGAACTGCTGGTACAGCGAGAACACCAGCAACTGCCCGAACGAGTATGCATACACATAGAACGGTGTGTGATAGATATGCGGAATGGAAACCCACTCCCATTTGAAATCATCGCTGACCTCGACCGCGTCACCAAACTGTTCTTTCAGGTTTTCCATGTACAACGCGGACAAGTCGTCCACGGAGGCATTCTCTTGTATCTTCTTGTGCGCATCTCGTTCGAAGAGCGCGAAATACACCTGGCGCAAGATTGTCGCGAAGGCATCGTCCATTTGCTTGAAGAGGATATCGCGACGGACGGCTTCGTCCTTTTCTTCGGCGAGCAATTTATCGGTGAGCATCATCTCTCCGAAGGTGGATGCAGTTTCCGCTAAGGGAAGAGACGAGTGGAACGTGAAAGTTGTGTGATGCGATGCCAGCATGGCATGGATGGCGTGTCCGAGTTCGTGCGCCATCGTCGCCACGTCACGTGCGCGTCCCTGATAGTTCAATAACACGTACGGTGTCATATCGGGTAGGACAGACCAGCAGAATGCGCCGTCGCGTTTACCCTTGCGGACTTCGCTATCCACATGCTCCTGATCGAAGACGCGCTTCGCCATCTCCGCGATCTTCGGATCAAAATCATTGAATGAGTCGAAGACCATTTTGGTCGCATCGTTGTAATCGAATTTTTTATCCGCATTGGCAACGGGCGCATAAATGTCGTAGCGTCGGAGTTTTTTCACGCCCAATGCTTTTGCCTTGATCTTGAAATAACGCTGGAAAACTTTTGCATTCTTGCGCGTGACTTCAAGCAAGGCTTCCACCGCTTCGTCAGGGACATTGTTTACCAGGTTACGCACAGACATGGCGCTGGAGAATTTTCGCAGCGACACATTCTCGTTGTGCCAGTCGCGTGCGCGCGTCTGATACATCTGCCCCAGAACGGGTCCATCCGCGCCGTATACGCGATACAACTCCTGATATGCTTTGGCGCGCATATCCGCGTCGGGTCCCTGAACATACGGCTGTAATTGTCCGCGCGTTAATTCCTTTGTCTCGCCGTCCACTTCGAGTTTGTAAACATAACGATTCGTGATCGCGTCATACAGGGTTATTAATGCGCCCGAACCTGTCACATCCTTGATGTTGATGATCTTCTCTTCGGCTTCGCTCAAGGTATGCGGTTTGAAGTTGCGCATCTCTTCGAGATAATAACGATAATCGCCCGCCGCAGACATCAAACGTTCGGCGTTCTTCTCATCCACTTCCTTCCACCATAGGCTGAAGAACAATGTGCGGTTGCCCATCTCCGCTGCGAACTGCTGCACACGCGCCATGTAAGATTGCGCAGTCTGGTCCTGGGTGTCGGATGAAAAAGATAATCCCGTGAACGCATAAATTTTATTGACGATGCGCGTCGTCGATTCAGATGCCTTCACAACATCGAGGAATGTCTCAACATCCATGTCAGGTTTGAGTTTGCCGCGCACGCCCTCGAACGAAGTGACCTCCTCCTCCACGTTATCGAACGCACCTTGTAATTCGGGGCTTTCAAAACCGGGAAAGAGGTCGTCGAGTTTCCATTTGGTTAATTCGTATGCCATGATTTCTCCTAAATTTGGAATACGTAGGGGCACAGCAGAACGGAGAACCGTCGGGATCTTTCACCGGTCTGCTGCGCCCCTACCAATTTACAAATTATAAACTGGATCTTATATGCACTATGTCCCCGTCTTTGACGAGATATTCCTTGCCCTCGAGTCTTAACTTACCCTTTGCCTTCGCTTCATTCATGGACCCAAGGCTGATGAGGTCGTCGTAAGCCACCACCTCCGCCCGAACGAATCCGCGATATAGATCGGTGTGGATCTCTCCCGCCGACTCTTGTGCCGTCGCGCCGATCTTCGTCTCCCACGCGCGGACTTCGTCCTCGCCAACGGTGAAGAACGACTGCACCTGAAGCAATTCATACGAAAGGTTGACCATGCGGCTCAGGCTGAGTTCCTTGATGCCATATTCTTCCATGAACATCGCGGCATCCTCGGCAGGAAGTTGACCGAGTTCCATTTCAAGCTTGCCCATCAACGCAACAGACGGAACATCCAGCTCAAACCCCGGCGCGGATTGGCTTTCGCTCATGTTGAAGACCACCAGAACGGGCTTGCGCGAGAGCAATCCGTATGAGGAGAGTTCCTTCAAATCCTCGTTGGAGTATTCCAATTTACGGAGCGGAGTGCCTTCGTTCAAGGCTTCAAGCAAACGTGTGAACAAGACCGTCTGTTTTTCGTTCAAGGTTTTGTCGGTGCCCCCTTTTTTCTTCTCTTCGGCGAGTTTCTCGACCTTACGCTCGACTGCGACCAGATCGTTCAAAAGCAATTCGCCCAACATGGATTCGACATCACGTTTGGCATCCACGCTTCCGTTGGGGTGCATGACCACGCCGCTCTCAAAAGAACGGACAACAAGGATAAAGCCGTCCATTTGGGAAAGTTGATTCAACAGTTGCCCGGAAATGCCGCTTTTGGCGGAACCAGCTTCAAGTCCGGCAATATCCGCGTAAGTCACCTTGGCGTAGATGGTCTTCTTGGGCTTGAACATTTCCGAGAGTTTTGTCACGCGCGGGTCGGGGACATCCACTACTGCGGTATGAACTTCGAAGCGTCCTGCTGAAGCGGTTGTCGGGGCGTCGCCGCGAGTGAGCGCATTAAAGATGGTTGTTTTTCCTGATTGGGGTAATCCGATAATTCCTAGTTTCATTTATCTTGACCTTCATATTGGGAGTGGTATACTTGCGAACGTCCCGCTTAGGCGGGACCTTCGACAATAGCCGAAGTGGCGGAACTGGCAGACGCGCACGACTCAAACTCGTGTTCCTTCGGGATTGAGGGTTCGATTCCCTCCTTCGGCACACGGTATTATACACGGACATGAACGCTCTCCAATTTTTTGGAGAGCGTTTTTGGTTGCATCCCTCCCGCAGGTCGATGGGGGTAAAATAGAACAACATAGGAGGAGCCTCCAGGCTCTGCACGATCTCCAAAACGCACATCCTCAACCACCAACATATATATATAAAAATCAAAATGAACATTCGACTGACGCACATCGGCACAGCGACCCTGTTAATGGAAATCGGATCGCTTCGCATCCTGACTGACCCGGTATTCGACCCGGCAGGCGGACGCTATGCCTTCGGCTATGGGACCAGTTCAATTAAACTGACGGAACCATCCATTACAGGCGAAAGCCTTGGCAACATTGACACCGTGCTTCTCAGCCATGACCATCACGAAGACAACCTCGACCGCGCCGGGCGCGCATTGTTGCCAAACGCAGGGCACGTCATCACGACCATCGCAGGCGCGAAACGATTGAAAGGCAACGCCTTCGGCTTAAAGAGTTGGCAAAGCACCACAGTGAAGTCCGATGACATTGAAATAAAAGTGACAGCGGTGCCGGCCCGACATGGGACACTGGGAAGCCATCTCATTGTAGGAGAGACGACCGGCTTTGTCCTGGAATGGCAGGGACAGGAACACGGTGCGGTTTATATCTCTGGGGACACGGTCTGGTTCAATGGGTTGCGCGAGATTCGCGAGCGATTCAAGATCGGGACCGCCATCCTGCATATCGGCGGGGGGCAGTTCCCGGTTATGGGACCGATCCGTTTTACGCTCAATGCGCGGGAAGCCGTGAAAATCGCACATGCCTTTAATCCGCGGACGGTGATTCCGATCCATTATGAGGGCTGGAAACATTTCAAAGAAACAGGGGCAGTTGCAGGGCGGGTCTTTGATACATCCGATATCAGGGGAAAAATTTGCTGGTTGCCTCTCGGAGAACCTCAGGATATTGAAATCTAATTTCCATAAAGATGAATCGACGCCTTAAAATCTAAACCCAGCAGTGTCTACACAGCGGACAAATAAAGATGTCGACAACTCAAAATCATATTTCTTTGGAAATGAGATCGTTATTCCCCTCTGTCGGAACAGCCCATAAAATCGTCCCCTTTATACACTTGATGGCATTATTTTTTATATTTGAACAAAAGAGATATCTTTATGTTAATTTCCCAACCCCTCACCTTGCTCCATATGGATTTTCTCCCAGAATTCATCCGACCCAGAAGATGAGGAAAGATCGTAGAAGAGGTCATAAACGCCATCCTTCAGCGCCCCCCCCAATCCGCCCCAAGTCCATCCTGGATATATCTCGGGCTCAAAATATGGACAGTTTGTGGTCCATTGAATAGTGTAATCAGGTCCATGGTCGGGGGTGGATTTAAAACTGACCAGCGTACTACCGTCCGGTAATTTTTGAAAATCACCTTTTAGATCAGCCTGATAATATTGGGTCCCAATGTCGTGTGTACCAGAACACTCCTCGCCTGTGAATTCGCCGGTGTGTGTATAAATGATCTGCGCCAGCCCCTCCAATTTTCCTCCTTCTTCGGTTCGCAGGGAGAACGTAACATATGTTCTCAATCTTTGGTGGTGACTGCCGGTTTCATAGAAATCCATGTCATCAAGAAGTAGTTCAAAGGTTCCCCAGAAGCAGGCATCATCTTTATCGTCAAAATTCCACGTCTCCGGCTCCAGATATTTTCCATCCAGATCGAAATCTTCCATGCCATCGAAACAACCGCCGCCGTCTGAGTCTTCATCCAACTCCATCTTGACACCGTCGTTGTCGTAGTCGCGCCCCAGAAACGACAGCGATGAAAGCGCATACCCCCACTGGTCATCAAAGATGCTGGCACGCAAGTCATCCTTATCCTTCAAATCATCTTTATCCGTATCATCGTCATTCGGGTTGGTTCCGAAACGGTTGATCTCGTCAAAATCCACGATGCCATCCCCGTCCGAGTCCATGTTGATCTCCGGGTCGTTCAACGTCGGTAAGGAATCAGGGGATGTCATCCAGTAATACTTCCAGCGAACACCGGCAATATCGACTGCATACTGCCCCCACCAGGGATCGTTGATCATCACGTAACGTGTGGTGCCGTCTTCATAATACCCGGTAATGACAATGGCATGGCCAGGCAGTTGGGCGGCCACGATGGGTGCGCCTGCGTCAATTGCCAACCGGGCGTCTGCCCATAAAATATCAAGTGTTTCCGGCCGCGGACGAAACACCGGTTCTGAATTTATGGCAAAAGCAAGCGCCTCTGTAGTCTGGTCAGAGTATAGCCCCTGACCGTTCATCAGGTCATACTCAGGTCCGGGAAAGGATTCATGAAAGACCTCATACCCAATACGATCCTGGCTGAGATCGCCGCCGTAAAATGCGTTTACCATCGCAATTGATGCCAACGCGCAGTTCCCATTGTCAGCCGGGTCGGAACGGTCCAATCCACCGTGGTCCACATCCCATGCGTGGACACCCGTCTCGTTTTTCGATTCGAGAAGGATCATGCGAGTGTCCTTGTGCTGACTTATAAACGGCACGCTCAGTACGGATTGTACGCGCGGCGCGGCAAGATGACCTGCGCTTGAAAAACCCGGATTGATGGTGATCATTTGCACGGGTGAGAAATCGGAGGCTTCGCCACCTTCAGATATCGCCTGCACCCGCCAGAAATATTTTCCCGGCTGCAGTTCAACCGGCAACGCTTCTGCATCGATGGTATCGTCGATCAAAGGAGCGTTAAAAGTTTCATTCTTCGCCACCTGGACGTGATATCGGGTCGAACCGGGAGCAGGGTACCAACTCAGGTCAATATTGGTCTCCGTCATCACTGCACCGTTGAGGGGAATCATGACTTCAACCCCAGGCTGAAGGTTGACTGTTCCGGGCGTGGCTTGGATGGGCGAAAAAATTGTCCATTGCAGGGGATCAGGTTGAACGGAAAGCGGGAAGCGCCCGATGGACGTCCCCGGTTCGAGTTCAGAAAGGATGCCTCCGCGGCTTAGTTTTACCGAGGCAGGCTGATCCCTGCCCCAGGCTACCCGATCAAGAAGCGTCGTGTCAGAGGCGTAAAGTTCGAGGAATCCCGAATCAGGGTGGATGAACCCGGTTTGGTCAGAATGAACCAATTTATCCTCAATACCGGTCTCCCCATCAAACAGGATTAATAAGAATTGGTCGGAGGCAAGGTTGCCCATTTCACCCGGCAGGGAATAAGAATCTCCCTGTTCATTTACCAGATACAACCCGGCCAAAGGGACGCGTCCAGCCGAAGATTTGATTTCAACGAAAGGGAATTGCCCTTGCGAAGGGAAAAAGAGCACCTCATTGAGGAGTGCATCACTGACTGCCTTTGGATTTTTACGCTGCGATGTCAGCGATTGAATGAAATTACAGGAAAGGAGGCTGAGAACGATAATTACCGAGGGGAACGCCAGACGCCGGGATTTCATGAGCACCTGCCTTTATCCTTGAGTAAAGAAGGACGGATATGTAATGAAACGAGCCCGTCCCAAAGATATAAGGCATAGTATAGTACGGATTCGTGGGAGTTGCCGAAGGCGATGGAGCTTATCTTGGTAGAATGCAGTATGCGCTTTGAAATTGATCTTGGACCCAAACGGTTGATCTTTGATTCAGACCTGCATGGACTGAGGATCAACGGCGTGGAATATCTCTCCGGCAGGGACGGGATTCTGATCTACGACAAAACGCGTGGTGTAACCACCGATGTCGTTGAATTACAAATGTCTACGAATACGAGCGCGCTGATCCCGTCGTTGCGCGCGTTGGGGATTCGCTATGCTCCATATTTCGATGAACGCCCGGTTGTGGAATCGCAGAACGACATCACGTTTTATTGGAAACCGTCCAAACTGGCGGCGTTCTACAACCGCTATTCCACTGATGAATTGGACTATGACGAGCGCGAGCCGGTCATCCGCAAGGCTGTGGACTTCCTCGCGTCAGATGCAGAAACGCTTCCCCTCCCCGAAGAACTGTTGACGCGAATGTCGGAGCCTTCCACGCTGTTGGGATTCTACGAGGGTTTCCCGATCTTTGACGGTTCGACGGGATTCGCCAGACTCCAATCACGGCTGGGCATCCACGTGGATACGGAGACGGTCATGATCTCCACGCCGCTCGATAAGTATGAGGCGGACGTCTACGAGTTGGCTGAAAAACTTGGGAATGAAACTGGGCAGGAATATTCCAAAAAGAAAAACAGGGTGATGTTTTTGAAAGACGAAAAATTACTTACGACGCTTGGAATTTCGATGGAAAACAAGCAGCGACACAACAAGTCATAGAACCGTCAATACGGTTTACCATCCCGATGTCTCCCTCCAATTGATTTTATTCTCTAAGCCTGATACTGCCTGGCAGAATATCGAACGTCCAGTTTTTCGAACTGTCGAGGCAACTGGTTCCATTCGTTACGATGAAATAATTGTCGGGATCGGGGTTCCACGCCCAGAGGGTATAACAGCCTTCCACCAGGTCATTGATGACCAGCGAGTCTTGTGCGGCGAGAGTGTAGCCGCGATAACCGCATACGCCCTGTGCATTGCTTTGCTGTAGATTGACCGAGAGATTAATGGTCACCTTGGTCGGGTTGTCGATGCGGATCTTGATCTTTGTCCCTGTCAGGGAATCTGGCAGGAGCGTAGTGGCGCATGGATCACCAGCGCCCGGAACCGGTGTGGAGTCTGCCCCCTCGGTCGGCAGGGGGATGAAAGTATTTGTAGGCGCCGGTGTGTTCGTCAGGGTTTCGGTTGGCAGGGGCGGGGTCGCCGTCGGGATGGCGGATTGGGTCTCTGCGAGTATCGTGAGCGCCGCCGCGACTGCCGTGCTTTGCTGGTCAACCGCGGTGATCGTAGGAGTGGCCTGCCCGCCGCACGCGCTGACGACCAGCGTGATGACGAGTGCTTGCACGAAAACTGAAAATCGTTTCATGTGGTCTTTCCTTATTTCTTTTTCTTCTTTCCAGATTTCGCTTTGGTTGCTGATTTCTTTGTAACTTTCTTCGCAGGCACTTTCGCCTTCGGCTTTGCTTTTGTCTTTTTCGCCGTGGGCTTCGTCCCTTTTGGGGATTTCGTTTTTGCTGCCTTCTTCGTTTTTGCAGGCTTTTTCGCGACTTTCTTCGGCGCAGACTTTCTACTTTCCACTTTCTTTGTCTCCGCCACAAACTTATCCACAGTCCACGCCACATTGACCGAGACGGCTTCCTCGCCGGGTTTCACTTCCACGATCACGTCGCCTTTTGTCGAGGCGCGTTTGCGTACCCCAGCCGCATCGAGCCTAGTGGACTTGGGCGCGCCTTTGCTCAAGTGGACGGTCGCCATGTGATTTGGTTTGTCCGCGACGACGCCGACGAGTTTTGATTTGCCAGAAAGTTCCCAGGCGATGACACCCTTGCCGTAGCGTCCCTGTTTGGGGAAGTCCTTTTCCTCCACGCGTTTGGCTTTGCCGTCGTTCGTGAGCAGGAAGAGTTCACCAGCGGAGGGCAATATCTCCATGCCGACCACTGCATCCTTATCGTCCAGTTTCATGCCGTTCACGCCTGCCGCCACGAGTCCCATCGGGCGCACGTCATCCTCCTTGAAGCGGATCGCCATTCCCTGCGCGGTGACGAGCAATATGTCCTTCTTTTTGTTATCGGTTAATCCAACTGAAATTAATCGGTCGCCTTCATTAACCCTCACCAATGTAAAGGTCTGCGCGGAAGGTCCGGGCAGTTCACTGACAAGGCTCTTCTTGAGCATCCCGTATCTTGTGGCTGTGATGATGCAGGTCCCTTCGGGCAATGCCGATTTGCGGGAGGGCAGGGCGAAGACCGCCGCGAGCGAATCCGTATCCTGCAACGGGGAGACTTTGTAGAACAGCGAGCCTTGAGTCAACTTGTCCGCTTGCGGGATGACATGCACAGCCACAGCGGCGGTGCGCCCCGATTTCGATACAAGATAGACTGTATCGCTCGTCGAGGCTTTGACGAGCCAGCGCGGCGCGTCGTTGCCTGAATGTTTCGGTTCCTTTTCATCGGCAGTGCGCGAGATCAGCCCGTCCTCGGTCACGCCGATCCATACCTGTTGTTTGGGCAGGGAGTCGGAGCCTGACATAGACTTTGAAGCCTTTCCGCTTTTCGACACGTCCACGATCTGCGTGCGTCGGCGGTCTGCGTATAACGCTTTTACTTTTTGCAGCTCGTCCGCCACAACGCCGCGCATCAACTTCGGCGATTTCAACAGCTTGCCCAATTCCTTGATGAGTGCGCTGACTTCCTTGTATTCGGTCTCAATCTTCTTGCGTTCCAACGCCGCCAGCCTGCGCAGCTGCATATCGAGGATCGCGGTCGCCTGCAACTCTGTCAACTTGTAGCGTTTCATTAATTTGGAGCGGGCCGCGTCCACGTCCGAAGCGTTGCGGATCAGGTTGATGATCTCGTCCAGATTCTTCAATGCGACCAGATATCCCTCAAGGATATGCGCCCGCGCCTTTGCTTTTTCCAGATCGAATTCAGCACGCTTCTTTATGACCGTCAGCCTGTGTTCCACGTAGACGCGCAGTGCCTGCTTTAGCGTTAACGTGCGCGGCTCCCCGTCCACGAGAGCGAGCAGGTTGATGCTGAACGTGTTCTGCATCGGCGTGCGTTTGTACAGTTCGCGCAGCACGACATCGGGATCGGCATTCTTCGTCATTTCCAACACAATGCGCATCCCCTGGCGGTCCGACTCATCGCGCAGGTCGGAGAGTCCTTCGAGATAACCATCGCGCGCTAGGTTCGCGATGCGCTCGATCAAACTGGACTTGTTGACCATGTACGGCAGTTCGGTGACGATGATGCGGCTCTTGCCGCGCTCCATCTCCTCGACGTGCGCCTTGGCTTGCACAACCACGCGCCCGCGTCCCGATCCATAAGCGGACTCTATCGGGTTCTCCTCCTTGCTGTCCATCATAATGATCCCGCCTGTTGGGAAGTCGGGTCCCTGCACGAACTTCATCAACTGCTCGACGTCGATGTCATCGAGTTTTTCCCAGCGTTCGATCATATAAATGATGGCGTCGATCACCTCGCCGAGGTTGTGCGGCGG
>DNDO01000250.1:23645-30726 GCA_003484265.1 Anaerolineae bacterium
ATGGAGGTCGCCATGCCGACCGCGATACCCGTCGCGCCGTTGACCAGCAGGTTCGGCAGTGCGGCGGGCAAAACATTCGGCTCTGTCAGCGTGTCGTCGAAGTTGGCGTTGAATTGAACAGTGTTCTTATGCAGGTCGAAAAGGATATCGAGCGCGGCTGAGGTTAATCTCGCCTCGGTATAACGCATCGCGGCAGGCGGGTCGCCGTCGACAGAACCGAAGTTTCCCTGTCCGTCCACGAGCAGGGTGCGCATCGAGAAATCCTGCGCCATGCGCGCCATCGCTTCGTACACCGCCGAGTCGCCGTGCGGGTGATATTTACCGAGCACTTCACCCACGATACGGGCAGACTTCTTATAAGACGAGTCCGCGCGGATGCCCATATCGTACATCGCATACAGAATGCGGCGTTGCACGGGCTTCAATCCATCGCGGGCGTCCGGCAGCGCGCGCGCCACGATCACGCTCATCGCATAATCGAGGTACGACTGCTGCATTTCAGTGTCGATGTCTATTTTTTTAACGAGACCAAGTTCCATATCGAATCCTTTTTTGAACTGCGAAGAAATAAATATCTTTTACGATTCGCGGTTGAAAATTTATAGTGAATTAATGTTCTAATGCGGGGGTAATCTTACGGGGAAAGACGGGAGGCGTCAAGTCGTCCTTAAACTTTTCTGTCTCTTCCGCTTGATGAACAAGCCGAAAGAGACAGAAAATATTTCATGGCTGAGTCCCCGTCATTATTATTTCAAGTCCAAGATGCGTGTTACGCAGGTGCCCTGCAAACCCTGCTCCGTGCAAAGCATAATGATCGCGCGCAGTTTGTTCCCCGTCGCATTCCAATTGAATTGCGGACTGCTGACGTATCCTGTCCCGCCCTGCTCGAGCGGCGCAATGTTCTTTGCAAGCACGCAACCCACCCGCAGGTCGAACGCATTGTACGAAGTTTCGACGGATTTACCGGCTTTATCGTCGGTCACCTTGATATACACCGAACGAAACGGGGCACTGCCGACGTTCACAAGGATGAACTTTGCAAAATCCTTGCCTTCGCATTTATCGAATTTATCGAAGCTCACATCGAAATACGGCGCGGCAGTGGGCGAAGCCAATGGGGTGAATTTTGGCAGGATCGATACATCCCCGCTCGTGCGGATGTTCTGTGTCAAAAGATAACATTGCTCTTCAGGTTTTTCGGGATTCTTGACGAAAATGTATCCCGCTCCCAGGTCATTCGCAACAACCTCAAGCGCCTGCCCAACCTGGTACTTCGCCACCAGATCATAATTCCCGGCAGGACCGATACGGCAGTTGCTCTCGCGCACAACCTCAGCCGTCACCGGCTCAGGCGTGGACGTGGAGGTTGGTTCCGGCGTTACTGATTCAGTGGCTGTCGCTGTGGGCGTTTCGGTGGGCTCCGCCCGTTTTGTCTGCGATGCCGCAAATGCGGAAGTTGCCGAGGAGTTTACAGTTGGCGTGGGAGTTTCAGTGGGAATCGCTTCGCCGGGCAAATTGCAGGCGGAAAGAACCAATAGCCCGATCGTCAACAAATTAAACAATGGGAATGGTTTTTTATTCATCGTCTCTCCTTGATCATTCAGCCCGGGCCGCTTCAACTCGTTTTTTCTTTTTTAAACGTCTTGCCCTGATCGTATACATGACCAGCCCGATGAACGTGAGAGGGATATAGAATGACACGAACAGGGTCATACCCGGCAATATGGCGCTGCGCGAGGCTTCGAGGATAAGATACGAAGTATACAGGATGTAATATGAAAGGAACAACATCCCCTCGCCGCGCGAAACATTATCGTCCACGTAGAAGACAGGCAGGCAGATCAGGGCAACGAACACCATCACCATGAAATCGAAAGTTAATATACGAGTGGAAACCTCGATACCGCCTGGTGCGGCAACACCGGAGATACCCAGCACCCCCAGAATGTTGAAGATATTGCTCCCTATCGCATTGCCCACGGCTATGTCGCTTTCGCCTTTGATCGCCGCAATAATGGATGTGGCAACCTCTGGCAGGGACGTGCCGACCGCTACAACGGTTAGCCCGATCACAAGTTCGCTGACGCCGATGGACTTTGCCATGCTGCTGGCTGCGTCCACCAGCCAGCGCGCGCCGAGGACGAGCAGTCCAAGCCCGATGACAATAAAGAAGATATTCTTGAGGGTGTTCGATATCGTGTGCGCTTCAGTATCCGCGAACTCGCGGGCATATTCGCTCTTTACCTTTTTGCTTTCCTTGCGGCTTTGACGCAATGCGAAGACCGTATACGCGATGACACCAGCCAGAAGGATCAACCCGTCGAACAGACCGAGCCTGCCGTCTGCTGCGAGGCTGAACGCCAGCACCGAAATACCGACCATGATCGGCGCATCGAGGCGAATGAGTTGCTCTGCAATGACGATAGGGGCGACCAGAGCCGTCACCCCGAGCACGAATAGAATGTTGAAGATGTTGGACCCAAGTACATTGCCCAGAGTCAGGCTTCCCTGTCCGAGAGAGGCGGCTTGAAGCGAGACTGCGATCTCAGGCGAAGCCGTCCCAATGGCGACGATGGTGAGTCCGATTGCAAGAGGCGAGACTCCGTACGCCGCCGCTAGTTTCGACGCGCCGCGCACGAGCAGGTCTGCACCGATGATAAGAATCACGAGCCCCCCGATGAATTCAAGAATTGTCAACGACATGTATTACTCCCTAACCTTGGTTTCTCATATTGCAAATCATACTAATTTGCAACACAAGATGCCTATGGCTTAAAGTTGATCTCCTGCATCACGCACGTGCCCTTCTGATCATTCTCAAGACAGACTTTGATCTTGGCATTGATGGTATGCCCTGCGGGGTTATATGGTAACGAAGGCGAACTGACCGTTATATTCCCGCCCGCAATGAGCGTATCCGTTTTCACAGGCGAGGCGCAGGCATTATTTAACGTGAACCCATTTGCGGTCTGCGACACGACCGTATCAGGGTCCGTATTTGTATCGGTCAGCGTGATCGAAATGGACTTGAACAGGGCGCCGCTGTTATTCACCAGTTTAAAGTCCGCCCACCAAACGGCACACACCCCGATCTTGTCAAAGGCTGCGCTAAAACTTGTGTTTGGCGGAGGCGGCGGGGATAAAAATAGAAGAGGCAGAGTGTTCCCGGTGACGGTGGCATATTCGCCCCATACCCAGCAAAAATCGTCGCCCTGGTCGGGGTTGCGGATGTACCAATACTCGCCTTTCGGTTCGCGACCGACAATTTCAGCTGTTTCGCCGACGAGCAATATTCCAACACGCTCGAAGATGGCGCCCGGACCCACACGGCAGTTGGTATCCACAGAAACGCTGATCATCGGAGTTGTTGATGTGGGCGTATAGTCCGGGGTTGCTGAAAGTGTAGGCTCAAGGGTTAATGTCGGAGTGACCGGAGTGAAGGTGGCGGCTGCCGGGTTGTTCAACGCAATCTCCGTCTGGCGCGCGCCGATGGTCTGCACGATCGAAGTATTAACGGCGTTCTGGTCCGGTGCGGCAACAGGCGCGGCGGGTTGCGCACAGGCAAGGGAGGCGATCAATAAAACAACAAAGGCGGTAAGGGCTGAGCGGGTCTTCAACATGGTACTCCTTTTGTTACTGCCCAATCATAATACCAAATCTCATTGCTTTTAAAAAAGTAACCTGCCCGCGAATGGTTTCGCGGGCAGGTTGTGTTCTGATCTACATCCTGTTTATGGGGTGAACTCAATGGTCTTTGATGTACAAACGCCGCCTTGCCCGGTTTCAGTACAAAGAGTAACGGCGAGCTCCACTTTATGACCTGATGGATTCGCACTCAACGAAGGCGCTACAACAACGGCAGATTCGCCCGGGTCGAGTACGGAATTAATGGTTGAAAGGATGCAGGCGTTCACGTCCTGGAAACCATCCAGCGATGAGTTCTTCGTTTCATTCGTGACGGTATCCTTGATGGACATCGAGATGGATTTGAGCGCAACCGGTCCATTGTTCTTCAGGTTGATTCGAGTCCACCAGCCGATACAAGATCCCGAGTTCACGTATTGGGCTGTAAAACTGGGCGCAGGCGCCGTGGTGGGCGATGGCGGCGGTGTGAGCACTGGCACATTGCCGAGGTTCCCGCCGGTAGCATAGAAGCCCCACAACCAACAGTTGACGCTCGGATTCTTCGGACTGCGCACATACCAATAATTATCGAACGGGTGTTTGCCGATGACCTCAATGGTCTGCCCCACCAAAAACGTATCCACAAGATCATACGCCACACCCGGACCGACTCGACAGTTGGTCGCTTCGGATAGGGTAACGTACGCAAATGGAGGCGTCGGCGTCAAGACAGCTGTGGTGGTCGAAGCAGGTGTCGGCGAAAGAGTGGGAAGCGCAGTAAAGGTCGGAGGCGCTTCTGTCGCCGGGGTAAGCACAGCCGCGGCGGTTAGAGTCAATCCAGCCGCGAGGATCGGGTCTATGGTGGGCGTATTAGTTGCCGAGGAATTCGGCAGGTTGCACGCTTGTAGGATCAGGATGGATATGATTGTCAGATATAAAATGATTTTTCTTTTTTGCATGTGTCTTCCCTTCGATTGAAAACTGGAAATCTTGCGCCCGTCTGTTCCCCATACCGCTATTGGATAATAAAATACAAGGGCGACTTTTGAAAGTCGCCCTTGTGTACTATATATAACATCCGTCGGGGATTAGTCGCCCGCTTCAGCGTCTGCGAGTTGTTCGGCGTCTGTATTTTCTTCCTCTTCCGCGGCGTCCGTGAAGCGCCCGTAAATAAAGCCGGTTCCGGCAGGGATCAATTTACCGATGATCACGTTCTCTTTCAAGCCGATGAGCGGGTCGGTCGTGGCGCCGATCGCCGCACCTGCCAACACCTTGATGGTGTGCTGGAAGGAGGACGCCGAAAGGAACGAGTCGGTGCTGAGTGATGCCTTGGTCACACCGAGCAATACTTCTGAGAAACGCGCCGGCTGTTTGCCTTCCGCCAGCAGATCTTCATTGATATTGCGTATCTCGAGGCGGTCAACCACGTCACCGGGCAGGTAATTTGCATCGCCAGGGCGGACGATCTGCACCTTGCTCAACATCTTGCGGATGATGACCTCAAAGTGCTTATCGTGAATGTTCTGTCCCTGTGAACGATACACCTTTTGCACTTCGGTCATAAGGTACATCTGGCAGGCTTCGCGCCCCTGTATCTTCAACACACGATGCGGATTGAGCGAACCCTCGGTAAGAGGCTGACCTGCTTCAACTTTTTCATTATTCTTTATGAGCAGGCGGGAGGTGTTTGGAATGTCATAGCTGACGGATTCCTTTTGATCGTAGGATACGACAACCTTCCGCGCCTTCTTCTCCACGCGGACGCGTCCGCCGTGCTGGGCGACGATCTTCGCGTCGTCCAATGTTGCCAGCACATCAGCAGCCTTGACCTCCGCCTCATCCTTAACCTCGATCTTCCAGTCTTCGGGTATGCTGTATTCGTCGCTGACCAGTTGACTGCTCTCAATGACCACTTCACGCAGGTCTGCATATTTTTCAGACTGGTCAATGTGCAGGGTCCCGCTGATCTCCGCAATGAACGCTTCACCCTTGGGCATTTTGCGCGCCTCGAAGAGTTCCTCCACACGCGGCAGACCGGTCGTTATATCTGCGCCGCCGGCGGCAACACCGCCTGTATGGAATGTGCGCAGGGTTAACTGCGTGCCGGGCTCGCCGATGGATTGAGCGGCAACGATGCCCACAGCGGAACCAAGTTCCACCATTGCGCCGCGTCCCAGGTCGAGACCATAACATTTTGAACAAATACCATGCTGTAATGTACATGACAGCGGGGATCGAACCTTGACCTCTGCCAGGCTGGTCGCTGAAATCCTGCGCGCCAGATCCTGCGTGATAACGTCACCGGTTTCACCGATGACCTCTCCGGTCTCCGGGTCAATCACATTTTCTGCCAACAGACGGCTGAAAAGCCTGCTACTCAAAGCCTGACCGGCAACATCATCCTTCCTGCGGATGTAGATGCCTTCGGTCGTTCCGCAGTCATGCTCGTTCGTGATGATGTCCTGAGCAATGTCCACAAGGCGACGAGTCAGGTAACCTGCATCCGCTGTACGCAGAGCGGTATCCGCCAGTCCTTTGCGCGCGCCGTGCGTGGAAATAAAGTATTCCTGCGCGGTAAGTCCTTCGCGGAAGTTTGAACGGATCGGCATCGGGATGATACGTCCGGAGGGATCCGCCATAAGACCGCGCATACCCGCCAACTGTGAAATGGTGGAGAATCCGCCCTTGGTCGCGCCGGAGGTCGCCATCGTTGAAAGGTTGCCGTCGGGATCCATATGCGCCCGTACGGCTTTTCCAACAAGATCCGTGGTTTCCTGCCAGACTTCAATTTCGCGTTCGTTCTTTTCCTGTTCGGTTAAGAGACCACGGCGAAAGTCACGTTGAACGAGTTCCACAGACTTGAGCGCATCTTCGATTATGGTTTTGCGCTCGGGCGGAATGGTAATATCGGCAACCGCGAGCGTAATACCGGACTTCATTGCATATTCAAAACCGATGGTCTTGATCTTATCGGCAACGTCGGTAGTTTTTTCCTGACCACAAAGTTCATAGACTTCAGCGATCAGGTCCTTCACGCCGCCTTTATCCAGTTTTTCGTTGACGAATAGTACTTCTTCAGGGAGGACGCGATTAAAAAGGACACGCCCAACAGTCGTGTTGATGACGCGAGTTTCCGGTTCGGACAGGCGGTTCCCCTGGTCGTCATACCAGGTCAGGGCGCGCAGATTGATCTCGGAATGGACCTCCACATGATCGAGCATGTAAGCCATCTCGACCTCATCCATATCGGCAAAGGAGAATCCATCGCCCTTATGTTTTGCCTTCTGTTCCATGGTCAGGTAGTACACACCTAAAACCATATCTTTGGAAGGGGAAATGATCGGCTCACCATCTGCGGGCTTGAGCAGGTTGCGGGAGGCGAGCATGAGTTCGCGCGCTTCCTGAACAGCTTTTTGAGAGAGCGGGACATGAACAGCCATCTGGTCGCCGTCGAAGT
>DNDO01000250.1:30970-46513 GCA_003484265.1 Anaerolineae bacterium
GTCGCCGTCGAAGTCCGCATTGAAAGCGGTGGTCACAAGCGGATGAAGTTGAATCGCCGATCCCTCGATCAGAATCGGCTCGAATGCCTGAATACCCAAACGATGCAAGGTAGGGGCACGGTTCAACAAAACTGGTCGTTCACCGATCACACCTTCCAGCGCTTCCCATACTTCGGGACGGTTGCGCTCGATCAAACGACGAGCTCCCTTTACGTTTGCCGCGTAGTTGTTCTGTACAAGTCGCGCAATCACAAACGGGCGATATAGTTCGAGCGCCATGCTCTTCGGCAGACCGCACTGGCTCAATTTCAACTGTGGACCAACCACAATCACAGAACGGCCGGAATAGTCCACACGTTTACCGAGCAGGTTGCGGCGGAAACGTCCTTTTTTACCTTTGAGCATATCGCTCAAGGATTTGAGTTCGCGGCGTCCACGGCGTGAAAGCGCCTTGCCGCGCTGAGAGTTGTCAATCAGACTATCAACCGCCTCCTGCAACATGCGCTTTTCGTTGCGGATAATGACATCCGGCGCACCAAGTTCGAGCAGTCTTTTTAGGCGGTTGTTACGATTGATCACACGGCGATACAGGTCGTTCAAATCAGATGTAGCGAATCGTCCACCATCCAACTGCACCATTGGGCGCAGATCGGGAGGGATCACAGGAAGGACGGTCAAGATCATCCACTCAGGCCGATTACCTGAACGTTTGAAAGCTTCCACCACTTTGAGGCGGGTGGTGGCTTTCTTGCGCTTCTGCTTGGACTTGGTAGTTTTTACTTCGTGCCAGAGTTCCTCTGCGAGTTTATCCAGATCCAACCGCTCAAGGATGTCGTAGAATGCTTCAGCTCCCATATCCGCGCGGAAGACTTGACCCCAGCGTTGTTTCAGTTCGCGGTACCGGATTTCGCTGATGAAGGTAAATGGGCGTAACTCCAAAATTTCGTCACGCTGGCGCGAGTTCTGATTGGATGATGCGGATGTCTGCTCGTCCAACTGGGAACGTAATTTTTCCATCTGAAGATCGGCATCGGCTTTGACCCGACCAGCCTCCATCTTCAGGTCTTCGAGTTCCTTGGCGCGCTGGTCTTTCAACTCATTTTCAAGCGACTCGAGTTTGCTCTTAACGATCTTCTGTACCTGAGAAATATGCTTGGTCGCGACCTTGTCACCGGCATCCAAAATCTTTTCATCGGTCAATTCAAAGACGATGGCTTTTTTGGCGTGTTCACCCATCTGATCCTGGATCTGCTTCTCCAGTTTCTGTCCTTCTTTAATGACAGGGTCAAGTTTTTCAGCAATGACCTCATCGTAATTCTGCTCAAGAGCCGAGCGCTTCTGATTGATCTCGCCAATGGTCTCTTCGCGCTTCTTCTTGATCTCAACGATCTTCGCGTTGATCTCCGAAGCCTGTTCGCGTTCTGAAACAGAGATCTCATCTTCAAGCCGCTTCAATGCTTTGGTTCGGGCTTCCTCATCAACGTAGGTAACGATATATTGCGCAAAATAAAGCACACGGTCCAGATTGCGGCGGGAAATATCCAACAACATACCCAGGTAGGAGGGGATGCGGCGGGTGTACCAAATATGAGCTACAGGTGTCGCCAGGGCAATATGCCCCATGCGCTCGCGGCGCACAGAGGAGCGGGTAACTTCCACACCGCATTTATCACAGATGATGCCTTTGTATCTGGGGTTTTTGTATTTACCGCAATAACATTGCCAGTCGCGCTGGGGTCCAAAGATGGCCTCACAGAACAAGCCGTCTTTTTCGGGGCGCAAGCGCCGATAGTTAATGGTTTCTGGTTTGAGCACCTCGCCATAAGACCAAGACATGATGGTCGCGGGTGATGCGAGGCTGATGCGGAGTGCGGTCAGTCCTTTTGTTTCCACTGGATACTCTCCTTAAGAAAATGTTTCCTGTTGGTATTACCGAACAGCGTATAGTCGATTTACCCAAGAGACAAACAAAGGCAAGCGCTTCGAGAGTGTCTCTCAAGCGCTTGCGGTGTCTTTTCTCGGTTTAATGTATACAACAGGTGAATTATACGCAGAAAGAAGAGAGAGTCAAGGCGATTCTCATTAAATATGTATTGGAATCCATTTCAGGAAAGCAAGGATCTCGCAAAAGTGAGAATACTTTGAACATCATCAAAGTTCGTGACCAACCCTACAGAGATACGAACCGCGCCGCTCGACTTGCCGTCTATGCACAGACGGAAGTCATCCACAGTAAAACGGTCTTCGTGACCGGGTTGCGTGAAGCAGACATCCAGTTCCATGCGCGATATCTCGAGCGCCACCTCCCCGGCACCGGGGTTGCAGAAACAACCAGTCCGCAGGGAGATATTGACCTTGTTCGCTTCCTCTTCAATATAACGATGGTCAAAGGCTTTGTCATCCTTATCATAGAAGTTGATCGTCACCGCACCGCCGCGGCCCGCCATTTGAGTAGGACCGAAAATGCGAACCAAGGGAACACCCGAATTATGTCTCATTTCAGAGAGATTGCTCAACAACCAGCCTGTGAGGCAATGGATACGTTCATGTATCACATCATAACCAATCGACTCTATATGTTTGAGCCCGATCTCAATCGCAGGGATATTCAGGTAATCGATTGTACCGTCCTCGAATGCGGCGGCTCCATCTGCCATGTAATATTTATCTCCCTGAACAGAGGCGACGGTGATCGTCCCGCCGGCGAACCATGGACGGTGCAATTTACCAAGCGCCTTTCTACGTGCGATCAACGCGCCGAGACCGGTCGGATAACCGAACATCTTATAAAATGAAACAGGGACAAAATCCGGCTTGATCTTGCTCAAATCCAATTTGCTGGTGGGGACAAATGCCGCCGCATCCAGTAAAACATCCCAGCCATGCTCATGAGCCTTCTCTATCCACTCAAGCGGATGCTGGACAGAAGAGAAGTTCGATTGGGCCGGATATGCAAAAAGGCTGTGCCCATTCTTCGAGGGCTGGGCAAGTTCACGGTCCAGTTGCGAAGCGTCGACCCGCATATCGGGCAATACGATTGGAATATACGCCACATCCCCACCCCGCGCGTGTGCAAACTCGCGAATCCCATTCACAGAGTTGTGGTTATCAAATGTCAATAGATAACGACCATTCGCAAAAGGATACGATTCGCCGATCAGCTTTAATGCGCCGCTCGCATTCGATGTAAAGATCGCGATGTATTCATCAGGGTCGGCATTGAAAAATCTCAACACATACTCACGCGCATGGTCCACAAGCTGCGTTGCCGATTGAGAAGTGGGGTTGCTCGAATGCGGGTTGCCAAACACATGTTCGGAAAGCAGGCGGTGATGCCTTCGCAACTGCGATTCGGAATACAAACCACCGCCCGTGTAATCCAGGTAAACCTGCCCGTTGATATCCAGCCGCGAATACTCAACGGCGCGCAGGTCATCAAGTATATGTGTTGTGGGATAGGTAGGATATTTTTTTAAAAACGCGACTAGTTCAGGGTCGGCTTTGGTCATGGTTGCCTCCTCCGTTATTTAACCACAGATGCGGCTTGGATACAAACGATATAATAACCATATGCCTCGAATTTGCATCGTACCCCGCGTGGATGGACTAGCCGGTGTCGCCTCCTTCCGACTCAAGTTTGAAGACGGATTGCGCGCCCGAAACATTGACGTGTCTCATAATCTCTCTGAACCATCGGACGCCATCCTCGTTCTCGCCGGGACCCGTCACTTGCTTCCATTATGGAAAGCTCGTTCACGCGGACAGCGCATTGTGCAACGCCTCGACGGTATTAACTGGGTGCATAAAAAGCGAAGGACGGGTCTTAAACATTTCATCCGCGCCGAGTATGGCAATTTTGTTCTTTCCCTTATACGATCACGGATAGCAACGCATGTCATTTACCAATCTGCATTCTCACGCACGTGGTGGGAGGATTGGTACGGAATGACTCGCGTTCCTTCGAGTGTTATTCATAACGGCGTGGATTTGAATTTGTATATCGTGGGACAGGATGGCGGCGTCCCGTCATTTCCTCCCTACAAACTCCTACTTGTTGAAGGTAGTCTTGGCGGCGGCTACGAAATGGGACTCGACAACGCCATCCGTTTGACCGAAACCCTTCAAAAGAAATACGATCTACAGATCGAACTCATGGTTGTCGGCATGATCACAGACGAGCATAAAACAAAGGTTGAATCAAAAACTGATATATCCATAAACTGGATGGGTAGCGTCCCGCGCGAACGCATCCCAGAAATTGACCGCTCTGCGCATTTACTTTTCTCTGCAGATTTGAACGCGGCTTGTCCCAACTCTGTGATCGAAGCGCTCGCCTGCGGACTTCCCGTACTGTCGTTTGATACAGGCGCATTGAATGAACTGGTCATCGGTAATGCAGGCAGGGTTGTCCCGTATGGGGGAAATCCATGGAATATAGATCCCCCTGATATCGAAACACTGGCAGATGCGGCAGTTGAAATATTAAACGACCAGCCGCGTTTTAGAAAGTCGGCGAGAATCCAGGCGGAGGCGAATCTTGGTTTGGACAAAATGACAGATGAATATCTCAAGGTCTTGCTAGATGAATAAGTTTCATGGCAGACTCGCTCTACAGCAACGTGTTCTCCCCAACTACCGCGCACCATTCTTTGACCTGCTCGCCCGTGCTTGTAATGGCGGGATGAGCCTCTTTACCGGTTTACCGCGCCAAGCAGAGAACATCACGACGACAAATCAATTACAAATTGCGGATTATCAGTTAGGAAGAAACCTCCACTTCTTTAGCAGCTCCTTATATCTATGCTATCAACATGGATTAATGGACTGGTTAATGGAATGGAACCCCGATACGCTTATCATGGAAGCCAATGCGCGGTATCTGTCCACGCCATCTGCAGTAAAGTGGATGCATAAACAAAATAAACCAGTCATCGGATGGGGACTCGGTTCGCCACCCATTAGCGGATTCAGAAGACAACGAAGGCTCTCATTCATCCGTCAATTCGACGCAATGATCTCATACAGCCAACGGGGAGCAGATGAGTATGCGAATTTGGGTTATCCAAAAGACAAAATCTTTGTCGCGCATAACTCCGTCTCTCCTTCGCCATCACACCCCTTACCATCCAGACCCTCGACCTTAGAAATGAGACCAAATATATTGTTCGTTGGCAGGTTACAAGCCCGAAAACGCGTTGACAATTTGTTACGCGCCTGCGCTGACATAAAGAATATAAAGTTGGTCATTGTCGGTGACGGACCCGAACGCGAATCCCTTGAGAGGCTTGCCGCGGAAATTTATCCGGGTGCGGTATTTAGCGGGGCGAAGCATGGAGGCGAACTGAAGGCTTATTTTGAAGAAGCAGACCTCTTCGTCCTACCAGGAACCGGCGGACTCGCCGTACAGGAAGCGATGAGTTTCGGATTACCCGTTATCGTAGCGCAGGGGGACGGAACACAGGATGATCTGGTTAGAAAAGAAAACGGATGGCAAATTCCGCCCGATGACTTTGATGCGTTGTCATTCGCAATAAAAGACGCGCTATCAGATATAGCGCGTTTGCGAAGGATGGGTGAAGAATCTTATCGGATCGTAAAGGAAGAGATCAATATCGGAAAGATGGTGGATATGTTTGTAAGCGCAGTAAATTCTTTAAAATGAATCGGTCGCGTCTATCAGATTATTGTAGATCGGAATGTTTTGCAGGAAACCGGTGATGCTTAATACATAATATATCTCGGGTTTCGCGGAGACGATCTTCAAATACGGGGATTTATACGGTTCTTTGCCGCGCTTGCGCATCATTTCGACATCGTCCTGCGGAGTGTACAACTTGAAGATGTTTTGTATCGCACGCAGACCCGCGCTGGACAGAACCTCGAGTTCCGACATATCGAGCAACAGATATCTTGTGCCGTCTTCAAATTCCTGACGCGCCCGGTCGAGCAGTTCCAGTTCGGTGGGCCCATGCAAATGGCCCTGTAAATGAAGTATGGTCGCTGAAACATCCCCCTGAAGTTGCGATGTGGTGATGGTCAATTCCGTCATCTTTTATCTCTCCTCGTGCCAGATATACTATACATGTTTCGGCATCAGATTGCAAGCATCATCGTTCCACATCCACCCACATTTGCGAGCCATTTGTCGAAATTTCGATCCAACCGTTGACGTCAGTTCGCAGTAACGCACGGTCTTTTACTATTTCGAGAGTTTCCGCATCGGGCATTCCATTTTGGTCTGCCGCATCCACGCTCAACACGATCAGTTCGGGGTTCAAATTCAATATCCATTCTTCGGGGTTTGACGAGGCGTAGCCTGCGTCAGCCAGCGAGAGCACACTTACGGGTCCAATACTTTTTCCGTATCGCAATTCATCCAAAGCTTCAAAACTCATGCCAACTGGCACCAACGCACGGAAGTTTTTATATTCAAGCAATAACACCGCGCCGCGCGGGCCTGTCGTTAAAGCGGTCAATGTCGCTCCTTCGCCTAGATCGAGAACCTGGTCGGTTTCCATATCCGTCACAGGGATACTCTGCAAGACCAGATATTCATTCAACACACGCGATGAAAACGAAGCCTGCCGGTTACCGCTCCACAGCACCGCGTCAGGCGTGTATCGTTCCAGGACGCGCGGCAGGGCGGCAACTTGTTCCTCGTCCGTACCGGCAATAATGAGCCAGTCCAGTCTTCGGTCGAACGATGAAACTCTTCTTCCAAGTTCATCGGAGAGCGTTGTAACACTTTCCCCGCCATTGATCAATATATTTTTACCCGACGGCGTTTTTATGAGGACTCCATCCGCCGAACCGACATCCAAAAACGTGATGTGCAAGAGTCCATCAGGGACAGTGGTTGCCGCACGCCAGACCAACAACAGACCAATAACCAGGAGGACAAACACGCCTCCGACTCCAACCGTACCTGCCCTCTGCCCAAGTGACCGAATCCGATCTTTGAAATTGGACCAGCCAAACGTCAAAGAAAAAAGCGCGGCGTAGAACAGAACAACGAACCAGATCGAGAGGTCCCCAAGAAAGATCGTCCCATTCGGCACACGGTCGAATATTTCCACGATACGGATCGTATACACGACAAACGGCCACGCGATCCACGCCGCGATCTGACCGAGAGGAAGCCATACGAGACTCAGCAGAACAGCAAGACCGCCCAGGATCATTACAGCGGGCTGCGCAGGCAGAATGAACGGATTGGCGATAAATGAAATCAGTGAGATGCGTTGAAAATGATAAGCCATGATCGGAATCGTGGTGAGCTGCGCGGCGAGGGTGAGCAATACAAATTCTGAAAAAAGTTTGGTGAACTTTTCTGCCGTTGACGTTGGGAAATACTTTGTGATGATTCTATTCGCAAATTGCGAAAACGGCTCGGCATAAAGTATCAATCCCAACGTCGCAAAGAACGATAACTGAAAACCGACATCCCAAACATAAAGCGGATTCCACAAACACATCAGCAACGCGACGGCCATTAGCGTATTAAGCGCCACCTGACGCCGCCCCAATTGCCTGGCCAATAAAGCGAGCGTTCCCATAACCGCCGCGCGAACCACAGCCGCATCACCTCCGACCAATATTGTATATAGAATGATCGCAGAGACAGCCAATATTGCGCCTCTCCGCTCGCCAAGAAACCGGCTGAAATAGGTAACGAAAATTCCCGCGATGATGCTGATGTTGAATCCTGATATAGCGATAATATGCGCCGTGCCTGTGTTCTTGAAGGCTTGCTGCAATTCCCGCGTAAGACCCGTGTCCACGCCAAGCAGGATGCCTGCCAATAATGAAGACTCTGGATCTGGGAAGAGACGATAGATGTTGGTGAATGATTTTTCTTTGAAATCGTAAAGTGCGCGGAGAATTAAGTTGCCGCCGTTGCCCGGCAGGACAGTGATCGCGGCAGACGTCATATACGAATGAATGTTTTTCGCGGCAAGATAATCGCGGTAGGAAAAATCCTCGTTCTCCGGAGGAGTCTTTAACTTGCCGCGCAAGCGTATCCGTTCGCCGTATTCGAACGTTTCATTGTTGGAAGCGCGAACGAGGATCAACCCGCTGGCAGAGAGGTCGCCGTCGCCGGTATCCACCTTGTCTACCCTAACGCGCAGATTGGTGTAAGTGTCACGATAATCGGGAGTCTCAGCGACGGTGCCTGTGATGAGCAGGTCATATTCGCGGTCGTTATAAAAGGCGATGTGAAACGCGTCTATGTCCGGCTGTCGGAATTGATAGTATGCCGAGCCGAACAGCAGGAAAACGGGAAGCAGCGATACAAAAAAATTAGCCCCAAGCAATGAATTTAAAGAACTGTCTGGAAAGCGCGATAGGGCGAGTCGAAATATCAGGTGAAGAACAAGAAAAATGGCGCAGAGCAGGATCCAGATCCAGGCGGGAAGCGAAACGAGGCTGGCGAGAATGATCCCGGAGATAAAGAAAATGGAGATCCAAAACAACGGCATGTCTTGGATTCTACATTAGTTTGCGGGTCTATCCCAGCGCAACATCCAAAATCATCATGATCACAAACCCCAGCATCGCTCCGCCCGTGGCGACGTGATAATCCTTATCCAACTGCGATTCGGGGATCAACTCCTCGATCACAACATAGATCATGGCCCCCGCCGCGAAAGCAAGCGCATAAGGCAGGATCGGGCGGATGAGAATCACCGCTGCGGCTCCCACTACGCCGGCAACTGGTTCGACAACCCCAGAAAGTTGCCCATACCAAAAACTTTTCACACGGCTCATCCCCGCCTGACGTAATGGAACGGAGACCGAAGTGCCCTCAGGGAAGTTTTGAATGCCGATGCCGATCGCCAGCGCAACCGCCCCAGCCAATGATGCAGAAGGGAACCCGGCATACACCGCACCAAATGCCACACCGACAGCCAGCCCTTCAGGAATATTATGAAGCGTGATCGCCATGACCAACAGGATGCTTCTCTGCCAATTGGTCTTGATGCCTTCCGCCTCATTCAACGGAAAACCAAGATGCAAATGCGGAAGGAATGAATCCACCACCCAGAGGAAGATCCCGCCCAAAATGAAACCGACAGCGGCAGGAAACCATGCAGGCTGTGACAATTCCCCCGCCATTTCAATGGACGGTGAAAGCAAAGACCAGAAACTGGCGGCGATCATCACGCCCGCGGCGAACCCTAACATGCCGTCCAGTACTCTGCGATTAATTTCCTTGAAGAAGAAGACAAGACCCGCCCCCAACGCGGTAACGAACCACGTAAAACAAGTTGCAAGGAAAGCCTGCAAGATGGGAGGCAGACCCATAAACCATGCGATCATAATTTATTTCCTTTCGGTTTGTTTTGATAATGATTATAGAACCCTCAGTAAGAACCAATAACTGACAACTTTCCTCCAAATATGTGACATTTGTGTCAAATTCAAAAGATATAATCCATTCATGGTTGATGCCAAATCCATTCTCGTAACTGGGGTAACCGGCTACGTCGGCGGACGGCTCGTGCCGCGTCTGCTCGATACAGGCCACCGCGTGCGAGTTCTCGCCCGTGACCCTGCGCGTCTTCAAGGACGTTCATGGCTTGACAAAGTGGAAGTCGTTACTGGTGACGCAATCAGCGAAGGCACATTGACCGAAGCCATGAAAGATGTTTCTATTGCGTACTATCTTATTCACGGCAAGCAAGGCAGAAAAGATAACGCCGAACGGGATATGGAAATCGCGCGCAATTTCGCCAACGCCGCAGGCAAAGCGGGTATCGGACGAATCATTTATCTGGGCGAATTGGTTGACCCGACTGCCGACCTCTCCCCCTATCTTCGCTCCCGTCATGAGACAGGGTACGCACTGCATTCCAGCAATGTGCCCGTCACAGAATTCCGCGCGGGCATGATCGTCGGCTCAGGTTCCGTATTATTCGAAATGATCCGTTATCTGACAGAGCGTGAACCATTGCTTATTTGCCCGGCGTGGTTCTTCTCAACAGCACAACCGATTGCCATACGCGATGTGCTTTCATATTTAATGGAAGCAATCGATACTCCTGATAGCACGGGACGTTTCATCGAGATCGGCGGACCGAACCGTCTTACCTACGCTGAAATGCTGATTGAATATGCAAAGGAACGACATCTCAAACGTTATCTCATTCGCATCCCGTTCCATGCCCCTCATCTCTCTGCGTATTGGGTGCATTTGGTCACGCCCATTCATTGGCGTCTCGTGTTGCCGCTGATCGAGGGACTGCGCGCCCAACTCATCGTCAGGGATGAAGCGGCGAGGAATTTATTTCCGCAGATCAAACCAATAGACTTCCAATCCGCCCTCCATCTCGCACTCGGACGTATCCAACGGGATAACGTCGAAACCAGTTGGTCAGATGCCCTTGTCACAGTGGCGGGGGATATCAAGCCGTATAAATTCACAGTTGAAGAAGGCATGTTCATCGAAACGCGCCAGATTTTGCTCGATCTCAAGCCCGAAGCCGTTTATCGCTCGTATAAGGGCATCGGCGGCGGGCGCGGCTGGCTCTACATGGATTGGGCGTGGGGTATGCGCGGATGGGTGGACAAAGTTATCGGAGGTGTGGGGTTGCGGCGTGGTCGCCGCCATCCTGACGAATTGCGCGTTGGCGAGTCGCTAGATTTTTGGCGAGTTGAAGACGTGAAGCCGAATCGGCTTTTGCGTTTGCGTGCCGAAATGAAACTGCCCGGCAAAGCATGGCTTGAATTTAAGTCGGAGACTCAAAACGATAAAACGCTCTTCACGGTCACTGCTTATTTCGCGCCGCGCGGTCTTTTCGGATTTCTCTATTGGTATGCCATGTGGCTCCCGCATCGTTTCATCTTTGATGGATTGACACGCAGGCTTGCGAGCCGCGCACGCGTCCTAATGTCTCATGAGTATGGATAAAAAACTCATCCTCGTCAGCGGTGCGACAGGATACATAGCCAGCAGATTGATTCCAAGATTATTGGACTCCGGCTATCGAGTCCGGGCTCTCGCCCGAAACCCGCTTCGACTCAGAGGACGTACCTGGTTCAACAAAATCGACATTATCCAAGCTGACGTCTCATCCTCATCCTCCCTCGCCCATGCCTTCGACGGCGTCCACACATCCTACTATCTCATCCACAACATGTCGCAAGGACAAGGCTACACCTCCACCGAGTTGAATGCTGCACGCAACTTCGCGTCCGCTGCTGAAAAAGCGGGAGTCGAACACATCATCTATCTTGGCGGTCTCGCCGACCCCGAACAACACATCGCGCCGCATATGCGCTCACGCATCGAAACAGGAAAAGTGTTACGCGAGGGAAGAGTCCCCGTTACGGAATTTCGCACCGGTGTGATCGCAGGGTCGGGGAGTATTTCGTTCGAGATGATACGTTTCATGACCGAGTTATGCCCCATCGTGCCCGGTCCCGCATGGATGAGGAACAAATCCCAGCCTATATCGATACAGAATGTGATCGATTACCTCTTCGCCGCACTTGAAAACAAAAATGGACAAAACGGTATCTTCGAGATCGGCGGACGGGAAACATACACCTATAAAGAGTTGATGCTGGGTTATGCTCACATCCGCGGGCTGAAACGTAGCTTATTCTTAATACCCGGTATTCCAGTCTGGTTCATGGCGTTCGGTGTGGGACTGGTAACTCCGGTCCCGTATCCCATTGCCCGTGCATTAATCGAGGGCTTGTCCTCGGACAGCATCGTCAAACACTCAGAAGCCCTACAAATATTCCCTGAGGTAAAACTTATTAACTTTGATATCGCGATAAAAGACGCACTCGAAAAAACACATCCGGATGACATTGAACGTATCTGGGAGTATGGCAAATCTAAAACCAAGTTCATCAAACACGAGGGATGTTTTATCTTGCATAAAGATTCCCATCCCTATGAGGGACAAATATCCAAAAGGGTTGAGGGGCTAAAGGTAAGGGATGAATACCGCACTCCCTTCGGGAAACTTTGGATCGAGAGAGACTTAACATCTCAAACACTCTTCTTTTCCCCACTAGGACTGCCGGGCTTCTTATATTGGTATTTTCTCTATCCGTTTCACTGGTTACGTTTTCACGGTTTTTTCAGTAAAATCACCAGGAGACCATGAAACGAAACACTCTTATCATCCTTTTTATTGCAATGATTATGGTCGCTGTTGCATTAATAGTCCCCATTCCTCTCGCCACCAACTCAGACTTCAAGGTGATCTACTACACCACACAGGGACTGACCCTCGGCATCGACGTCTACAGCCACTCTGCTAAGATACAAATGATCAATGAAGTGTATGACACGAACATTGACGAAAACTTCATGCCGCAATTCGCCTATCCGCCTTGGTATGCGCTCAGCACGGTTTATCTTGGGGTGCTCACAATTCAACAAGCGGCTGTTCTATGGTTCGAGATCAACCTTGTTCTGCTATTCCTTTCCGTCTGGTTTCTCACAGATGGATGGAAGCCGCTTTATAGATTGCTCGCCTTCCCTGCCGCGCTTTTCTTCTTTCCTGTGCTGGGGACGCTTGCCATCGGACAATATGATTTCCCCGTTTTGCTGGGCACATCCATGTTGATCTATGCATTCAAATACAAACTCCCCGCGCTGACTGCCCTCGGCATGGCATTGCTCACGTTCAAACCTCATATCGGAGGCTTGATCCTCCTGGCAGGGTTGGTTTATCTCTTCATTAGAAAAGACGACTTTGGGAAAATCGCTCTCAAACATACGATTACGGCTGGCGTACTCCTTTTCACCATCGGCTTCCTCGCAGATTCAAATTGGTTCGTCAATTATCTTGGCTCACTGTTTAGTTACCGCGACCTCGGTCACATCACCACGTGTTCAGAGTGCGTCAACATCTCGGTATGGTTGTCGAGAAGCCTCAGCGGGGAATTAAGCCTTTCGCAGGCAGGTGCAATTGGCGGCGTGATATTGACCGTGCTCGTCCTCATCCTGTTCTTGAAGCGCAAGACTTTATTGAAATCCCCATCATTATTACTTGCATCCGCGCTGATGGTAACAATCCTTGCCAGCCCATATTTATACAACTACGATTTCCTTCTTCTGCTTGTCCCTTTTGCAATACTCGTTAACTCGAGGGCTGAACAGATCTTGACAACGCTGTGTTATCTCGGCCCCACGATTGCGTTGATCTTATTTGGGCGTGACGGAAACAATGCGCTGCTCATTGCGTCGATCATCATCTTCGTTCTTCTTTATCTGCGCATCAGATCGCAGGTTGACGTTCCCGCGTCTGCGTCATACAATATAGGCAATTAACACGACCAGCAAGCGGCGAAGTTGGTGTAATTCCAACACTGTCGCGCAACTGTGAATTTAGTCATGTAGTCTCTTTGTCTTCTCGTTCTCCAGTCAAACCAACACGACTGGGAGAGCAGCAGACCAGAAGACTAGCTAACTAATGAAGTCAGGTCGCCCGCTCTGGTCGGTTCACCACTCTCTCGCGAAAGGAGGTGGAGGACTGCCGAACTGGCGACCCTCTATCTCCCCAGCCCATGCTGGGGATTTTGATTCTTATCCCAAGAGATTTCACAGGTCTTGAAGACTTGTGAGATCTGAATATATATTAGGAGAAAAAATGTTACGCAAGACATTCCTACTTACCCTAGTCATCGCGCTCTTCACAGCCTGCGCGCCTCAAACCGCCCCGACATCTGCTCCCGTTTCAATAGAGATTGCCACCACTGAAGCCCCCGCTCCCATAGCGCTAACCGAAGTTCCATCCATCACCTACACTGACGGGCTCGGACGCGAGATCACCCTCGAAGAAACTCCCCAGCGAATTGTCTCACTCGCGCCCTCCAACACAGAGATACTCTTTGCTGTCGGCGCAGGCTCACAGGTAGTGGGGCGCGATGAATTCAGTGACTATCCCGCAGAAGCCGCATCTATTGAGGTCATCGGCGGTTCGTTCGGCGAATACAACGTCGAAGCCATTGTTGCGCTCGAACCCGACCTCGTCCTCGCCGCAGAGATCAATCCGCCTGAGTTGGTGCAGCAACTCGAAGATTTGGGTCTCACCGTTTATTATCTTGGCAACCCAACCACGCTCGAAGGGATGTATGAGAATCTCAAAACAGTAGCCTCTCTCAGCGGTCATGATGCGACCGAACTTGTTGACTCGCTCAAAGCCCGCGTCGCCGCCGTCGATGAAAAGATCATGCCGCTTTCCTCCCGTATCCCCGTCTTCTATGAGATCGATGCGACCGACCCGACCAAGCCGTGGACGTATGGTCCCGGCACGTTCGGTGATCTGTTGATCGCACGCGCAGGCGGATTCAATGTCGGCGGCATGGCAACTGATCCATATCCACAGCTCAGCCTCGAACAGATCGTGACCGCCAACCCCTCGGTCATCATTCTCGGTGACGCGATCTGGGGCGTGACACCCGAATCCGTTTTGGAACGACCCGGTTGGGAATCCATCGAAGCGGTGAAGAGTAATGCGGTTTTCCCCATCGACGACAACCTCATCAGCCGCCCCGGTCCGCGCCTCGTGGACGGGCTCGAACAACTCGCGAAACTTTTGCGGCCCGGATTGTTTGAATAAATGTTAGCGCCGTAGGGGCAGGTCCAAGACACGCCACTACAATATATATGAAAAACAAACCATATCTTTCTTCTTTCATATTTCTTTCATTCGCCTTGCTGCTCAGTCTCGCGATCGGTTCTGTTTTCATTTCCCCCAGGGAACTCTGGCAGGTCATACTCGGCAACGGCACAGAAATATCCACATCCATCCTGTGGAAGATTCGTCTGCCGCGCACAGTTCTCGTCGCATTGACCGGCGCAGCACTCGCTGGCAGCGGCGCGACCTATCAGGGCTTGTTCCGCAACCCGCTGGCTGACCCGTTCCTGATCGGCATCGCATCGGGCGCGGGGCTGGGTGCGGTCATTGCCATGTCAGTTCAATGGCCCTATTCATTCTGGGGTCTCATGGCAATTCCGATGGCAGCATTCCTAGCCGCGCTCCTCACCGTCTTCATTGTTTACTCCCTTGCGCGCGTCGGTCAGACCATCCCAACCACCAACCTCATCCTCGCGGGTGTCGCATTCTCATCGTTCGCCACGTCGCTGACATCGTTCCTCATGATCCGCTCCACCAGCGAGGTCCGACGCGCGCTCGGCTGGCTGCTTGGCGGCGCAACCCAAAACAACTGGACCGCCATCCTCGCCATGCTTCCCTATCTCGTCATCGGCATCGGTATCCTGCTCTTCAGCGGTCATGCCCTCAACGTTTTACAATTCGGTGACGACCAGGCCCAACAACTCGGACTCAACGTCACCCGCACAAAACGGATTCTGTTGATCGCCTCCTCATTGACGACCGCCGCCGCTGTAGCCTTTTCCGGTATCATCGGCTTTATCGGGCTCATCGTCCCGCATCTGATTCGACTTTGGTTTGGTCCCGATTACAAACGATTACTTCCCCTCAGCATTGTCGGAGGCGGGACAGCGTTACTCGTATCCGATATCGTTGCGCGGATTCTCATCACTCCCCAGGAAAT